>DBYM01000071.1:35414-52441 GCA_002309875.1 Cyanobacteria bacterium UBA1186
ACAATGATTTTTATACCCAATTCCAAAGCCTTTGAAAGTACAAAACGGGTCTGCGGCATAGGACCTTCAGCCGCATCAACAATGAGCAGCGCACCGTCAACCATACCCAATACACGTTCAACTTCTCCTCCGAAATCAGCGTGGCCGGGAGTATCGACAACATTGATTTTTATACCTTTATAATCAATCGAAATGTTTTTTGCCAGAATTGTAATCCCGCGTTCACGCTCAAGGTCGTTGCTGTCCAAAACCCTTTCCTGCATCTGCTGATTTTCCCTGAAAACACCGCTCTGTTTCAGAAGGCAGTCAACAAGCGTTGTTTTGCCGTGGTCAACGTGTGCAATTATGGCTATATTTCTGATATTTTTCTTATCCATACCCGTTCTGCTCTAGTGTACTTATTACACTTATATTGTAGGAGAAAGGTTCTCCAAAATCAATAGGGTTAAATATTAATAAACCTTTTAAACTCGTTCCAGATGCTTCTTGCATCTTCCTTCCACAAATGTGCAATCCCTCTGTAATAAGGTTTATATTCGTCAATTATGTTTTTGGGTAAATCTTTTCCCTGAATTAAAGTCTGTGCAATAGTTTCCAAATATTCGTCCTGCGCATCTCTGTATTCAATATCCATTCTGCGCATATCTTCATCTGCTTCATAGTGAACTAGCGCATGATATGCACACTCAATACTTCTGTCCGTAGTTTCGGGAAACTTCTTTATCGCCTCACGAACATTAATCTGTTCGGTAAGAACGGCAATAATCAGTCTCCCGACAAATTCTCTGTTTTGTCTGTTGTTCATAAAAACATTATAGCACTGTTTAGAAACTGTATGGATTTACAACTTTAACGTCGAAATTCATATCACCTGGGCCCATTTTTGCATCGTATTTAAGCCTTGGACCTTCGCTCAAGTCTATTGCGCCGCCATTCGAAGTTGTACTCCTCTGTTCAGCGGGCAAATATTTTTCCAATTTGCGCTGATAATTAATTGCCTGCTGTTTTTTGGGAGGGGTGCATGCGGTAAGACAGAAAACAGAACACAGAATTAAAACACTTAAAATAACAAGACCGTACTTTTTCATAATAAAGCCTCGAAATATTAGGAGCATCATGTACATTATAACATTTTTTTTCGCACCTTCAAGTGGTATTCACAGTATTATACGCCGAACAGAGGACAAAATTTTTAATTTTCCGCACCATGTTTACTTCAAAAATTTGATTATTAAAAAAATAAAGTGTAATATAATATAAAAGCGCTTTTCAGATTACGGAGAGGAATTTTATGAACAAATTTATAAAACCGGGTTTGGCAATAATCGCCGCCTTATATATAACCTGCGGGGCTGTTTTTGCGGCAACTCCCGACCAACTCTATGACGAAGTTTGGAAAATCGTAAACAAAAAATATTACGACCCTTCAAACAATTCGCAGGATTGGGCAAAATGGCGTTACCGCTACGAACACAAACTTAAAACCCCCGAAGATGCTTATGTAGCAATAGATACAATGCTTGCAAGCCTCAATGACCCCTATACTAGATTTCTCCCTCCAAAAGAGTTTTCGGAAGAAACACAATCAATAAAAGGCTCTCTTAAAGGTATCGGAACTCAAATCGGAATCAGAGACGGCAACCTTGTAATCATTGCTCCGCTTGAAGATTCTCCCGCAGAACGGGCCGGGCTTCTTGCCGACGATCAGATACTTGAAATAAACGGCGAAAGCACAAAGGGTATAAATATTGATGCTGCGGCAGACAAAATCAGAGGTGAAAAGGGAACAACCGTAACACTTCTTATACAGAGAAAAGGGGTTCCGAACAAACTCTACTCAATTGTGCGTGATGAAATCGAAATCAAATCGGTTTCCACAAAACCGCCCGTTGAAGCAAGCGTTATCCCTGAAGATATTCAATATATCAGGCTGAGTTCGTTTATAAGTAAAAATGCGGCCTCAGAAATTGAAACAATACTTAATTCCGCAGAAAACAAAAAAGGGATAATAATAGACCTGCGTTCAAATCCGGGAGGACTTTTAACCAACGCAATTTATATCTCCGATATGCTCCTCAAAGGCGGAGTAATCGTCAGCACGGTTGACAGAGACAGATACAAAAGCACGACACGAGCCCGTTATAATCAGGTAACACAAAAGCCCATAGTCGTATTAATCAATAAAGGCTCCGCTTCCGCAAGCGAAATCCTGAGCGGTGCGCTTAAAGACAACCACAGGGCGACAATTATTGGCGAACAATCCTTCGGAAAAGGTTTGGTACAGGAAATAAATAAATTGCCCGACGAATCAGGAATGAATATTACCATTCAGAGATATCTGACTCCTGCGGGAACTGATATCCATAAAAAAGGCATTACTCCCGATATTGTGGTAGAATTAACTAAAGAAAACGTTGAAGCCAAAGATGACGTTCAGTTGAAAAAGGCTATTGAAGTATTGGAACAGATGACATGTCTTGCACAAGAGAATGGATAATAAACAAAAGCGACAGCAAGAAACCTTTAATAGACAGGCTTTTAGAGGTAAGGGGGATTAAAACGGAGGTTGCAAAACACGAGTTTTTGCACCCGTTTGACATTACCCTGACTCACCCCAATGCTTTTTGCGATATGCCCAAAGCCGTTGACAGAATTGTAAAAGCCATTGATAACAAAGAAAAAATCCTGATTTACGGCGACTTTGATGCTGACGGAGTAACATCAACCTCCGTTCTTCTGAAAACATTTAAGTATTTGGGTGGAGAGGTTGATTATTATATCCCGAACAGAGACGGCGAAGGACACGGAATGAACTTAACGTCGTTACAGCCTTATCTCAAACCAAACGGCCCGAAACTTATAATAACGGTTGATAACGGGATTAGCAATGTTGACGAAGTTAAAAAAATCAAAACCTTCGGGAAGGATATAATAATAACAGACCACCACGAGGCTCCCGAAGAACTTCCGCCCGCTTATGCAATTATTAACCCGAAGGCAATGAATTCCCTCGATGAAAAACTCACCGCAACGCAGATTGAATATCTTACCTCGCTTGCAGGAGTGGGTGTCGCTTTCAAACTTGCACAGGGCGTACTTGAGAGATATGAAAAACTGAGTTACAGTTATGAAATATTACCATACGTAACGGTAGGAACAATAGCCGACGTCGTTCCCTTAATAGGTGAAAACAGGTATTTGGTTATAAAGGGACTTGAACTTATTTCAAAAGGCAAACACTACGGACTGAAACGTATGCTCGAAAGTGCGGGAGTTAATTTTGAAAACGGAATTACGGCGGAACAAATTGCCTTTACGGTTGCTCCGAGGGTAAATGCATCAGGAAGGCTTGATACGGTAGAAGCAGCCATTAAATTTATGACTTCCGAAAACAAACAGGAAGTTGATATGGCTCTTACCACTCTTGAACAATATAACAGAATGCGTCAGGAACTTTGCGCAGTAACCTTTGAAGAAGCCGACAAAATGTGGAAAGCCACAGGTATGAAAGACAATGCTATTGTACTTTTCAACAAAGACTGGCGGTCGGGAATCGTGGGAATTGTTGCTTCAAAATTTGTTGATAAGTATTACAAGCCGACGTTTATAGTAACTTATTCCGAAGAAAATAATGAGTACCGCTGTTCCTCAAGAGGAGTTCAGGAATTAAGCATTTATGAAATCCTTTCAAACATTTCGGAGCATCTTGACCGATTCGGCGGACACAAACTCGCAGGCGGATTCAATTTTTCCGGAGAAAAATCAAGTTTTGAAACCGTAAAAAAAGCAATAAACCAAACCGTTGATGAAATGTTAAACGGAGAAAAACTTAAACCGTCTTTAAACATTGATTTGGAACTTGATATAAAAGATTTGGATATCTCTCTTGTTGAAGAAATCAGCAAACTTGAGCCTTTTGGAGCATCAAATCCGAGCCCGACTTTTGTTCTGAAGGATTTAAAAATAAAACAAAAAAAATTAATGGGACCTAATAAAGAACATTTAAAACTTGTAATTGATACTCCACGGGGAACAAAAGATTGTGTATGGTGGTCGAAAGGAGATACGCCTCTTATTGCGGGAGATAAGATAGATATTGCCTTCGCGCCTCAACTTAATACCTTTAATAACGTTACCGACATTCAACTCGTTATTAAAGATATCCATTCCGATGCACTCAAAGAGGAAGAACCATCAAAACTCAAAATATATGACCATCGCAAAAAGTCCAATATCTTACCGCAGGTTGACGACTATATAAAAACAGCAAAGGTCGGCATCTCCGTTTTCGTTGAGGACAGGAATATTTCCGAAGAACTTAAACCTTATCAAAATATTAAAAACCATATCGTAAACAGGCTGACTGCCGACAAAAATGACGTTTTAATGTTCTTTGACTATCCGTGCGACGAAGACGTTTATGAAAATCTGAAACAAAAAGTCTGTGCATCATCAATTCATTATATGAATTACCAAAATTATAAACCCGATGAAGAAGGAATATTAAAGACTTTCGCAAGCATGATAAGATATGCCTGCAACAATCTCGAGGGGAATTTTGTTCTTGTGCGCGCTGCCGCTGCACTCGGTATCACAGAGGAAGCCGTTGAAACACTTCTTGACCTATATAATGACTGCGGAATGGTCAAAATCCTTGCGAGAGATGAAAATGCCTGCAAAATTGATTTTATTGAAGGTGTGGAACTTTCAAAACTGTTAAATTCACCAAAATTTGCGGAATTTTCGGAACTGATGGATAAAATTAACGAATACAAAAACAGTTTTATGACTTCCGAATTATAGTATTTTAGCGCAAATTCATACATATAAACGGTTTATAACAAACGGTTATAGACTATAATTTAGAGTGTAAAATAATGTTTTTGACAAAAAGGATTTTGAAAGATGACGATTTCTTTTAGCGGTCTTGCTTCAGGCTTAGACACAGCGGCTTGGGTTGATGCATTTGTTTCGGTAAAACAAGAAAAAGTTACAAAACTTCAGACGGAGTTACAGGATATTAAAGCAAAGAAAAGCACTCTGCTTGATACCCGTTCCGTTTTTACCTCCCTGAGAAGTTCTTTAGAAAAAATTACCGATAAAAAATTCGGCGGAACATTTGACCTTTTCGGGAAAAATACCGCACTCTCAACTAATGAAGATATATTTACGGCGGTCGCAGGAACAGGGGCTTTAAGGCAGAATTACAGTGTTGCGGTACAACAACTTGCAACCTGTACAAAAGCAGTCTCAAAAAACAGTGCAAGTTCGATTGCCGACGATACAACAAAACTTAAGAATATAGGAATAAAAGAAGGAACTCTGTCCGTATTTGTTGACGGCGTTAAAACAACCGTTAATATTGAAAAAGACGATACCATAGGTGACCTGAGAGCAGACCTTGCAGCGGCAGGGGTAAATGCGGTTATTGATGAACAGGGCATTTTGACTATGGCTGCACAAAATCCTGAAAATGAAATCCATATCGGTGCAACAACGGATACAACAAATCTTGTATCTTTAACAGGGCTTGAAAAGAAAACTGACGGAAGTTACGCATCGACAAATTCTTTATACAAAGCAACCCTGTCCTCCAAACTTACTGCCGAGGATTCAGGATTTAACGGACAAATAACCGAAGGAACTTTCACCATCGGTAATGCGGTATTTAACATAACCGAAAGCACAACATTGTCTTCGTTAATTTCAAAAATCAATGACAGCAGCGAGGCGCAGGCAAATGCATATTGGGACGATACAACAGGAAAATTAATCATAACATCAAAGAACGAAGGCGCTTCCTATATAAATATTGAAGCAGGAACAAGCAACTTTACTGATATAATGGGACTTACCGAATCCTCATGGGATTCCGAAGGCAATCTTGTATCCTCAAAAATGTTTACAGAGGCTCAGGAAATCGGCAAAAATGCACTGTTTTCAATTAACGGAACAAGCATGACTTCAACTTCAAACACGGTTTCCGAAGATGTTTCAAGAATAACGGGAGTGACACTGACTCTTAAAAAAGTCACTACGGAGGAAGATGAGCCTGCAAATCTTGAAGTAACACAAGACACTTCCGAACTTGTAGAAGCAGTTAAGAATTTTATTGATTCATATAACAACCTTGTTGACAAAGTAAATGAGGTAACCGCAAGCGGTGCTGATTTCCAGAGAGAATCATCGCTTAAAAGTTTTAAAAATTCTTTAAGGAATTACGCAATGGGCTCCAACACCAACGACGGAATATACACAGCACTTTCGCAAATCGGTATTACGGGCAACAAGGCTGAAGGTGCAAGTATTACAGACGATAACGGTCATCTTGTGTTCAATGAAGAAACCTTCTTAAAAGCAATGCAGGAGAATCCCGAATCAGTTGAAGCAATTTTAGGCGATGAGAACGGCGTCCTAAATCAGATGGAAAATACTGTTGAACTGGCATTACAGGCAGTAACAGGTTTCTTTGATATAAAACAAAGCACCTTTGATTCGGATATAACCAAGATGGAACAAAAAATCACAAAACAAAAGGATAAAATTTCAGTCTATAAAACGCAAATGGAAAAGAAATTCAGCAACATGGAACTTTTAATATCCAAAATGCAGGACGGTTACAGTTCTTTCTTGTCTTAAAAAAGTTTTTATCCTGATAAATAATCTGTTGCAAAAACAACATATGTGATATTAAGAAATGTAAAGTTACGGAGAATTGTTAAGCGGTTTCTTAACAATTCTCTTAATATTGCCATGATTTTTTACCCTTAAGTAACATTTTATTAAGTAATGTAACAAAGCACTAAAACCGCCTAAAGAATAGTAAAAACGGGCCGATAACACATACATCAGAAGTTTAGTTAATGAAATTTGAGGTATGTGTTATGAAAAAAATCTTGGCATCAATTTTAGTATTATTCGTTTTTACGGTTGCTCAGGCATTCGCTTACAATTTAAAGAATTTTTCAAATGATCAGAAAATTCTTTCCGCTTTGGAATTGCTTGAAAGAAACGGAGATTATGACGTTTTCGCAAATCTTCAGAAAAACAGTATAAAAATTAAGTTTTATAACCTTTCAGGATACGGAACGGTTTACGGTACAAATTCTTATGACAGTTACGGAAGAAGAGTTATCCTTATCAATTCAGCATATCAGAATGCTCCTGCAGAACAGATTGCATGCCTGATTGCTCATGAAAGTATGCACGTTCTGAGAAAAGCAACTTTGGAAGAAGAAACAATTGCAACTCAGAAAGAAGCAGCAACCTGGATGAGATTAAAAAATTCTTCAAAAGTATATCCTGACAGCAAATTAACAAAAAGATTGGATAAATTAGCAGGTTTACAGGCTAATTCTATCGCTGACGGCAACAATTACATACACGACAAAATTGCATCAAGCAGTTTTTACAGAGCACAATTCGGTATGTAGGGATAAACGGGTAAGTATATTTTACCCGCCGGGCAAATGACGACTCAATGTCATTCTGACCTGTCAGCCAAAGAATCAGATCAATGTTATTAAAATTATTTTTTTCATTCACATACTTCGCCTCGATTGGTTTCGGGGCTTTTTTTTATACCCCTAGGCAAGGTATTTTTGCAGGGTTTCCTTGTCGAATATTTCTATGCTTTCACGTGAATGAATAAATACAAGGCAGGAAATCAGGGATTTGAATGATTGGAAGTCCTCAAAAGCAAGTTTCTGCCTTAAATCCGTCATACTGTTTGCCATAAACTCGGTTATAACAGTTTTGTCGTTATAAAACAGTTCTGACAAAAATTCGAATGCTTCACGGGTTTTAATTCCTTCAAGATAAATCAAATCCGGCTGCTGAAATTCAACAAATCGAAGTGCTTTATCCATATTAAACCCGATATTTTCATTCAGTTCGCACTGATGAATGTATTTGAGTTCATATTTTGCAATGGATTCTATTGTCATAACGTTTTTGTTGCGGACATCTGCATTCATAAGCATTGAATAAATAATATGAGTTTTACCGCTCAGGGGAGAACCGCAGACAAGAATAATTCCCGGTTTTTCCGTTGCATTCATAAGGATTGCACGCTGTTTTTCGTCGGTTACGATTTTGTCTAACGTTTTTGGCGGCTTGTAAATTTTGAGCGAGATCCTCTCTCCCATAATTGTCGGGAAAGATGAAACGGACGCTATAAGCATCGTATTATCAACTTTGAAACATAATTTCCCGAGTTGCGGAATTTCGCATACCGAAGGGTCTAAGTTTGAAAGCGTTTTTAATTTGGAAACAAAAGCCGAATTCAAAATTGCAGGAATTGTCCCTTTATCCAAAATTTCACCGTGTTGTTTGAATACAACTTTTAAACCTTCTTCAACCTGTTCAAAATTGAGTTCGTGAATATCTTCAATGATTGCCTGCTTAAGAATTGCACGAATAACCCTCTGAATATGCTCTTCTCCTGAATCTTCCTTATGCAGTTCCTCTGTCCAGTCAAATTCTTCGCCTTCCTCCTGCAAAATAATATCATCTACAGTATCGGCAACCTTATAATATTCGTCAATTTTTTTCATAATGCTTGCTTCTGAAGCAATAACCGGCTCGATTGAACATTCCGCAGTTTCCACAACCTTATCTATTGCAAACAAATCTAACGGGTCTGACATTGCAACAGTCAAAACATCTTCAATTTTGAAAAGCGGAATCATTCGGTATCTTCTTGCATCGGGGAAAGCAATAAAACTGAAACATTTCGGATCCGGCGAATAGTCCTCAAGGTTTACATAAGGCAGATGTAATTTCCCCTCCAAGAATTTAAGCAGGGTTTCCTCTGACAGTATTCCCGAAGATATAAGCGCATGGCCGATATTTACGTTCTGTACGTCTGCAAGTTCTTCCGCCTTTTCAAGAGTTTCGTAAGACACAATTCCGTCACGTACAAGTTCGTATTTAAGTTTTTCTAATGTTTTATTGTTTATAGTGCTTTCAACCATTTTATACCCTTATTTTTTATTCATTTTAAAGTATTTATACTCTGTTGAATTATTGTCTGCCAACCTGGAAAGGCATTCAAATATTGTCGGTGTTCCTAATTTGTATGTTCCCTCTGCTACCTTCTCCCCGTTAGTGGTGAAATATCCGATTACGTTGTGTTCAGAAGGTTTTAGCCCTTTACCTGTGCTGAGAAATCCTACATCAATCATTCCGGTCAAACCATGCGGTGACAAATATAAATCATAACCTTGTTGTTCAACATATTCAGTCAATGTCCGATTAGAACTGTTTGTCTTGTTTAAAAGTTCTTTTACCTTTTTCTGTGCGATTTGCTGACCTTTGTTAAAATGCTTTTTTGATATGTAAAGTTGACCAAAACTAACTGAATTTATCCCCCGGGTTTGCATAATTCAGGCTTCTCCTTCTGCTGCACCTTCTCCTTCGTCTTTGCCCAAATACTCTTCAACCTTTTTTACAATCTGGTCGAGTTCAAAAGGTTTTGTTATATATTCATTAACTCCCGTTTCTTCGCCGATTGCCTTGTCCTCAAGTTGGGAACGTGCCGTTACCATAATTATCGGAATATCTTTGTACTTGTTGTCATATTTCAAAAGACGGCTGATTTTGTAACCGTTGATTTTTGGCATCATAACATCAAGGATAATCAAATCCGGCATAATTTCTTTGGCAAGCCTTAAACCGTCTTCACCGTTAAATGCCGTGTAGCACACAAAACCTGATACCTCAAGAACGAATTTCAGGCTTTCCACAATATCCTGTTCATCATCTACTATAAGAATCTTTTTCATGTACTTCTCCCTCAATCTCGTATGAATACATTATATCACATTCTCCGTAAACATTCTTCTTATGTTCAACAAGGGTGTCTATTTTCTTCTTTAAAAATTCTGCCGACGGCTTATCACCATCTATAACCACCATTGAAAGCGATGTTAAAGAGCCTTCTTTTTCCACAAGAGAATTTGACATATATGTCTTATTCAAAAGGTTTTCTTCATTTATAAGATTTTCAATAACTTCGTTTGTTGATTTGATTTTGATTATCGCAACCGTACTGCCGTTTGACCGTGCTTTTTGAATAAGTTGTTTTTTAATCATATTAAAATTGCTCTTGTCATTCGCAACAGGAATTACGAAATAAAACTTTGAGCCTTTGTTGATTTCGGAATCACACCATATTGCACCGTTATGGGATTCCATAAGTTGACGTGCAATAGGAAGTCCGAGACCTGAGCCTCCGACCTGACGTGAAAGCGAATTTTCTATCTGAGCAAATTTATCAAAAACGTGGTTTAAATCTTTGCGCTCAATTCCGATTCCGTGATCCTCCACACAAACCTGAAGATAATTTCCCTGAAGTTTTTTGATATCTTCTTCAAAGCACTGATCATAATGAAGTTCCCTTGCATTTACAACTTTTGATGTTATTTCAATATCGCCTGCCTGAGTAAACTTAATTGCATTTGAAACAAGGTTTGTCAAAACCTGCTCAATACGGTTGGAATCAGCATAGACCTCCGCAGATTCTTCGGGAGGGGTGTATTTTATTGTTAAACCCTTTTCGTTTGCGACTTCCGCAAGATTGTTTTTAACATACTCTATTACAGGCTCGATATGAGTTAATTCAAATTTGAAATCCATCTTGCCCGCTTCGATTTTTGAAATATCAAGCAGGTCGTTTATAATTCCTGAAAGCCTTATGGAATTACGTTTCCCCATCGTAACAAATTTTTGAATATTTTCCGTCATCGCTCCCGCTTTACCGCTCAGAATAATATCCATTGCATTTTTAATTGCCGTCAAAGGTGTCCTGAGTTCGTGCGAAACAATTGAAATAAATTCGGATTTCAGGCGTTCGAGTTTCTGAAGTTTTCTGTTTGTCATCTTTAATTCTTCATAAAGAGATGCGCTCTTGAGCGGAAGAATAACCTGCTGAACAAGTGTCTGAAAAACCGTTGCATCTTCCGTTGAAAAAGGTTTTTCTCTGTATATTTCCGTAAATCCGAAAAATTCATCATTAAGCATAATGGGCGCAAACATATTGTCATATCTCAGAATTGAAAAATCATATTCCTGAAAATTGTGCTTTATGTTTTTCTCAATTTTTAAGTTCCCGATTTTTATATCAAGCGGAGGATCTTCGAGCAAAGATTTATAACTCAGTATGGCTCTGAGTTTTAAGGCTTCAAGCAGTCTGTCCGATACTTTGTAAAGCGAATCTATTATCAAAACGGGCTCACGTTCGGAACGAAAAGTTAAAGTGCATGAAAGTTCGAAATTCAAAGATTTTTCCAAACCCTCAATCATAATCCTCAGCAGTTTATCCTTGTCAAGCGAGCCTGCGAGTTGAGAACTTGTATTATACATAACGTTGAGTTGATAAAGACTGCGCGCAAGTTCCTGATTGGATTTTGTCATTTTTAAAAGCGACTGCCTTGTTTTTAATGCCGAATCAACGGTAGCGGAAAGCAGTTTTTTATCAATGGGTGCTTTGATAAAAAGATTAACATTATGCGTCACGTCTTTGTTGTGCTTTGTTTCTCCCAAAATCAACAGGATAACCACAGGGTATTGTTTAATTTTTCGGCATAACGCCTTGAAATCCAAACCCGACAAATCACCGTCAATTATAACAATATCAGGTTCTTCGACTTTAAGAGTATCAAAAACAAGGGTTTCATCAACAGTCGTGATGACTTCATCTGAAGAAAACACTTCCCTGACAACCTGATCTTTTACCTCATCTCCACTTATCAACAAAAACTTTGTCATAGCCATATTCTAGCAAAAATAGCGCAAAAAGTACAATTTTGTTATAATCATAAACAGGAGGGCTGCCATGCAGGGAATTTTGGCCGGAAAAACATACAGGCATTTTAAAGGGAATATGTATAAGGTTGTCGGGTTTGCAAAACATTCTGAAACAACAGAGGATATGGTCATATACGAATCTTTAAGAAACGGAACATTGTGGGTAAGACCTGCTTCAATGTGGAATGAAGTTGTTGATGACAAAGGAACACTGAGGTTTACTCTATGCTGACAAAGGAAGTCAGAGATTGGCTCGGAAAAGTCGATAGAGGTCAATATTCGTATGAAGATGCAATGTCCGAATTTATCCGCTTTTCATCTTTTCTTGCAAGAGAAGAAATGCTGATGTTAAAAAACAAACTCAAAGAGCGTTACATGTCTTAATATTTACCCCAAAAACATGCAATTTTGCCGTATTGATTAACTTTATATAGATGTAGGCAGATTTTGTAGGTTATATCATTTATGGCGGATTATTTAAACAATCTGAATAATGTCCCATATACTGCGCCCGCTGTGACTTTTGAGGCGCAGAACAAATCTGCCGTTATAACAGAGCCTATTGACAAAATCACCAACAAAATTGAGGAAGAGAGCAAAAAACATTACAATAAACAGGCAATAACCGTAGGAGTTGTCGTTACGGTTGTAACAGGCCTTGTTGCACTTTTAAATCCGAGATATTCCAAAAAATTTGCCCAAAAAATACATCAAAGACAAGTTAAAATTTCCGATAAAATAAGAGAAACACGAAACAGCAAATTCGTAAACGGTATCTACAAAGCCTATTCTGCCGTAACAATGTGGTTTGCAAAAGGAGTTAACTTTGTAAACAATGTTAACCCGATGAAAGATACTATTTTCAAAAATTTCTGTACAAAAGAAAAAGAGTTTGCAAAGGTTAACGGTCCGAAAACAAAAAACCTCCTGCAAAAAATTGATAAACAAGTCGTCAAATGTACGTCTAAATTTCATAACGGAATTACAAATCTGTTTGACAAAATAAGTGTTTTTACCGTTAAAAACAGTTACAAAAAATCTGCCAAAGAACTTGATAAACTGGAAAACTTTTTAAGACAAAATCTTGATAAAGTTTCAAAAGAAGAACGAGCCGCAATAGAGAAAAAACTTGCCGAAATATCGCAGGTGAGGGTGCATTTTAACGAACAGAATGTCGTCGAAAGGCTCGGCAAACAAGAAAGTTATATGTCCAATCTGAAAGACGATTTTATGAAACAGTGGGAAGAATATAAAGAGGGTTACAGAAACAGATGGGTACGAAACGGAGATAATTTTATAAATAATCTGTACTACTGGCCTGAAGAAATTTTAAAATCTTCACGGGAAAAAGTCGAAAATGCGGGAAACAGTATTGTAGAAAAATTAATCTGCACCCAAGAAGGTAAAAAAGGCGCTTACGACGAAATTATAGAAAAAATATCAGCAGGTCTGAATGACAGTGAGAAACAGTCTCTCGGCAAATTATACAAAAACGCAAAAACATCTCTTGAAAAAGCAAACCATAACGAATGTGTGGAATATTTTGACAAGAAAAGAGATTTGGTGCTCGGAAGTGCACCTACAGACGTCTTTTCAGCCGTAACTCTGCTTACAATTGCCGGTATAGCATTGGCTTCTGCCGATGAAAAACAAAGACGCCTTTCAAGACTTGTAACAGGTGTTATTCCCGCCATTGCAGGTCTCGGAGTTTCAATCGGTATGACTGCAGCACTGATTTCGGGAGGGAAAAGCCTGATGTACGGTTTGATTGCATCTGCAATCGTAAACAGAATCGGAATATTGGTTGATAAATATTTACTCGGAAATAAAGCCTACTATGAAAATACAAAATCTGCAAAATTAACAACAGAAAAGGAGGAAAAACGTGCTTAGCGAATTATTTGAACAACTTTTAAGATTTCTTCTCTCAGGTTTTCGTAATCCCTGTTATTGTCGATTACAAAATCCCAATCCCGAATATTATCTAAATCAACTTCGGTAACATCATCTTCTCCGATAAGTTTGCCCCCTCTGAGTTCTCTCAAAGAGCGTTCTGTTTCAATGCGTATTGAAATTGCACCCGCCTTTTTGAAAACTTCGTACTCGTGTTTTATTCTGACGTCTGTTACAACGATTTTTCCTTCCTGAGAAATAATTTTGTCGAGCCAATAGTCGGGTGATTGGGCTCTGCCGAAGTTCCCGAGGTCAATAAGGCCTTGTCTGTATTTGGATTTATTACTTTCTATTTCTTCAAACGAAAGGTTATGAATTTTTCCGTATTCGAGTTTTATAATATCGCCCATTGCAAAACGTCTGTATTCGGGCATTTCCTCCATAAGTATTTTTGCCGCAGTGTCTTTACCCGAATATTGTTTGCCTGAAAATATTATAATTTTTTCTGCCATAAATCCTCTTTTTACGGAACAGGGTCATACCCGCCTTCATTGAGCGGGTGGCATCTTACTATCCGTTTAACTCCAAGCCACGAGCCTTTGAAAAATCCGTATTTAATTATTGCCTGCTTTGTATATTCGGAGCAGGTCGGATAAAATCTGCATCTTGAAGGCGTCAGTGCGGAAATTTTCTGATAAATACCGATTAAAAACAAAGCAAGACGTTTCATTCTATTCCTTTATTACACACCAGATAACAGGTTTATCGGTTTCGGTATCCGTTATATCAACTATTCTGTATGACGGAGCATTGGAAGTTGAAATATGCATTACACCATTGACCTCCTGCTCTTTGTTCGAATTAAAATGTCCTGAAAATACCGCTTTTACATTATTATGTTTTCCCAGAAGTTGAACGTATTCTTCCGCATTATATGTATAATAACCTTCCTTCTTTACCGGCGGAACTATCGGATAGTGCTGAAGAATAAACACGTTTTTATCCTGATATTTGTTTAACTGTGTATCTAACCAATTAAGCGTTTCCGGTCTGTAATATCCGTTTGGTATGGGAATGACTTCTTTTGAGCCGTCAACCGCAATGAATACAAGGTCTTTTTTTGTGAATAAATAATTGGGCTCTTTTATTCCTCTCATAGCAAAGTTTCTTTTTCTCAAAAGTTTTGTATATTCCTTTTTGCCGAAATGTTTTTGCTTATTAACATCTTTTTGCCCGAGAACTACATAAAAGGGCGCTTTAAGTTTTCTTGCCTCTTTAAGAAATTTCTTAAGATTTTCTTCCGTCGGCTTTAAAATATTGTTTCCCGTAAAAACAACAAAATCAACGTCTTTGAGTTTATTTATATCCGCCACAAGGTTATGAAAACTGCTTACGGAATTCTCGTCACCCGCATTCAAAAGCACTCCGTCAACCTGAACAAATTTTATGTCGGAAGCAAAAACTGAAACTGACGAAATTAAAAAAACGAAAAGCAAAAAAATGAGTTTTTTCATGGTTTTCTCCCTAATCTAATAATATGATTTTACCATAAATAAAGGGTTAAAGACTAGAAAATTTTCTGAAATAGTTTATAATGAACATGCAACGTACAAACCTTGAGGCAACATTATGTCTTTCAGTTTTGGCAGCAACAATATCCCGCCACAAATTAAAGCGCAGGCTTCATACAAGGACGGAAGCGGTATGGGCGGCGGCGGAATGTATTTTAAACAGGGCAAACGCAAAGACCAGCCTGATGAAGATATGTTTGAATTCAGTCAGGAAGATGAAAATGAGTTTGTTCTTGACGGCGAGATAGATGAAAAAGATATTCCGCAGGACAACATAGTTAACAAATTTGTTAACTGGTTCAGGCAGGGCAAAAATCAGGGGTAAATCTTAGGGGTAAATCNNCTAGGGGTAATATTACAACACTATATTCCTCTTTTGTTCGAGTTGTTTTTTTATGCAAATCTGGGAAATGTAATCCCTGTCATGATCTGATATTTTGGTATATGTGAAAGATATTTTATATCCGTTTTCAAGTTTTTCACTGCGGACATATTTAACTTTTGTTCTGATTAATCTTTCATTAATCATCATTTCAAGTTCGCAGTCTTCTTCAGAAATTGCATGCATTGGAAGCACAATACTGACACCGTTAGCCGAAATGTCGCTCGTCTGCGATGTTAAGCAGTTTGTTTTTTCTCCGTCATTCAGATAATACGCACATTCGTATTTGGCGGGAATCCTGAAATATTCTCTGTTCTGCTCATATTCCATTCCCTGAGGGGTTTCCATTGCAAAAATCATATATGGAGGCTCGTCATAGACTGATTTTAAGTTTGTTTTTGTTCTGTACAAACCTTCCACGCAGACAATGCTGAGGGTAATATTTTGAGGAGTTTTGATATCCAATTTGTCCTCATATTTTGCACAGGCCATAACTTCACGTTCGGTTATGCTTTTTATTGCACCCTTTATACTGCAGGGATTGCCTTTGTTATCACTGCAAACTATTTTTATGTACTTAATATCTTCAAGATCAAAATTAAATTTCATTGCTCCAACTCCTCACCTAATTCTATCATATATTACTTCATCTAACAACTCCGCCCGTTTTTGAGGTAATATTAATTGCGGAAGGAAAATTTTATGAAGGGTATAATTTTCGATTTTAACGGAACACTTTATTGGGATTCTCAACTTCATTATGATGCCTGGCGTGAGTTTTCGGCTATTCTCAGAGGAACACCTTTTTCCGATACGGAGATGCGGGATAAAATGTTCGGACACACAAACGAAGATATTATCGAATATGCAATCGGAAGAAAGCCTTCCAAAGAAATGGTTGAAAAATACGGAAAAGAAAAAGAGGCGCTTTACAGAAAAAGATGTTTGTTAAAACCCGAGGAATTTCATCTTGCAGAAGGTGCAACTGAACTCTTGGATTACCTGAAAGAGAAAAATATCCCGAGAACGATTGCGACAATGTCCGAGTGGGATAATGTTGAGTTTTATATAAAAGAATTTCATCTTGAAAAATGGTTTGACCTTGACAAAATTGTCTATTCCGACGGGACAATCCCGGGGAAACCTGCTCCCGACATCTTTTTAATTGCGGCAGAAAAAATCGGTTTAAACCCTTCTGATTGTTTGGTCATAGAAGATGCAATTGCAGGCATAAATTCCGCAAAAAATGCAGGAATCGGCAAAATCATTGCAATTGCCTCTCTTGAGCCTTTGGAATTTTACCAAAAAATGGAAGGTCTGAGCGGAATAATCAGGAATTTCCACGAGTTTGACAGAAGCCTTCTTGATGTTCC
>DBYM01000071.1:52450-62059 GCA_002309875.1 Cyanobacteria bacterium UBA1186
TAATTTAAACTTTTTAAAACATCGCTTCTCAAAACCGTTTGTTGCTCCGATGTTTCAAGATTTTTTACCGTTACTTTGTTTTGGGAAATCTCGTCTTCGCCTAAAATAAGTGCATATTTTGCGGTCTTTGATGCTTTCTCAAGTTGTTTTACAAATTTTCTGTTGGTTAAATCAAATTCTGCGGTAACCCCTGCCTGACGTAACTCTTCCGTTAATTTAATTCCCTCAAGCGGGTTGTTGCAAACCACAAATGCAAGCGTTTTTTGTTCCTGTTTTTCACCTAAAAGTGACGCAAGTCTTTCCATTCCCATTGCAAAACCGATTGCGGGAATATCTTCTCCTCCGAGGTTTTTAACAAGACTGTCATATCTCCCGCCGCCGCAGACTGCGTTTTGTGAGCCCAAGTCGTTTGAAGTTATTTCAAAAACTGTTCTGTTATAGTAATCAAGCCCTCTTACAAGAAGTTTATTAACAGTGTATTTAATTCCGAGTTTATTCAGATAGTCCTTCAGTTCATTAAAATGTTCCGCACAATCTGCGCAGATAAAATCCGACTGAATAACTTTTTGGACTTCGGGTTTAGCATATATTTCTTTACATTCCGGAACTTTGCAGTCCAAAAGTCTTAAAGGATTTTTCTCATATCTTTCCTGACAATCAGGACACATATCCTTCAGATACGGCTTCAAAACCTCTTTAAGTTTCGTTTTGAAGTTTTCTCTGCAATTTGGGCAGCCCAAAGAATTTATCTCAACACTCAAATCATTTAATCCGAGTGCTTTAAGATAATTTACAGCCATAAGAATGACTTCCGCATCGGCAGTTGCCTGTTCAATCCCGAAAACTTCAACTCCAACCTGATGGAATTGTCTTTGTCTCCCTGCCTGAGGTCTTTCGTACCTGAACATCGGGCCTTTATACCAAAGTTTGACGGGTGCGGGCAATCTGTGCATACCGTTTTCTATAAAAGCACGCACAACTCCTGCAGTGTTTTCAGGACGCAAAGTCAAAGAACGTTCACTTTTTTCAAAGGTGTACATTTCCTTATTGACAATATCGGTAGTGTCTCCGACTCCTCTTGCAAAAAGTTCGGTCGCTTCAAAAATCGGAGTTCTGATTTCTTTTGCTCCGTATTTTGTAAACACTTCTCTCGCCGTATCCTCCATAAAGTGCCAAACAGGTATATCCTGCGGGAGAATATCTTTTGTTCCTTTTTGTACTTTGATTATTGCCATAAGTTTACTTCCTTTATATAATTAATCATACCATAGAAATGAGGGTTTATTAAAAATGGGAATAAAAGTTACCAAAATGCAGGGCTGCGGAAATGATTTCGTCATACTCTTACATTCGGAATACGAAAAAGGAGTGAAGGGCGAAAAGTGGAAAAACATGTCTGATGCCGCAAAAAAACTCTGCGACAGAAATTTCGGAGTCGGAGCAGACGGACTTATTATTCCCAATACAAATACCGAAGGTGCTGATATAGGTTGGTTTTTCTATAATTCTGACGGTTCTACCGCTCAAATGTGCGGAAACGGAATGAGATGTTTTGCAAGATATGTTTATGACAAAAAAATAATCAAAAAGAAAAATTTTACTGTCAAAACCCTTGCAGGAATTATCACTCCCGAAATTCTGAAAAACGGAACGGTAAAAGTTAATATGTCAAAGCCTGTTCTTGAGCCCGAGAAAATTCCTTTCATTCCAAATAATAACCTCAATTACAAAATATCCGTCAAAGACAGAATTTTTGAAGGAAATGCCGTCTCTATGGGCAATCCGCATTTCATAATCTTTATCAAAGAAGATGAAGACCTTTTATCACTTGCAAAAGAATACGGCCCCGTGATTGAAACCTCTGCCGAATTTCCCGAAAAAACAAATGTGGAATTTGTGCATATCCGCTCATATAAAAAAATGGATTTGCGGGTTTGGGAAAGAGGGTGCGGAATCACTCTCGCATGCGGAACAGGAGCCTGTGCCGCCGTCGTTGCGGGAATTCTTAACGGATATACGGAAAACTCCGTTGATGTTCAACTCTTGGGCGGAACTGTCCATATAGAATGGAACGGCTCAAAGGAAAACCCGAACGAAGATGTTTATATGTCAGGACCTGCAGAATACAGTTTTGATGCGGATTTATTGCTTTAAAATCTTTGCAAAGTTATCAAGTGTTTCAATGAGAGCCTGATATTTTGATGAAAATTCCTCTCCCTTTTGCTTTATGGCATTCGAAATCACCTCAGATACGTTTATTGCAAGTCCTTTTGTAAGATTTTCGTGGTACAGACGTTCAAATTCCGAAGGGATTCTCAAAGTCCAGCAGTCTTTTTTCGTTCCCGGAACATTGTACGTTTTTCCTATTCCGAAGAAATCAGTGAAAAATACCTGAACTTTTTTTGCGGGACTTGTGAATAATTCCGTGAAAGATGCCGTCAAAAACTTCTTCTTATCGCTTCTTATTTCTTCTCTGTAAGCATCAACATTCTTATCGGGCGTAACGGTATCGGAGCCGAGTATGTGAGTTTTGAACATAAAGTAATCCCGTCCCTGATCGGTCGAGCCGTTTCTGAAAAATTCATCTGTGTATTCAATAAAAGATTTGTTGTCGTGTGAGCCCGGCATAATTACATTGCGCGCGGGAGCATCAACTCCGCTGCAACCGAACTGTGTAACCGAAAGCCCTGTTAAGCCGAGTTTTTCAATAACGTTTTTGACATGGTCTGTTACATAACCCAAATCTTCGCAGATAATTTTATCCTTCGTAATTCCGTATTTTTCCGCTGCAGGAAAAACAATTTTTTCCAAAATTGCGGAATACTCTTCTTCAGATGTTCTTGCATACTGTCGCAAAAGCGGGTGGTCAGGCGAAGAATAAAGTCTCCCCGAATTTTTCTCGGTCATCGGTGCTTCTTTTTCAAGATAAACAAACGGATCAATAAGCCCAATCAGGTGGTCAATTCTGACTCCCCCGGGTGAATTTTTAAAAATGCTTTCATAACGTGCTTTTAAAAACTCTCCGCCTTTTCCGAGTGAGCCGTCGCTTTTGAAAACAGTTTTAGGGTTCAGAATCGCAAAACCCCACCGCTGTCCTTCTTTTGCAAAATAATCGGGCGGACAGCCGAGAGCCAAATCCTTTAAAAATAAATCTTTGTGCGTCCAGACCTCTGCGGGGGTAAAAGCAACCGGAGTGTCGGCAATAATGCTTATTCCAAGTTCTTTGTTTTTTTGATTGGCTTTTGCTATCTCACGTTCTGCAAGCCATTGTTTAAACATATAAAATGAAATTTCTTTTTGGTATTTTTTTCTGAGGTTTTTAAGCCTGTGACCCCATACAGGGCTGTCATACAGATTTCTGTCAGCCAAAGGCCACTCATGCCAGTCTTCGCTGAAATGTTCTTTCGTTAAGATTTCATAGAGTGCATCGGGTTCAAGTTCATCATATTTTTCAATCTTAAACTTCAGAAACTCTGCCTTGAGTTCGCCCGGAGCAAGATTTTTAAACTGTTTATAGGCCGTTCTTAATGCGTCGTTGTATTCGTAAAATACGTTTCCGTAATCCGTTCTGTCAGGGTTGTTTTCGGCCTTCTTCCTGGCAACGATTCCTTTTAGTGCCTCTTTAGGCAGTATATTTTGATATTCGGCCGTCGAAAGTTTCTCAATCGGTATCATATAAATATTTTTTGAAGTTGAAATCGGGTTATAAGGAGAGGGGTCTGATAATCTTCTTAAATAATTCGGCTCCTGTTGTATTGTTGAAAATCCGTGTGTTCTGAGGAACGGAATAAAATATGAGCCTGACGTTTTTGAAAGCAAAGAGCCGATACCCGTATTAATAACGGATTTTGAAGGTGCGCTTGAATTGTGAACAATTATCCCAAACTCTTTATTAAGCGCTTTTAAACCCTGATTAACCGCATTAGCATATGCGGTTTGCTCTTTAACAGTCAACATTCTGCCGAAATTCGGTGTTTTGTTGTTAGGATTTACAGGTAAAATATTCATAAACTCCAGCCCGGTTATTTATACTATAACATCAACAAAAAATTTTTTGCGCTTGTTTGTTATAAAATATTATTGGGAGTTGTTTGATGAATTGTTTTTTCAGAAACCAATACGAGGCTTTATACAATGCTACAAAACCTTATCAGTATGTTGGCGGAGAATTTTTGTCATACAACAAAGATTTCGATTCGGCTTCCGTAAAATTTGCCTTTGTTTTTCCTGACAAATACGAAATCGGAATAAGCAACCTTGGTGTTCGTATAATTTATGACAGAGTAAATTCATATAAACGAACTTCGGGCAATTCTGAAATTTCACCATATATGGCAGACAGAGCCTATGCTCCCGAGCCTGATTTTAAGCCCGAATTGCTTTACGGTGTCGAATCCAAAAGACCGTTAAAAGAATTTGATGCAATAGGTTTTTCTCTTCAGTACGAATTATCCTACCCGACAGTGCTTAAAATGCTTGAGATGTCAGGAATAGGAATCAGAAACACAGACAGAAAAGAAGATGAGCCGATAGTTATTGCAGGCGGACCATGTACTTTTAATCCCCTCCCGATGTCCGATTTTATTGATGTTTTTGCAATCGGCGACGGCGAAGAAATGATGGTTGAGATTTGCGAAGTTATAGAAAGGGGTAAATCGGAAGGAAAAACAAGGTATGAAATTATAAAAGATTTATGCAAAATAGAAGGCTGTTGGGGAAAAGCCGTCGGAGGGAATGTAAGAAAACGTCTTGCGCCACTGATTAAGGAATATGCCCCAAAAGCATATCCTATACCTTTTTCAAGTTCCGTTCACGACAGAGCGGTCGTAGAAATCCGGAGAGGGTGCGGGAGAATGTGCCGTTTCTGCCAGCCGGGACACGTTACCCTCCCAATAAGAGAACGTTCTGCGGAAGATATTATCTCAATCGCAAAAGAACTTGTAAATAATACGGGTTATGAAGAATATTCCCTGCTTTCCCTGTCTTCAAACGATTATTCAAATATCAAAGAAGTCATAAAAGAACTCGGAGTTGACTTTAACAAACGCAAAATTTCCGTATCCCTTCCGAGCCAAAGAATTGACGGATTTAATTTGGAACTTGCAGAACTCACACAATCTGTCCGAAAATCAACAATGACACTTGCTCCGGAAGCAGGAAGCCAAAGGCTCAGGAATGTTATCAAGAAAAATATTTCCGAAGAACAAATTATTAATGCCGCACTCACTCTTTATGAGAACGGCTGGTCAAGGCTCAAATTCTATTTTATCTGCGGGCTTCCGACCGAAACACTTGAAGATATGGACGAAATGGCTTCGCTTCTTGACAAAATTAAATACCGCTCAAAACTCATAAAAAAAGAAAAAGGCTTAGATTACGGGTTTGAAATAACCTGCACGCTTTCAATCTTTGTGCCGAAACCTTTTACACCCTTCCAATGGTGCGGACAAACGGATTTGGAAACTGTCACGGAACATATTAACTATCTCAAAGAAAAAACAAAACATATTAAAGGGTTAAAAATTAATTATCACGAAAAATTTGTCTCACAAATTGAAGCAGTGCTCACGAGAGGGGACAGTTCGCTTTGCGACTATATCTGTGCACTGTATAAAAAAGGCTGCTACCTTGATGCCTGGGGAGAATATTTTGACAAAAACGTATGGAGGGAAACCGCAAAAGAACTCGGATTTACGCTTGCAGAAAAAGCAAAAAAAGAATATGGTTTGGAAGAAACTTTACCATGGGATTTCATAAATGTCGGTTTGGATAAAACATGGCTTGTAAATGAATATAAACAAGCATTTGAGCAGGGTTGCGAATTTAATTTGCAGAAAACCTGCGAGCAGGGCTGCGTAAACTGCGGAGTCTGTAAGAATTTAAAAACTCACAAGGTTTTGGCAGAGGCCTTTAAGGCTTCAGATGAGGCCCAAAAAGTTTTAACCGCAGAAAAAATTGACCCGACAAGAGCGCACCCAAATCCTGATATTCCCGTTTACAAATACAGGCTGAAAATCACGAAAAAAGGCGTCCTGAAATATTTTTCACACCTTGACTGGCAGAATACTTTCCATAAAGTGCTTTCAAGAAGCGGTTTGCGGGTAAATTATTCTCTCGGGTTTAACCCTACAATGAAAGTTTCAATGGGGATTGCGCTTCCTCTTTTTGCCGAAAGTGAAGGCGAACTCGTTGATATCGAACTTTTGGATAAATATTCAAAAGAGGAATTAACGGAAATCATTAACAGATATTTGCCTCAGGGCGCAAAGGTTATAGACATAAAAGAGGTCGAAAGATACTGCGACCCCGTTGAAATCGTTGCACAATGGGCCGAATACAAAATTACTCCATACCAAAGGGTTGCAGGCAGCGGAAATCAGGCGGAACAGAATTCTTCCCCTCTTTACAATTTCGAAAAAATAAGATATGATATAGAACGAGTTTTATCCTCGTCAGAAATTTTAATGACGAAGAAAAACAAAAAAGGTTTAGAAAAAACAACAGACATTAAGAAATCTATAGGTTCATATAGGTTTGATGAAAACAGTCTGTTCATACATCTTAAAACCGGTCAAGGTTCAAGTATTCCCGCATTAAGGGCAGATACCCTTATGGAACTTGTCGATAAAGACATGATTTATGAAATTACGCGTCTGCGTTTCCTTGACGAAAAATTGAGAGAATTATAGCAGTAAAGGATTGAAAACATGAAAGAAACGAATGTGCCTAACAAAATCGTTATAGCCGAGCGTGATAATATTGCTGCGGTTATGGAAAACGGAAAAGTGTCAGAATTTTTTGTACACAGAGGAGAAATTATTTTAGGCGATGTTTACCTCGCACAAGTTGAAAACATTTTACCAAGTATTGAAGCCGCATTTGTTAATGTAGGCTCCGATAAAATGGGCTTTTTACACGCACAGGACGTTGTGGGTAAAGGTGCTTTACAGGACAAACTGAAACCTAAACAGAAACTTGTTGTTCAGGTTGTTAAAGAGCCTACCGGACACAAAGGCCCCCGTGTAACAACGGAAATATCACTTCCGGGAAGATTTTTGGTTCTTATGCCGAACGAAGTCGGAATTAACGTAAGTAAGAAAATCACTTCCGCAAAAGAAAGAGCAAGACTTAAATCGGTTGTTAATCTTATGAAACCCGTAGGAGTCGGAATTATCGTAAGAACAGAAGCCGAAGGACAAACCGAAGCAGACATTCAGGAAGATTTGGAAATCCTTTTGGAAAAATGGAACAACATTGTAACCTCCGCAGAAAGTCTTACTCCTCCTAATCTTTTATACAGAGATCAGGATTTGCTTTACAGAGTTATTCGTGAAGCCTGCAACGAAGATACACAGGAAATCATTGTCGATACCGGTTTTGCGCTGAACAGAGTTCAAAACCTTCTTCAAAACTGGCACATGAACAGAAATATAAACGTTACTCTTTATAAAGGCTCTGAGCCGTTATTGACTGCAATGGATATCCACAAAGAAATCAAAGCGGCTTTGAGTATGAAGGTAAACCTTCCGTCGGGCGGGTATTTGTTTATTCAGACAACCGAAGCGCTGACGGTTATCGACGTTAACAGCGGTAAGTTTACAAATTCGGCAACTCAAGATGAAACAATTTTGAAAACAAACATTGAAGCAGTCCACGAAATTGCCCGTCAGTTAAGACTCAGAAATATCGGCGGTATGATTATTATTGACTTTATCGATATGACAAGCCGTGTCGATAAACTTGCAATGATGGAAGAACTTGAAATTGCTATGGAAGCAGATAAAGCAAAACCGCAGGTCGGTCAATTATCCGATTTGGGCCTTGTTGAAATGACACGCCACCGTCAGGGTCAGGCAATCAGCGAAATTTTTGCAAAGAAATGCCCTCACTGTCAGGGTAACGGCTATATTATGGAGGATATTAAATTTGCTTCCGCAACTTCCGAAGGGGAATACAGAGCGAAAGCGGCAAAAATTAAATTCCCTCCAAATAACGGCAAAAAGAATAACAAATTTAACAAATTTAATAACAAGCCCGAAAACGAAGTAAAAGAAGAAGTTGTTGTTCAGGAAGAAAAACTTGAACAGACGGCAAATCCTTCCGTTGAGGCTCAGACAGAAGTTAAAGAAGTTCGTGAAGAGAAAGAAAACAGAAAGAAAAATTCCAAAAAGCCCCGTTTTGATAAAAGAAAAATAAAACAGGAGGTTTCGGACGAAAATCTTGCATCAACCGTAATAAATGAAGATGCGGCAATTGAGCCTGTTTTACCCGAGGTTTCGGAAGCAAAAGCACCGGAAACTCAGCCTGAAACCGGTGAAAAACCGGCTAAAAAACCCCGTACGGGAAGAACAAACAGAAATTCTCAAAGAAAACCGAGAACAAACAAGGGTGCAAAAAAAGATGAAAAATAAAATCTTAGTAATTATTTTGGCGATGTTTCTGTCACTGCCTGCAATTTCGTGGGCAGTTGAGGAAACAATGCCGTTGGCTGACGAACAGCCGGCTGCAGAGGAAGTTGTTGATAACACACAGCAACTTGATGAAGACTATGCATCAGCGGTGGAAAACATTGAGCAGCCTGATAATCCTTACAAACAACCAATCAGCAAAAAGAAAATCGTTAAAAAATTCTTATTTGCAATGTTTGGAGTTTTGGCATCTTCTTTGATTCTTTATTTCGGTCTGACAATTTATAACAGAATCAGAGAAGATTTTGCAAACAGGGTTAAAACACCCGAAGGCGAAACTCCTCTCCAAAGTCCCGTTGATTTGGAAGGCGCAGTTAAAACTTTTTTGGATAAAACAAAGTGGTAAGGGAATTTGATTTTTATATAGTTCCGACACCAATCGGGAATATTCAGGATATTACGCTTCGTGCCGTTGAAGTGCTGAAAAGTGTTGACCTGATTGCCTGTGAAGATACAAGAACAACCCAAAAACTTTTAAATCACTATGATATAAAAACGAAGTGCGTTTCTTACCACAAGTTTAACGAAAAAGAGCGGGTGGATTTCTTTTTAAAAGAATTGAGCGAAGGAAAGAAAATTGCACTTGTATCCGACGCAGGAACTCCTATGATATGTGACCCCGGC
This sequence comes from Cyanobacteria bacterium UBA1186, assembly GCA_002309875.1. Lineage (GTDB taxonomy): Bacteria > Cyanobacteriota > Vampirovibrionia > Gastranaerophilales > Gastranaerophilaceae > CAG-196. The sequence continues at coordinate 61,543 of DBYM01000071.1, forward strand.
AGAATAATTTTACCTGAATTGATAAAAAACGGATATTCAGTAACCTCTCTCCCCGGTGCGTGTGCCATAACCACTTTTCTTTCGCAAATCCCGAGAGAAGGAGAAGAGTTTACTTTTGCGGGATTTATTCCGAGAACTGAGGCCCAAATCAAAGATATTGTTCAAAAATATATCGGGCAAAATGTGGTTTTTTACGATTCTCCCGAACGAATTTTGAAAACTCTTAAAATTATACAGGGGGTAAACCCTGATGCCCAAATTGCTCTTGGGCGCGAACTCTCGAAACTCTTTGAAGAAGTTGTTACAGGTAATGTTTCCGAAATAATAAAACATTTTGAATCGGGAATAAAAGGCGAAATTGTACTTATGCTCTATGCCGACAAAGAAGTCGATTCCGCACAAATGAACATAAAAATCAGAGAACTAAAATCCAAAGGATTTAAAGACAAAGAAATTGCCGTAATCTTATCAACCTTAAACGGATATAATAAAAACGAAGTTTATAAACGGGCCTTAG
>DBYM01000071.1:62119-64196 GCA_002309875.1 Cyanobacteria bacterium UBA1186
GCAATTCCCGCCCAACTTGCCCAAAAACCAAATCTGTTTAATTTTTGCATTTTGCTTGGATTTTTGAAGAGCCTGTCGCTTGCAAGACAGCAAACCCCTGCAGCAAGAACAACTCCTGCCGATTCAAGATATACTTTTCTGCCTTTGGTGTTCTTCGTTTCGGCTCCTGTAAAGTTTAAATTTTGTATTGACTGAATTTGCATATAAAACCTTCTGTCAAATAAAAAACCGTAAAAATTAAATTTGCGCCTAAAGTTCGGTTATATTATCACGGGTGATAATTGCGTCATAGTTTTTATAACCCAAAATGTTCACTATGTTATCCGAATGCGCCCCAACTAATTTTTTGCATTCTTCGGAATTGTAATTTACCATTCCTCTTGCAAATTCCGTTCCGTTTTCATCATAAACCGAAACAACTTCACCCTGATTGAATTCGTTTTCAACTTTTACTATACCAATCGGCAAAAGACTTGTATTATTTTTCAGAATAGCATTTTTAGCACCTTCATTTACGGTTAATTTACCCCTGACATTTGTTGCATAACCGATCCAGCGCTTTTTACCCGAAAGATTTTCGTCAGTCGGAATGAACATTGTTCCTAAATCTTCGCCTTCAAATATTCTGTTAATAACATACGGAACTTTACCGTTAGCAATCAGAACTTTACCCCCAAAACGGGTAACAAGCCTTGCTGCTTCAAGTTTTGTCCTCATTCCGCCTCTGCCGCCTTCGGACGCATCTGTTCCGAGATTCAGAATATCATCTGTTACGGAATTAACTTCTTTAATCAATTTGGCATCGGGGTTTTCTTTTGGATTTGCCGTATAAAGTCCTTCTATATCTGATAAAAGAATTAATAAATCCGCATCGAGTTCGCTTGATACAAGAGCGGAAAGTTTATCATTGTCGGAAAAAGAAACCTTCATTCCCGCAAGTCTGTCCGCAAGTTCTATTGTCGAAACCGTATCATTTTGGTTAATAATCGGAACAACACCCATTTCAAGAAGTTTATTAAGAGTTGTTCTTAAACTCAGATATCTGTGACGCATGGAAAAATCGTCTTCGGTCAGAAGAATCTGTGCTATCGGAATATCATAAATTCCAAAACCGTTCTCGTAATAAGACATTAGCCTGCTCTGCCCGACCGCTGCGCATGCCTGCTTAACTCCGTCACCCTCGGTTGAATCAAGATTGAGTTTTTTCTTTCCCAAACCAACAGCACCCGAAGTTACAACAATAACTTCTTTCCCGCTTTTAACAAGTCTTGAAATATCCTCAATAAACGAATATATGCGGGCTAAAGCAACTTCGCCTTCATCATTTCGCAGAACATTTGTTCCGAGTTTTATTACAATTCTTTTTGCGTTTATAAATTCTTTGCGCTCCATTTTATATTCCCATAACCTTTAATACGTCGCTAAGTTCCGCAGAGGATTTTTTAACATATGCGTTTGAATATTTGATTGCGTTATCAGGGTCTTTAAGTCCGTTCCCCGTCAAAACACAAACTATATCCGTTCCCTGTTTTACAAGTCCGAGCGAGTGCAACTGAATTAATCCCGCAACAGATGCCGCACTTGCAGGCTCGCAGAGAACTCCCTCCGTTGAAGCAAGAAGTTTGTAGGCTTCCACAATTTTTTCATCATTTACGCAGCCGATTTTACCGCCGCTCTCGTCCCTTGCGGCCTCTGCCTGTTTCCAACTTGCAGGGTTACCTATTCTTATAGCGGTTGCAAGTGTTTCGGGTTTCATAATTCTTTCTCCCCGAACTATCGCCGCCGCTCCTTCAGCCTCAAATCCCATCATCTGAGGTAAATTATTAATCATTCCTGCGGCTTTGTATTCCTTGTATCCCTTCCAATATGCGGTAATATTCCCTGCATTTCCTACGGGAATAAAGTGATAATCGGGCGCTTTACCAAGTGCATCACAAATTTCAAAAGCACCTGTTTTTTGGCCTTCAATTCTGTACGGATTTACCGAGTTTACAAGAGTAATCGGGTGAGAATCGGATATTGCACGGACACATTCAAGCGCCTGATCAAAATTACCCTGAATTGCAACGATTTCCGC
>DBYM01000071.1:64270-68466 GCA_002309875.1 Cyanobacteria bacterium UBA1186
CCGTAAGCAGCCGCAGAAGCGGAAGTGTTTCCTGTCGATGCACAGATTATCGCACCTGCACTTTCCTCTTTGGCTTTGGTTACCGCCATCGTCATTCCTCTGTCTTTAAAACTGCCCGTCGGGTTGCAGCCCTCAAACTTGAGGTAAAGATTACATTCTAAGCCGATTTTGCGTGCAAGGTTATCCGCTTTAATCAAAGGGGTGTTCCCCTCATTAAGCGTAACTATTTCTGTTGAATCGGTTACGGGTAAATATTTTCTGTATTTATCAATTAAACCTTTGTAATACATCGTTTTCCTTTCTGAAATTTGCGGGCTTTTGAATATTTACTCCTCTGCTACCCTTATGAGACTTAAAACTTCGCAGTCGGGAAGTTCGTTTACAAGTTCATTTACCCCTTCTTTTATACTCTTTTCAAGACATTTTTCCGTAATTACGGTAATTATTGCAGTGTTGTTTTCATTTACACCTTTCTGAAGAATACTTGCAAGGCTTATGTTTTTGTTCGCACAAATTGCCCCGATTTTTGCTATGACACCGATTGCGTTAGGCGCTTTTATCGAAACATAGTATTTGTTATAAGTGTCCTCTATATTTACGGGATTTGCAAGCGAATGGTGATGGCATCTCATCATAGGAAGCAGATAATCCGTCGTTCCGAATTCTCTTGCTATTGCCAAAATATCACCGATAACCGAACTTGCGGTCGGAAATTCTCCCGCTCCGGGGCCTGAAAGAACTATTTTACCGATAGGGTGACCGCTCATTTCCACTGCGTTTGTAACATAGTTTGTGTGCGCAAGCATTGTGTTTTTCGGAACAAGCATCGGGTGAACTCTAACGTCTGCATTGTTGTTTTCGTCAATTGATGCACTTGCAATCAGTTTAATCTTGTATCCGAGTTCATTCGCCGCCTGCATATCTTCCGCACGGACTTTCGTAATTCCTTCTCTGTAAACATTTTCAAATTTTATTCTCGAATTAAACGCAATGGTTGCAAGAGTTGTAATTTTATATGCCGCATCAAAACCTTCAACATCACCCGTCGGATCGGTTTCGGCATAACCGAGTTCCTGAGCCTCTTTTAGCACATCTTCGTAAGATGCGCCCAAAGCGTCCATTTTTGTAAGAATATAGTTTGTTGTTCCGTTAAGTATTGCGTGAATTTTATTTATCTTATTCCCTGCAAGGATTGTTTTTATTGGCATAATAATCGGAATTCCGCCTGCGATTGCGGCTTCATAAAGAACGACGCAGTTATTTTCTTCCGAAAGATTAAAGAGTTCTTCCCCCTTCTTAGCCAAAAGTTCTTTATTGGCCGTAACTATATGTTTATGGTTTTTAAGAGCCGTTTCAATATAACTCCACGCAGGCTCAACTCCGCCCATAAGTTCAACCACCACATCTATATCAGGATTATTAACCAATTCATAAGGGTTGTCCGTCATAATTCCCTGCGGAACTTCAACAGAACGCGGTTTATTTATATTCTTAACGGCAATTTTAACAACTTCAACATCGTCAAAGTCCCGCAAACTCTTATATACACCCGTCCCCACAGTTCCGAAACCTATAATCCCGATTTTTATTTTTGCCATAACTCTCTCCTTTTAAGGATTATTATATCATACCTTTTTGCAAAGTTTCATCACGTAAATAAAGGCCAAAACCATTAAAATTCCGCCTATAATTTCGGCAATATTCATCGGAAGATTAAATCCGATTTTTTCGTGGAAAATAAAGGACATTGTGATAAAGACATAAAACAAAGACGGAATGAGTGTAATAAAGAAGTTTTTACCCTGTTTATAAAGATATACCGTTGCACAAATCAGTGTCGGGATTGCTATAAGTTGATTAAAGAAGGTGAAATACCGCCAGATAAAAGTAAAACTGTCCGCATTGGTTTTTGCCCAAATAAGAATTCCGAGCACACATATAACTATCGGAACTGCAATAACAAGTCTGTTAATTATTTTTTTCTGTTCGAGATTAAGAGCATCGGCAATAGTAATCCTCAACCCTCTGAGTGCTGTGTCTCCAGATGTTATCGGAAGTATAATTATGGCAAGCGTTACCAAAAAGGCAAGGTTAAAAGGAACAAACTTATTTGCAATAACATTAACAACATTTACCGTTCCAATCAGGTTTTGCGGAACAAGGTTATAACTGTAAACGTCCATTGCTGCAGCAGCCCAGATTATTGCAATCAGGGATTCCACGCACATCATTCCGTAAAATGTTCTCCTGCCGTCTTTTTCACTGCTTACCGTTCTTGAAATAATTGTCGCCTGAGTGGAGTGAAAACCTGACAAAAGACCGCAGCTCACCGTCATAAAGAACATAGGAATTATGGGTAAGTGTTTCGGGTGAAGATTATAATTCGCGAATGAAAAGTTCTGCAGATTTACCCCCTTAATAAAAAATCCCGCCAAAACAAACCCTGTCCCCAGAAGTAACAATAAGCCCAATACGGGATAGAATTTACCTATTATTTTATCAATCGGAAAGAGCGTTGCAAAAATGAAGTACAAAATTATTACAATATATGTTCCGAGAACGAGCGGATTTGTTATTACAAAATCCTTAATCCCAAAAAATCTTTCAGCAAAAAGGTCTCCGGAAGTATAAACAAAAACCGTTGCAAGCAAAAGAAGCATTATGGAAACTATCACCATAAATATTTTAAAAGCATGTTTTCCCATATATTTATGGATTAAGCCCGTTATCTGCCACCCTTTGTTTCTCATGGAAAGCATTCCCGCGAAATAATCGTGCACACCGCCAGCAAAAATACAACCGACAGGTATGAGAATAAACGCAACCGGGCCGAATAAAATTCCCTGCACCGCCCCGATAATCGGGCCCATTCCCGCAATATTCAGCAGATGAATAAGAGCATTTCTGTTTTTTGAAATCGGTACAAAATCCACTCCGTCATATTGTTCAAGTGCAGGAACTTTCCTGTCATCAGGCCCAAAAATCTTTTCAACATATCTTGAATAAAAAATATACCCTATAATTAAAAAGGCTATTCCAAATAAAAATGTAATCATAAATCTCTCCCAAGTTGTATCTTACAACAGGCAGATATTTTATTCAATTTGTTTGTTGAGTTTTGCCCTGAAACAAAGCAGTAATAAAAATGCCGTAAAAATAAATACCGCAAGCGATGCGAAAACTTTAAAAGCGGAAAAAGTACCATATCTTCCGCCCCACATTCCCGCAATCAGATTTCCAAAGAAACTTGTCAAAAACCACGTCCCCATCATCAGAGAAAGAAACCTTACGGGAGCAAGTTTTGAAACCAAAGACAAACCAATCGGAGACAGACACAGTTCGGAAAGTGTCATAATCAGGTATCCGAAAACAAGCCACAAAGGCGAAATCATCGTGGTTTGCGACATATAACCTGCCAATGATAAAAATACATACGCAATCGTCATCAGGAAAAGCGAGATGCAGAATTTTTCAACCGAGGTCGGCTCTTTATGGTTGTTCCTGAGTTTTTCCCACAATAAAGACATCAAAGGTGCAATCAAAATTATAAATAACGGATTGAGCGCCTGGAAATATCCCGTCGGAATTTCGTGTCCAAACAAGTTTCTGTTCGTCTGATACTGAGCAAAAAGAGTCAAAGATGAGCCTGCCTGCTCAAAACATATCCAAAACGGGATTGTAAATAACATAAGGGAAATAAGAGCAAAAACCCGTTTCTTTTCATCTGTTCCGTCAGAGATATTCTGAACTTCTGTTTTAGTTTTTGAAGGCTTTAACCCGTGTTCGCCCAACAGTTTATTTTCAAAAATTTTATACAGTGTAAGCCCTATTAACATTCCGACACCCGCTGCGGCAAAACCGTACTGAAACCCGAATTTAACCGCAAGCGTCCCGCAAACAAGCGGAGAGAAAAATGCCCCAAGATTTATTCCCATATAGAAAAATGTAAACGCAGAATCCTTTTTCTCATTGTCATTTCCGTAAAGAAGGCCTAAAACCGAACTTATGTTCGATTTAAAAAACCCGTTTGCCGTAATCATCAAAAACAAAGAAAGCAGAAAGAGGTCTTGGGGTCCGAAAGCAAGCAAAAATAATCCGCACGTCATAAAAACCGCACCTGCAGTGATACACTTTCTCTGTCCGAAATATCTGTCTGCCAAATACCCGCCGAGCAGCGGTGTCAGGTAAACCAACCC
>DBYM01000071.1:68608-70127 GCA_002309875.1 Cyanobacteria bacterium UBA1186
CATACAAAAATTTTATCATAAACCCGGGTGGACTTAGTTTCTTTTAAGTCTAACTCTTATGCCGTTTTCATTAAGAATTTCTACGATTTTTTCGGCACATTCCCGATAGGTATGTTTACTGTAATGATAAGGATACTCGTCTAGCTCTGACTTTTGCGGATCTTCAAGATATATTACATTAACACCGGGCCTGTTCAAAATTGCTTCTGATACGTCCTTTGCTCTGTCCTGAAATTTCTCTCTGCTGTCAAATTTTGCAGAAAAACAAAGATAAATAATTGGAATGTTCCCGTAAACTCTTCTTATTTTTTTAAAAAACTCGTCATATAAATCTTTTAATTCTTTCGTATCCAAAAGGCCGTAACACTCAAATCTTTTTTCAAATTCAGGACTATGTTTAATATCGGTATAATGCGAGCAGAAAGAAAACCCGTCAGCTTTTGAAACAAAAAGCTGATCCGTCAATTCTGCGAACGAATCCATAATAAGAACCTTTACATTCTTATAATTAAACAAATTTCTTTCTTCATCATGATAAATATTTTCAAGCTGCAAACGTATGGAATCGTTCCCTATATGTTTGATAATTTTGTTCGCCTTCGCCTTTTTGGAAGGGTCTTTATCAGTCTTTAAGATATAGTCAACCCTGTTTTTTTGATGATTTGCCTGAAGATATGAACTTATATCAATTTCCTGGAGGGTTTCATTTCCTAAACATGCCGTTCTTGTCAAAATTACGGGTTTGTATGATTTTTGCAGCGAAAATATGAAGCTTTTTAATAACGAATATCTTTTTAAACGCAAGATGTCAATTACATACTGGAATAATTCCTGCATAAATTCCTTTCCCCGAAATTAACTCCAAAACCATTTCTTATCCGGTAGATTAATTATAAATATAAATCCTCAAATTGTAAACTAATAAATGGTTTTAAGTTTTAGTCATGACATTGGCTGATTTGTAANNGTAAACTTTCGTTACATTTTAATGATTTTTAGTTTTGTCCTGAACCGGGTAATCTTTTAATATTTCTTTTAATTCATCAACGGCTTTTTTAACCTTCGGACTCCCCACATTTGATGTATAAAATTCTGCATTTATTCCGTCAACCTGCTGGAAAGATATCCGTTTCAATAACTCTATATACTTAAGCGCAAGTTTCTCGTCCATTACTTCTTTGTAATTCTGCATAATCAGCATAACCAATACCGAATCACGCATTCCCGCAGGATCCCGCTCCGCTATCCTGTCCATTACATCAATATATCTGTCTGCAACACTGTATTTATATTCTCTTGTTACTCCATATTTTCCTTCTATCGGAAAACACGAAATTGTAAAACATTCAATTGATGATTTTAATTTGTCTTCTGTTATCCAATCTCTTGTAATATACTTCTCAAACTCTCCTATTACATCTGATTGTGTTGCCCTGTTAAACCTGCTCTCACCACAAATAGATGCCAAGTAAAGTTTTTTCTCTTGTATATTTACAAGAGAATCTTCGGAAAATTCCTG
>DBYM01000050.1 GCA_002309875.1 Cyanobacteria bacterium UBA1186
TCACTAATAGACAGGAATATCAATCGGATTAACAAGGGTTACGGTTATAATTTCGCCTTCTTTGATATAGACTTCTTTTCCTTTTCTGAACATATCGATAATGCTGTCACCGAAGAAGTATCCGACTCCGCCGATAAATCCGCCTATTGCACAGAAAGGTGTTGTTATGAACTGAAGTCCGGGGTGGTCATCGCCTACGCTCCAGCCGTATTCGGTTGAATTTTTCGTAATCTCTTTTGCTCTTGTAAAGTTATCCTGAATTGCTTCGCCGTAGCCGAGATTTTTGTACAAACCTCCGTCATAATAAATCTTGTCATACATTACAACCGACATATCAAGCGGAATTTGTCTTCCCGTCGGGGTTACAACGTGGTCAAAATCAAGATAAAGTTTTGCACCTCTCGAAAATCTTTTCGAGGTCTTAACGTCGGAAATGCTTCCTCTCACAACCGTTCCAGCAGGCAGGATAACGTTTGCTCCCGACGCCTGTTCGTTCTTAATCATTGCGGTAAACGAATCTCCCATTCCGCCCGCAAAAGTATCAACTCCCTGCAAAAATTCGAGTTTAAACGTTGTTCCCGCAGGAATACGTTTGGTCTTTGCGTCAGCCTTAAACGGTGCCGCTTCGGCAATATTTACGGCACTGATTCCGAAACAAAACAACATTGCCAATATTACGATATTTTTTAATCTGAACATTATCTCACTCCCTTTTCACCGTTATTTTATCATTGCGTGCATAAAAATGCAATTATTTACGAAGGTTATCAAAGTCGTATTTTGCGGGAATTTTCGTAACGAGTTCCGAAGCAACAAGAGCCGTAATCGGCACGCAGATTACGATTGCGCAACTTCCTATGAGTGCGGAGGAAATCTCTGTTACAACCTGGCTCAGGTTTATGAACTTCTGCAAATCAATGTTTGATGCCAAAAGCAGCAGAGGCAGAGAGCCTCCGAGATAAACGAGTATGAGTGTGTTTGCCATTGTTCCTATGATATCCCGCCCGACGTTCATGCCCGAAACAAACAACTCTTTAACCGTTTTGGTATTATCAACCGCATATATTTCGTTAATCGTACTTGCGATAGACATTGCAACGTCCATAACTGCGCCTAATGTTGCCAAAATTATTGCCGCAACCACGATTGAGATAAAATCAAGTTCCGGGTGCGCCGCATAAAGAAAGAGCGAATTTTCACCGCTGAATCCCGAAAGACTTGCAAACTTAACCGTAGCAAACGCAAGTATTCCCGCAATTACAAGGCTCAGTGTGCAGCCAAGAGTTGCCGAGGTGCTTTTTCTGTTAAACCCGCCCACAAGGTACATTGTAACCGAGGTGGAAAGCAGGCAGATTAATATTGTTGCCAAAACGGGGTTAATTCCCGCAAGTATCATGGGCGAAAGCAGGTAGAATATTAAAACACAGGTCAGCGCAATTGAAACAAGGCTGTAAATTCCCTTCTTTTTCCCGACATAAATCAGCAGAGCGCAAAATAAAAGCGAAAGCCAAACCAAAACTTGAGAACGTTTTATGTCCTCAACCGAAAAATTAAGCCCGTCATCGTCCGCTTCCACGTGCAGAACGACCTTTTTCCCCTTCTGCAGTTTTATATCATAATACGGATTTCCCGTAATCATGTTATCAACCGTAATCAGTTTACCCTTCAAATCGCCTTTGAGGAGTTTGATTTCGGCAGTCTGTTTAACCTGTGTGACGTCGCCTTCGCTTAAATCAACGTATTCAACACTTTCCACCACTCCTATTTGAGAAGGCAAAACCTCCGCCTCCTCCGCATAGCAGGGCAGAAACGAAACGAACATCAGTATTACAAAAGTTATGAAATTCTTCATGAAATCTCCGTTAATCAAATAATCCTCTCTGTTCGGGCGGAGCGGACAACCCGAGATGTCTGTAACCTTCGGGCGAAACTTTTCTTCCCCTCGGAGTTCTCTGCAAAAGCCCTGACTGCAAGAGATACGGCTCGCAAACGTCCTCAATCGTTCTCACATCTTCGCTCAGTGCCGCCGCAATCGTTTCAATCCCGACCGGCCCGCCGTCATATTTGTCGATAATCAGGTTAAGCAAAGCCCTGTCCGTCGTATCAAGCCCGTAAATATCGATTTTCAGACTGTCTAACGATTCGTTCGCAACACGTTCGTCAATTACTCCGTCATATTTAACGAGTGCAAAGTCTGAAACTCTCTTGACAAGCCTGTTTGCAATTCTCGGTGTTCCTCTTGAACGCTTTGCAATCGCCTTTGCTCCCTCTTCGGTTATATCGATATTCAGGAGTTTTGAAGTACGTTTAACGACCTGAGTTAATTCATCTGTCGTGTAGAAATCGAGCCTGTGTATCATTCCAAAGCGGTCTCTCAGCGGACCTGAAAGTTCGCCCGCTTTTGTTGTCGCACCGATAAGGGTAAATTTCGGAATAGGAACTCTCAGCGTCTTTGCCGTCTGACTTTTTCCCGTTGTCATATCGAGGGTAAAATCCTCCATTGCGGGATAAAGGATTTCCTCCGCAACCTTGTTCAGTCGGTGGATTTCATCAATAAACAGAATTTCTCCGCCTTTTAAAGACATCAAAATCCCGATTATGTCACGGGGACGTTCAAGCGCAGGAGCGGAAGTGATTTTGATATCAACTCCCATCTGAGCCGCTATAACACCCGCAATCGTCGTCTTTCCCAACCCCGGAGGGCCGTAGAAAAGCATGTGGTCAAGCGGTTTCTCCCGAAGCCTTGCCGCCTCAAGCGTAATCTTCAGAGTTTCCTTCAGCGCCGTCTGGCCGATATAACTCTCAAAATCCTTAGGTCTGATTGAGTTTTCAAAAGTCTTGTCATACTCAATGGTTTCGCCTTTGATATTGGGATTTTTCACCTGACTGCCTGATAAAAACCTGCTCTGACTAACTTCTCCCGTTTTTTTATCATCTGATAATATAGTCATGGCTTAATAATAGCACATGGTAAAGTATGGTGGCAAGGGGTAAAGGGGTAAAGGGGTGGGGGGGGGTAAATATAAATTAGTGAATAGTGAATAGTGAGTAGTGAATAGTGAATAGTGACTAGTGAGTAGTTGTTTTATTTCCCCTCCCCTTGAGGGAACGACCTGCGAGCAGCCGAATGTTTTTTTCCCTGCCCCTTGAGGGAACGACCTGCGAGCAGAACGGATTTGTGTACGGAATAAACGAAGTGAATTCCGGATAGCGAACAGATGGAGTTGACAGGCACAGAGTGCCGAAAACGACGTTCTGTGAGCGTGGAACAAATCCAAGACAGGGCCGAAGGCGGAGCCGTGCCCGTTTAATGCGAGCAGGTCAAGACAGGGTTAGGGGTGGGGTGAATATTGCTCCCTCCCTGATGAGGGAGGGTAGGGGTGGGTGCTTACGGGAACAAAAAACAAGCACCCCTCTGTGTCTCCCCTCATAAGGGGAGATTGCGGACCACAAATGGGTTTGCCCTGCTCAGTATGACATATTACGTGCGTAGCACGCGCCTCGCGTTGAACGGCAGGGGTAAATATGTTTTGAAGCAGAATTGCCAGAGGTGTGCTTGGAATCTTGTAATAATTTGGGAGTATTATGCAATGCACACCGACCAAATGTTACGTGCGTAGCACCTGTCTTGGATTATTGGCGGTTCACCCGCTTACATTCGTTTTGTTTCGCATAGGCAAAACAGTCACTCATTTCAGCGGTTTCACAGGGACGGCGTTACGTTTCGCTGTCGCTCCACTTCAGCCTTGCCAAAATCCGCAAAAAAAAGCCTCTTGAGAGAGAGGCGAGGGGAAATTTAGTTAATAGGTATACACTTCACATTATGTTTTTAGAGTTTAAGTTTTCAGTTTTAACCGTTACCGAAACGAGGCGCCCATCTCTGAGCCTCTTCAGTACTTAACTTCTGATATGCCTGAAGTTCGTTTCGTTTCATTGATAATCTTTGATTCAACTCGTTCAGTTCGAGTTCTATTTCCTTTTCTTTTTCGTTCAGTAAAGTAACTTCCTGCTGTTTGAGGTCTTTGAGAGCCTGTTCTTTAAACTGTGCAAAAGCGCTCATTTCAATCTGCATCTGAGCCATCGGGTCGCCCGTCATCGGAACTCTGCCCATTGCTTTAAGTGCCTGAAGATTTTGCATTGCACTCATTGAACTTGCCTGGTCTGAGTATTGTGCAAATAATGATGCTCTCGGAAGTAAATCTGATGATAAACCTGCTATATTGCTCAAGTTCATTATTGAAGATCCGCCGAGTCGGCTTGCGTATTTCTGGAAATTGCTAAGTTCGATGTGCTTATCCATCACCGCCTTCTCGAGGGAGTTTATTTCGCGTGTTAATCTCTGGACCATCCAGAACGATACTAACATAATGAACCTACCTTTTTTCTAACTAACCTTTGTAAAATTAAATTAACCTTTTCTAACCTTACATATAGATAAAGTATTTTTGTTTCCGAAAATTGCTTTTTTTGTTACAATTCGTTACATTTGTTATAAAACCGTTTTTACCATAAAATATTCATGTTGGCGTAAACACTGTAACAGAGGGCTTTTATGATAAAAGATAAATTAACGAATGCCGAAACATATTACGGTTTGTCTGAGGGGATTAAACTCGGATTTGAGTGGTTAAAATCTCAGGATTTGGAAAACATTACCCCCGGAAAATATTATATTGATGGCGAAAAAATCTACGCAAATATTCAGGAATACGAAACCAAAGACGATGCGGATTACGAGGCTCACCGCAAATATGCGGATATACAATATATGATAAAAGGGCGGGAGTTCGCAGGTGCGGTTGATATTAAAAACTGTAAACCCTGCACGGAATATGACGGGGAAAAAGATATAGAGTTCCTGAAATATGCGGGAGAAGATGCTTATCAGGTTTTGAACGAAGGCGAATTTTTGATATTTTACCCTCAGGACGCACATAAACCTTCAATAAACCCCGGACACAAACAACGTGTGAAGAAGGTCGTGGTCAAAGTCAGGTTGGGGTGATATTAGTGACTAGTGACTAGTGAATAGTGAATAGGGTTGTACCACTCCCCAACCCTCTCCATCAGGAGAGGGAGCAGTTGTGCAAACTTGTTTGCTACAAATGCGGGTGAGGTCTTTTCCCGTAGGGAATACTTTTGTTCTAACTATCCTATTTACCCCTAGGCGGCAAAAATA
>DBYM01000072.1 GCA_002309875.1 Cyanobacteria bacterium UBA1186
GAAGTTCCGTCGGTAGTCAAATATTTACCGCTGTTACCTGTTTGAGCGGGAAGTTTAACACCATCAATAGCATTATTAAACGTTGTTGTATTTACAAATTCCGAATCGTTTTGAAGTTGACTTACTTTTGTTGGTATGTCTGAAGTTAAGGCATAATTTCCGGAAGCCTGTTTCCCATCTATTTTTCCTTCGAGTTCTGTTTTAATCTGATTTACATAACCGAGTGTAACGTCAGAATTTTCTTCGGCGTAATATTTGGCTTCATCTCTGTACTGTTTTGCCTGCTCGGCATAATATTTGGCTTTGTTGTTTGTAACATCAAGCGTCTGACGCGTGTTCGGAGCCGAAATATGAAGTTCTCCGACGGAAGCATTAGCGGATACGGTTATACTATTCTCCGGCATTTTGCACCCCCTTTACTTTTTTCGGGTAAACAATCATTCTGTTCAGGTCGCCATAGGTGCTGTTTCCGATAAACAGAGTGTCCTCCGTTAAAGGGTCTGTAATGCACGCTTTTATCCCGTAATAATATATTTCGTACGGCTTGTTGGCGGGAACGGTAAGCAAATTTGTAAATTGAGGTGTGAGTATAAAAGTAACCGAACTTGAGCCGGAAGCAGAAACCTGAAGTTCACTCCCTACGGGAACTCTTTTGTAATTCTGAACGGCAAAGAATAATACATAACTATGATTTGTATCAAGTCCGTTTACTTCAATTTCTCCGCTGTCGCCCTGATAGAGAGAAATTGTTCCATCATCTTCTATTAATATCATATTAAATCCTTTCTTTATACTAAAAATTTTCAACAGATACCTGTTTTGCAGGTAAAAAGTAGGAGTTGCTTATTTCGGCACTGCATAAAACGGAATCGTTTTTAAGAACAGGTATGGAAACAAGTTGTGCTGAAGCATCATAATAAAATGTCATATTCTTAAAAGGTATTGTCTTGTTGTTAATTACAATATTCCCCGTTGAACTTGCTGCGGGAATGATAAGGATATAGCCGTTATTGCCGGCAGTATATGCGACTGAAGAAGATAACGTTATGCTTGTGCACGATGCCCAATCAGGTACCATAACCGCTTTTGCCACAAGAGATTTTGTTTTTACTCTGTAGCCCTCCACTTTGGTATCCAAAGTTGTAAGTGAACTGCCAAGACTTGTTGACAATTCGGTTATCCTTGAATTTATTGTCGCAATGTTTGAAAGTATTGAAGATATGCTTGATGTAATTGATTCGTTAGAATCCGTTATTTTGTCATCAAGATAAGAAAAATTGTTATTTAAGGTTTCTGAACTTGCCAGAGATCCGTATTCGATAGTTGTTAAAGTCATTTTATTTCTCCTCTTGTTATTGTGATGAACTGATAATTTCGTAAATTTTATCTAACTTAGCCTGCATAATGTTAAGTTGGCTTTTCAGATCGTTGTATTGCTCTTTTGTTGTGTATGTGTTTTGAATGTCGTTAAGTATTTCCCTGTGCTTAACCTCAAGTTTTTCGGGTGTTACAAACAGGTTGTACTGAAAGATAAGGGCAATACAAACAATTCCGACCGGCAGGTATTTGTGTAAATATTGTTCCATTTCTCCACCTTACATTCCTTCAGCCATCATAGCCATTTGCGTTATAGCCTGAAGCATTCGGTAAATACCTGAAGAATCATTGCTCGAACTTCCGCCGCTTTGAGTTTTTGTCGCATTCCCCTGACTTGTTGATAAGGATTGTTTTTGAGTATCGTTCAATACATCATATCCGTTCATATACCAGAGCATCAGATTTGCAAGGAGTGAGGCGGTATCTTTTTGTGAGCCTGCAAGCAGATTTTGCGCATATTCCGCAATTTGTGAAGCATTTGTCTGCGCAAGATTTTTATACATATCAGTCGCCTGCGAAGAACGTATCATATTCCTTTTTGAAAGAGGATTAACAATATTATTTTCTAAGTTTGCCTGAGATTGTGCGGTCAGATTGTTAANNAAACGAGTTTAATTTTGCCTGATTTGTTGTGGAACTGAGAGTAGGGTTCAGGTATTCCTGAAGCAGAGAATTCATATTATTGTTTACAAAATCGTTAATACTGTCGAGTGCGGTTCCTTTGTTAAATACGGATACGGTTCCGGAGTTGTCGGTTTTGCTTGTAACATAAGGATTTGTCGTTGTTGTATTTCCGTAAATTGTTGTGGTTGTTGCTTTTGATGATTTCTTACCCATAATTTTTCCTTTCTGTTTTTATGATTTGATTTTAATTTTTCCTAATTCGATGTTGTTTATACAAAAGGATTCCCCTTCGCTTTCCGTGTAAAAACTCATTTGAAGAGTTTTAAAATAAGCGGAGGGAAGTCTTTTTATAACACTGATTTTTTCGTACGGATAAATATCGGTATCCCAATGACCTTTATCAAAATAGAGTGCGTTTTTGAGGGTTTTTGAGGTTATGTGCCTTGATTTTGTTGTAAGTGAGTTGTAATCCTTTGTGTACTCTATATGAAAATCATTTTCGTAATACATGTCCATAGTTATTTTTGGCGGATATGCGAGTATTTTAACCGAGTTTTCCACTCCAAGATTGAGCGGAGCGCATTTGTAATAAGAAGGAATATATTCGCCGTCAAAAGCCGGGGAAGAATATTCCTCATATATTTTTTTACCTGCGGAATACAGTTTGTTTCCGATAATTTGCATACAATTTATCTTTTTTGACTTTCTTTTAATCCAGGTTTTTCTTAAGTAGTCATATATCATTACGATTGAATATTGTGAATTTTCGTTCGGCAGAAGGAGCCATACTTCATTTCTGTCCGAAGTTACCACAGATTGGGTTTTAATATTATCAAGCATTGATTTTGGAATTGAGAATAATTCGTCCTGAATATCGATTGCAATATTTTCACCAAGCGTCTTGTCTCCGTTAACCACCTGAATAAAAGAAAAAACACCCTTTTTGGTGTCGTCGTAAAAATATAACTGAGTTCCGTGAAATACGAGAGCATTATATCCCGCACAGCCTCCCGGAGATTCCGAGGTTTTTGCAAAAAATCCGTCATTTTCCTGCATAATAAGACATGAAGAATCCTTGTGGAAAACGGCAAGAGCACCGAGATAAGGATAAATTGCCGTAATTTTTTTAACGAATTCTATATATCCCGCAGAAGTGACAATACTTGCGTCCGAAGTTTCAAAGTCATAGATATTTTCCTGTACGGAGTACCAGAGAATTTGCCCGTTGAATACCCATAACCTGCCCGCAAAGAGGACTATTCCCAAACCTTTTACCGTTCGTTCTTCGGGATCCGTGAGTTCCATCATTGTGACTTCATCGGGTTGTCCGTTTCCGTCAAGTTTGCCGATTTCTATTGTGAGAATTTCTTCTCCGTTGGAGAATACCCACAAATCAGACCAGCCCTGCGAAGCATCTGTTGCGGAAGATTTACCTGTCAGAGTAAGGTTATTTACTTTGGCGGTCAGCGTTCCCGTTGTCGGGTTAAAGAGGTAAATTTTACCCGTGGTGCTTCCTTCTGCGTGTACAAAGAAATACGTTTCCGAATTTTGTACACTTTCAAAGATATTTACAACTGTTTCTCCGTTTGGCAGAACATTGCCAAGCCCGATATTTCCTTTGGCTGTTCTGATACCCGTTCCCGAATTTGTTTCTGTTGAGAATAATTCAACATTCTGCATATCGGTTGCGGTAATGACAGAGCCTGCAAATACCGAGGACGTTCTGTTTATTCCGGAAAAATTATTGCAAATAAGAGAACTTTTTTGCATAATAATTTCCTTTCTTTTGGTCGTAAATTTTAATTTTTATGTCGATTTTGCCCGAAAAATAAATTCAATTTTACAAAACTTAACAA
>DBYM01000039.1:0-5319 GCA_002309875.1 Cyanobacteria bacterium UBA1186
ACACAATTGTTACATTTCGTTACAAACGGGTTATTTTATCAACGCCTGAAGTTCTTTAAAATTGGGGTGTTTGGCGGTTTTTAACAATTCGAATAAAACCATCTCCGTTGTTTTGATTTTTGCAAAATCTTTTAGATTTTCGAGCCCCAAAACGTGTTCGTATTCGGAACGGCTTCCGCAGGCATCTGCAATAATTGTTGCTTCATACCCGTTTTTTGCAAGCCATTCCGCAGTCTGAAAAACGCAAATATGGGTTTCAATTCCGCAGATTATGACATGTTTTCTTTTTAATTTCTTAAATGTTTCAAGAATATTTTTTTCGGCAAAAGCGTTAAAGCATGTCTTTTCCAAGACGGCAGTGTTTTCGGGTAGTACGTTCTTAATCGGTTCTATTGTGCTTCCGAGCCCTTTGGGATACTGTTCGGTCACAATAACGGGAATTCCCAAAACTGAGGCCGTTTTTGCAAGGATTGACGCTCTGTTTTCAACCTTCTCATTGTTAAACGCAGACCTGATTAACTTTTCCTGTATATCAATTATTAGTAATACACTCTTTCCAATATCCATAATTTACACCTTACTATTTACCCCCCCCTATTTACCCCTATTTTCCCCCCCCCTTGTAGTCGGAGATGAATTGTTCGAGCAAATCTTCGAGAAGTCCTGCTTCAAGTTCTTCAGGCTCAAGAGTAATTCTTTTCGCATCGATATTTTGGGAATCTTTTTGGCGGGTTATGTCGATATTTATTTTTGAAAATCCGGGACTTGTAATCCTGAAACAACTTATTGAAGTTCTTCCTTTGATATAGAATGTGCCGTAACCTTCGCCGTAGCCCTGTTCAAGGGTTACACCCGTCAGTTTGCCCGAATATTTCTGCTGAATCTGATAAAATACGGGAGTGATTATTTTCTCGATTTTATGCTTAAAATCCTGCCTGAACATCTTAAAAGTCGTGTAGTTTTCGTTTGCGGAAATATTATTAAGACTGTTAATCGGTGCGGTTTGCAGGTTTGCGGAATCAGGCCTGTTGTTAATTGCGTTATGCAGTTTGTCGAGAGCCTTGTCTATTAATTGCTGCCTGTTTTGGTTTGTTATTGTGATAAATCCCGCATAAAGTTTTTGCTGAATCTGCGAATTTATTTTGCTCCACAGTTTTTCTGCGGATTTAATATCGGAATCAAACAGAATCATGAAATACTTATTGGGAGCATAATTCATGAGGATATCGTTTCTTCTTATATTATTTAATATAGCGGTTTCAATCATATTCGGCTTAATCAGGAATTTTGTTTTGTCGTCGGGTGCGATTGCGCCGAAAACCGCTCTTCCCTGCGTGTCGTTAAGTTTGAGCAGGGCATTGTCTATTAAATAGTTGTAATTAAGAAAAACTTCGTTGTTTGTTGAGAGATATTCGTTTTTCACGAGGATTTCTCTGTAAAGTTCGTTCTTTTCAAGGATAGAGGCGGTGCTGAGAGCGGGAATCATTCTTGCTCTGAAATCAGCATCGGGAGTAAGGATTGACATAAAATCAAAGGCGCCTTCTCTGAGACATTTGCGTTTAAAAATGTCATCTTCGTTGTAGGCACAAATCATAGACGGCGTGCCCTTTGTAATTTTAAGAAGTCCGAGAGTCTTATCCTGAGTGTTTTCACTGTTCACGATAAGAACGGCAGTCGTAAGCAGATGAATTTTTTCGGGAATTTCGTCAAACGAAAAAGAGAACAATTCATCACTTTTTCTCAGTTCGAGTTTCTGCCGGATATAATCGAAAAAATCGGAATCATCGGATATCAGGACTATTCTGTTTGCCATGAGCCCCTCAATACTACGTTAATTCGGAGATAAGCAGGTCGGCTTTCTGCCAGATGACTTTTCTTAATTCTTCCGTATCGTCCAAATCTATGCCGAGAGACTTGAAGAAGTCTTTGTCGAGCAGATTAGGATTAAATACGTCCTGCATAAGCATATCGATTGCTCCGACCAAACTGCACGGAACAGGAATTGAAGAAAGGCTCGGATTGTGGTGGTAAGAAACAACGTTTGCAAGCAATATCGGCAATTGCCATCTCTTAGCAAGCAAAGAGCCTGTTCTTACGTGGTCTGAGTCAAAATATTTCTTTTCTACATCAAGAATCGGAGCAGCGCCTGAATTTACGACTTCGATTACTTTTGCATACATTTTCGGGTTTGTTGTATGCAGAACCATTTTACCGATATCGTGAATAAATCCTGCGATAAATGCCTCGTCTGCGTCCATTATTTTTGTAAGTTTAGCAAGGTATTCGCACCCTGCGGCAACTCTTATGGAGTGTTTCCACAAATCTTTGTCGCCCGCATTTGACATCATAGGTTTCATTGCGACTGCGACTATTATGTTTTTAACTTTAACCATACCGAGGAGTGAAAGCGCAATCTGTATAGAACTGATTTGCTGAGAAAAACCGTAGTATGCGGAATTAACCAACGCAAGGATTTTGATGGTCAGAGACTGGTCATACATAACGATATCGCCAAGTTCTTTCATACTGACCGTCGGTTTTTTCATTACGTTTAAGACTCGTACGATAACGCTCGGCATTGCCTGAAGGTCTTTGATGTTATTTACGAGTTCTATTGTTTTGTCCATTTTATACTCCCATATAATATATATATTTATTATGACTCAATTTTACAACTTATTCAAGATTATGGTTTAAACCTGAAGGTGTTTTTTGATTGAAAGGAAACTTCCGATTGCGCCAAAGGCTGTTCCTATCAGTATCAGCGATATAACAACAACGTTATGTGCGTATGCCGAAGGCGGTATTAGGAAGAATTTGTGCATATCGAGGATTGGTTTTTCTATTCCGCCGACAAAGAGGGTTGCTATTATTGACGCACCAAATCCGTAGATAGCGCCCTGCATAATAAGCGGAGTCTTGATATACCAATTCGAAACGCCCATAAGCCGCATAATTTCAATTTCTTCTTTCCTCGACTGGATTACGAGTTGAATAGTATTGTTAATTATGGTAATAGTCAGTGCGGCGGATATAATGATTACGAGAACTGTCGTTGTATTAACGACGTGCGTAAGTTTCTTGATTTTTTTCGCAAGTTCTTTTGCGTAACCTATATCCTCAATTCCCGATATTGTTTTAATCTGATTGAATACTTCCGTTATGTTGTTCGGTTTGTCAATTCTTACACGAAGAGTATCAGGCAGCGGGTTTGCCATTTCGCCGAGTCCCAATTCCTGCTTCAGACCTTTCCAGGATTCTTCTTTCGGAATTAGCCGCACACTCTTAACGTGTTTGATTTCACGGATACGGTCTTTAACAACTTCGGGCTGAGAGTTTGATTTCAGATATACCGAAATTTCGAGTACGTTTCCGAGTTCGCTTGCAAACGTTGACAAAGAAAGTGTGAATCTGAACAGAACTCCGAAAATAATCAGAATAGCCGCCATTGTTGTTAATATAACAAAATTAATAACGCCCGTTCTTACGATGTCATTAACCACTTCCATCAGGAGTCTGTAGCCTATGCGGATTTCGCAGAGCCAGTCTTTGGGAATGTGTTTTTTTACCTGTTTTTTTATCTTCTGCCTGCTATTGTCCATAAGTACCTGCCTGAATATCTCTGACTATCTCACCGTTTTCCAGCGTTAAAACTCTCTTTCTGAATCTGTTTACCAGAGTGAAGTCGTGTGTTGAAACGATAACAGTGATACCTCTCTGGTTAATCTGTTCAAGAATTTTCATAATTTCAAGAGAGTTTTGCGGGTCAAGGTTACCCGTAGGCTCGTCCGCAATAAGAAGCGGCGGCCCGTTGACGAGTGCGCGGGCAATACTTACTCTCTGCTGCTCGCCGCCCGAAAGTTCAGACGGTTTTGCGTGCATTTTGTCGAGCAGACCTACGATTTTTAGTGCGCCCGTAACTCTTGTTCTTATATCTGATGTGCTTATTCCGAGGGTACGGATTACATAAGCGATGTTGTCATATACCGATTGATTCTGAAGGAGTTTGTAATCCTGGAACACAATTCCCATGCATCTTCTCAGGTTAGGAACTTTGTCCGAAGGAAGATTGGCGATATTTATTCCGCCTATCAGAACTGTTCCCGTAGTAGGAGTTTCTTCCTTGTAGAGCATTTTTATAAGGGTGGATTTCCCCGCACCGGAGGCACCCGTAATGAATACAAACTCTCCCGATAAAATATCGAGGTCGATATTTTTAAGTGCGTATATGTTTTTGTATTTTTTTGTTACCGATCTTAACTGAATCATAACTGTTCTTTTATCCTATTCACAATACTTTCTGCGTCGAGCCCGTAATATTTTAATAATTCTCCGGGCGTTCCGCTTTGGCCGAAAGTGTCATTTACCCCTATTCTCAAAACTCTTGCCGGATAATTTTCGGAAAGAATTTCGCAGACGGCTGAGCCTAAAGCGCCGTTAATTGAGTGATTTTCAACCGTAACCGCAAATCCCGTTTTCTTAACACTATTAATAATACACTCCGTATCTGCGGGTTTAACGACAGGCATGTTGATGACTTCTGCACTTATTCCCTGCGTTTCAAGCATATCCGAAGCCTTGCAGGCTTCCGCCAAAACGTCACCGTTTGATATTATTGTAACATCTTTTCCTTCTTTGAGCACAAAACCTTTTTTCGGGTTGAAGGTATAGTTGTCCGGACAGATGTCGGGAAGGCTGTTTCGGGGGATTCTTATATATACAGGGCCTTCATATTCTGCAGCGAATTCGAGTGCCTGTTCGCATTCTTTGCAGTCTGCGGGAACGATTACGGTCATGTTCGGGAGTCCGCGCATCAGGGAAATGTCCTCGAGTGCCTGATGGGTTGCGCCGTCTTCTCCTACGGTTATTCCGCCGTGTGTGCCTATTATTTTAACATTTGCTTTTTGGTAGCAGACGGAAGTTCTTATCTGGTCATAAGTTCTGCCTGTTGCGAATACTGCAAATGCCGCTGCAAACGGAATTTTGCCTGTCAGGGCAAGCCCTGCGGCCGTACCTATGAGGTCTTGTTCGGCGATACCGACGTCAAAAAATCTTTCGGGGAATTTTTTTGCAAAAATCTTTGTCTGAGTGGAGGCTGAAACGTCAGCATCGAGTACAACGATATTCGGGAACTTTTCGCCCAATTGGGCTAATTTGTTTCCGAACGCCTCTCTTATGGAGTGTTTCGTGCTGTAATCAATATTGAACATCTATACCCCCGATAGAAGGATTATAACACAAACAAGATTAATGGCCTAAAAAGGTTAAAAAGTTTTACAATTACTCCTCAATACTAGTTATCCCTATTTGCCCCTAGCC
>DBYM01000039.1:5337-6255 GCA_002309875.1 Cyanobacteria bacterium UBA1186
CAGATAAGTTTTTCTTTGTGGGGAATAACTTTTTTAATCTTTTCGAGGATAGGGTTTTTATTCAGTTCCTGAAGTTCTTTTTTAAGGATTGCTTTTTGGAGAATCAGCGAATTATACAAATCTTCGCAGACTTCGGAAGAAGTCGAATTAAGGCTGAGCCTTTTTAACTGAAGCTCGGTTTGTTGGATTCTCTTTTTAATTTGTTGTTTATTGTTCACTTACAGACCTCACATGTAAGAATAGCAGTTTATTGTACTTTTTTCAATCAATCTTTTAGTGGATTATCCTTATTTTGATTGTAACAATATTGTTACAAAAGCACAAATAATAATTTTTTCGGTACTTTATATCCACATAGTGTTCATTATTCAAGAAATATGGTAAAATGGAGTAAAATGAGTACATTTATATTATGAATTTTTGTAACAAATTTTTGAAAAACGTTAAAGTTTTTCAGAAACCTGCCGTAATACATGACAAACTTGGGTAGGTTTTTGTTACAAAAAAGAAAGGAGAATACAGACTATGGGTACAGGTCCATTAGATGGNNTTGAATGCAGCACAGTTGCAGCGTGTCGCTCAGTTGAAAGCAGAGGGCATGTCTGAAAAAGATGCTGTAAAACAGGTAAAAGACGAACAATTGTTCAACTATGACGGAGGCGCTCCGGAAGACAGATTTGGCGGCGAATTAAAGGAGGCAACAGTTACCGCAAAAGCTAAACGCAAGGCTCCGACTATTGCACAGGTAGGTATTGGTGCAGCAGTTGTTATTGGTGCATCAACACTTGTAGGTGCTGCAATAGGGGCATTTGCCGGCGGCGTAGGTGCAGCCCCCGGTGCTGTTGCAGGTGCTAAAGTCGGTACGGCTGCAGCAGTTGCATTAGGCCTTTTATCATCATGCGTTGAGGTAGATTCGTA
>DBYM01000064.1 GCA_002309875.1 Cyanobacteria bacterium UBA1186
TCAAAGCCGTACATAACCATATCGCCAAGAGTCGAAACGAACTCCTCGACCTGTTCCGCAAGCATTCGGTAAAATTTGTACGTGTATGTGGCTTTGTAATAAATCTTCATCTCAAAAATTATATCAAATTTCATATTCCAATGGAATAATTCAAGCGGTTGAGAAATGTAACCAAAATTTACGGAGTTTCTTGTTTGTGGTAGAATTAGTGAGTAGTGAGTTTAGTGAGTAGTGAGTAGTGAATAGTGAATAGTGAATAGTTACTAGTGACTAGTGAATAGTATCCCCCGCCCCCTGAGGGAGGGGTTAGGGGTGGGGTAAGTGTAAGGATAAATAAGGGTATAAATGGAAGAATCAATATATAAATTAAAAGACACGCAGACGAGAAGCGCTTTCAGATACGGTTATCTTTTGGGAAAAATGTTCCCGTACATCAGGCCGTATATCTTCAGAATATTCATAGGGTTTTTGATAGCAATACCTTTGGGGCTTCTTGAGGGCGTTACGGCATTTGCGCTGAAACCGTATTTGGATTATGCAATAGGCGGTGCAACTCTTGATTTTACGTTTCTCGGGCACCATTTTGTAATCACAAGTGCGCAGATGGCGATTATTATTCCGGCGGTGGTTATCCTTTTTGCCGTTGTTCAGGGTATTTTAAGGTACTTAAATGACTATATCTCAGTCTGGTCAAGTCAGAAAATTACAAACGATATTAAAATTGAACTCTTCCACAATCTTATTAATATGCACCCGCAGTTTTACGATATGAATTCTTCGGGAGTTATTATACAAAGGTATATGAATGACCCGCAGTTGGCATCGCAGGGGCTTGTTGATCAGATAAGAGTAGTTGTAACAAGTGTTTTCGGTGCTTTGGGTTTGATTTTCGTTATGCTTTACAGTTCGTGGCGTCTTGCAATAATCGGGGTGGTCGTTCTCCTCGTTGCATTCCTCCCTGCTGCAATAATCAGAAGAAGGCTGAAAAATGCCTCAAATCAGATTATGGTAATAAACGGAAACCTTACGACCAATATTAACGAGGCATACAACGGTAACAAGGTTATTGCATCATACGAACTTCAGGATAAGCAGGAGGATAAGTTTAAACGTCAGGTGTTTGACAGTTTCAGAGTAAATATTTCCCTGACAAAACGTGTTTCCTGGCTTTCGCCCTCAATGTTTATGATTGCATCGTTAGGTATTGCAACGGTTTTGGGCTACGGAACACATCTTATAAATTCGGGAATTATGACTGCAGGTGCGTTTGCGTCATTCGTAACCTCGCTCCTCCTGCTTTACAAACCGGTTAAAACTCTCGGAAATACCCTGACAAATATTCAAAATATATTTGTCGCTATGGGCCGTGTGTTTGAACTCTTTGACCTCGAAACCCTGATTAAGGATTGCGATAATCCGAAGGTTATTTCGGGACTGAATAACGGCATAAGTTTCAATAATGTTGATTTTGAGTATGTTGAAGGGACTCCCGTTCTTAAAAATTTTTCGCTCGATGTTAAGAAGAACGAAACGATTGCGATTGTCGGAAATTCGGGCGGCGGTAAATCCACTCTTGTTAACCTGATTCCGAGATTTTACGACATAAAATCGGGCTCAATTACGATTGACGGAACAGATGTCAGAAATATTTCGCTCAAATCCCTGAGAAGTCAGATTGCAATGGTGTTTCAGGACAATTACCTGTTCACCGGCTCTGTACGTGAAAATATTATGATGGGTAATCCCGAAGCATCTGAGGAAGAATTGCAAAATGCGGTTAAACTTGCAAATCTTGAAGAATTTTTAACCTCCCTCCCCGACGGTATCGAAACAATTGTCGGAGAAAGAGGAACTTCGCTTTCGGGCGGTCAGCGCCAAAGGGTTGCGATTGCAAGAGCGATTATCAAAAATTCACCCATTGTTATCCTTGATGAAGCAACCTCTGCTCTTGATAACGAGTCTGAGGCCGTTGTTCAGGCGGCTATGGATAATCTTATGCAGAACAAAACAGTATTTGTTATTGCACACAGACTTTCAACAATCCATAATGCCGACAGAATTGCGGTAATCAACGAAGGCGAACTCGCCGAACTCGGAACTCACGACGAATTAATCAAAAAGAGAAACGGAAAATACAAACACCTCTACGAAATGCAGTTTGCAGGGGGGTAAATAATGATAAATACCAATCCCCCGCCCCATGAGGGAGGGGGCAGGGGGTGGGGTGATTAGTGTGAGTGAAGTGAGTAAGGTGAGTGAAGTGAGTAAGGTGAGTAAAGTGAGTGAAGTGAGTAAGGTGAGTAAAGTGAGTGAAGTGAGTTTAGTGAATAGTGAATAGTGAGTAGTGAGTAGTGAATAGAGAATAGAGGGTGAGGTAATACCACTCCCCAACCCTCTCCATCAGGAGAACGACCTGCGAGCAGAGGGCTGAAGGCGGAGCCGTGCCCGTTTAATGCGAGCAGGTCAAGACAGGGAGCAGTTGTACAAACTTGTTTGTTACAAATGCGGGTGAGGTCTTTGCCCGTAGGGAAAAGGGATAAATAGTGAATACCATTAACCGCTCCATTAGATAAGGGCGATAAACCAAATTTAAAAATAAAGAAGGAGAAATATATGTACGGATTAATATTAGCAGGCGGGTCGGGAAGCAGATTGTGGCCATTATCAAGAGAATTGTACCCGAAACAACTTTTGAATATACAAAATACTCAGAGTTTGCTTCAGGCAACCTTCTTACGCCTGAAAGAATATATTAAGCCCGAAGATATTATCAGTATGACAGGGGTTAAACACCTTTCAAACGTTAAATACCAACTTTCCGCTCTTGCGGAAAACCCCGTCGTGCTCTCCGAGCCAATCTCGAAAAATACCGCTCCCGCAATAATTTTGGGGTGCAAATATATTTCCGAAACTTCCAAATCCGACCCCGTAATCCTTGTCGTTCCGTCAGACCACAGCATAAAAGATACAAAAGCCTTTATCGATACGGTTAAAGCGGGCGAAAAGATTGCGGAAGACGGTTATATCGTAACATTCGGCATCAAACCTTCTTATCCCGAAACAGGCTACGGCTACATTAATACAACGGACAAAAAACTCGGTGAAGGGTTCAAAGTCAATAAATTCGTTGAAAAACCCGATACAAAAACCGCCGAAAAATATATTAAAGAAGGAAATTATTTCTGGAACAGCGGAATATTTATGTTCAAATCCTCCGTTCTCCTCGCCGAAGCAAAAAAATGCGCTCCGGAAATATTCGAAAAACTCAAAAACTTCGATTTCACAAAATCTTCCGAAATCCCGTACGTCGAGTTTGATAAAATGCCTTCAATCTCAATAGATTACGCAGTTATGGAAAAATCCGACAAAATCGCCCTCGTTCAGTTAAAGAGCGACTGGAACGATTTGGGGAGTTGGAAATCAATCTATGACATAAGCAAAAAAGACGAAAACGGAAACGTAAAAATCGGACATGTTATCGACGAAGGCTCCAAAAATTCGTTTGTCTATTCCTCCTCAAAACTCGTTGCCACAATCGGGTTAGAGGATATCGTCCTTGTTGAAACCGAAGACGCAGTCCTTGCCTGCAAAGCGGACAAATCTCAGGACGTTAAGAAAATATTTGATACATTAAAGAAACAAAACGACACAACACATAAAGTACATAAAACCGTTTACAGGCCTTGGGGTTATTATACCGTTCTCGGCGAAGGCAAAGGCTTCCTGACCAAAATGATTCACGTAAACCCCGGTCAGAAACTCTCGGTTCAGTCGCATAACCACCGAAGCGAACACTGGGTTGTTCTCGAAGGAAAAGCAAAAGTCGTTCTTGAAGGAAAAGACCTGATGCTCAGCCCGGGACACAGTGTCGATATCCCCGTTCAGGCAATACATTCGCTTCAAAACCCCTTCAAAGAGGATTTGAAAATCGTCGAAGTCCAAAAAGGCGACCTCCTGATTGAAGAAGACATTATCCGTTATGAGGATATGTACGGCCGCGTCTAGGGGTAAATGTGATTAGTGAATAGTGAATAGTGATTAGTGAGTAGTGACTAGTGAGGTTGCCTTTTGTCATTCTGAGGCTATCGCCGAAGAATCCAGCCTATTGGAAAATCCCCGAGTGGGTAAAACAGGCTGGATACTTCGTTTCACTCAGTATGACAAACTGTGAGTAGTGAATAGTGATTAGTGAGTAGCATTTCCCC
>DBYM01000045.1:0-780 GCA_002309875.1 Cyanobacteria bacterium UBA1186
GGAGAGGATTATGGAAATCTTTCTACACGCAGAGATGCAAAAGCATTAGACAAAGCAGTTTTGGAACTTATGAAATTACTCGGCGAATAAATAATTTAAATAGAAAGTAAGATGGTTCGCAGCGGGAGCTGCGAACCATCTTCTTTTATAAACATATTTTTTCAAGTTCCGAAACGGCGTTTTCAATACTGTCGTTTACAATCTGTTTATCAAAATGTTTCGAATTTTCAATTTCCATTTTTATTGAGCCGAGACGTTTTTGGATTGCTTCTTCAGTTTCGGTATGACGGCCTCTGAGCCTTGCCTCCAGTTCCTCCAAAGAGGGCGGAAGTATGAATATCAGGGTTGCGTCGGGCATAACTTTCTTAACTTTCAGTGCTCCCTGAGTATCGATTTCAAGGATTATGTTTTTCCCTTCAGACAGTTTCTTTTCCACATAAGTGCGCAACGTTCCGTACATATTTCCGGAAAATTCTGCCCATTCGAGAAATTCTCCTGCTTCTATATGTTTAATAAATTCTTCTCTTGTAATAAAAAAGTAATTATGACCGTCTGTTTCGCCTTCCCGCGGTTTTCTTGTCGTGCAGGAAACAGAGAGTTTAAAGTCGGGGTGTTTTTTTAAAAATTCATTAATAACAGTACCTTTACCCACGCCTGAAGAACCTGATATTACAAATAATCTGCCCATTTCTCTAAACCTCGTCATCTATTACTAAACTTTCATGTGTGATTGTTGAAAAACTCATATCTTTTTTGGGAGTTAATTTAAGTTCTTTTTTA
>DBYM01000045.1:859-14166 GCA_002309875.1 Cyanobacteria bacterium UBA1186
AGATGGTAAATCCAAAGCATCTGTGCAGGCTTCGATATAACAGAGTTTATTCATAATTCCCGTAACTCTGAGTGCTTTGTCAAAATCATCTGCGGTTTCAACCTTTGTTGACCAGATATCGCCTTCAAATGCCCTTGCAAGTTTGGAGTAATTTATATTAACAATATTATTCAGATCGTTTTCGGGTTTTTCGGACAGTGCCCTTTCGATTGAGTACCCTCCGTTATTTATTACGACGATTATCGGTTTTAAGCCGAGTTTAAGCATATTTCCGACTTCCATTACGGAAATCTGATGTGCACCTTCGCCCGTAAGCAGAACAACTCTTGACTCAGGCTTTGCTATGCAGGCTCCGAAAGCGGCTCCTGTTGCCCAGCCGATTGAGCACCACAAACCCTGAGAATGAACGGTTACTTTTTCAGGCAGTTTTGTATTGGTAATTCCGTAAGAGGTAAGTCCTGCTTCGGCAAAAACGATATCTCCCTCTTTATAGAATTCCTGTAACCTTGAATAAATATAGTCAGATGTCAGTTGTCCTTCAGGCTCTGAATGTTCATATCCGTACTCGGATTTTTCGGTTTCGTAATCTTTGGTTTCAATACTTTTTGAGAGAGCATCGAGAACGTCGGACATTTTTACGTTATCATACCTTTCTCCGTCCACATAAGTATATGTTCCGTAGATTGCTGTTTGTGATTCAATCCTATAAGGAAGGTTAAAACCTAAGGAATTAAAATCACTGTAAATAGTTCCGACGGCAATCAGGCAGTCCGTTGTTTCAAGATATTTTTTAGCCGAAGGATTCCCGTATTCGGAAATATATGTTCCGAGATAGTTTTTGAGGCCCGAATCAATTATACCCATTCCCATAGGAAAATTTGTTACGGGAATATTTGTTTTTTCTGCAAAATTTTTAAGTTCGGAAACTGCTCCGAATCTTCTGACCAAAGAATCGGCAAGAATTATCGGGTGTTCGGAATTTCGGATTTTTTCCGTAATTTTTCCGGTAACTTCTTCTAATACTTTATTATCGCTAATCCAACCATAATCAATTTCTTTATCTTCGATATTCAGAGTTGCCACATCTTCGGGAATAGCAATATAAACAGGCTTGCGTTCTTTTACAAATATTTTCAGAACACGTTCGATTTCGATTTTTGCATTATCCCTGCTCAAAAAGGCGGAAGCCTCTGTTATGTTTTTGTAAGCATCAATAAATGCATAAGGCTGCGGATTGGAGAATTGGTGATGTATAAGAGTTTTTTCTTCAATATATTTGGTTTGGGGAACTCCTACAATATTTATGACGGGGACATTTTCCGAATAACTGCCGGCAATAGCATTAAATGCGCTGAGTTCTCCGACGCCGTATGTTGTAATAATTGCGCCAAATCCTTTTTCACGGGCATAACCGTCTGCGGCATAACCCGCATTTAATTCGTTTGTGCAGCCGAGCCATCTTGTATTAGGATTATTTTGGACGGCATAAATTATATTAAAATTGTAATCTCCGGGAAGTCCGAAAATATCCGTAATCCCGAGTTTTTCAATCTGACTGATTAAATATTCCGCAATATTCATATAATTCCAATCCCCAACGTTGTGTTTATGATATCAAAAAGAACACTCAAGGTAAAGTTATACGGTTATAATTTTTTAACGCAAATTAAATTTCTTTCGTAAATTTCTTCAAGCGGGAGTTTATATTCAATGATATCAACTATTTCTCCTTTGAATTTTTTGATTACGGACCGTGCGTCTTTAATTTCCTCTTGAGCCTTTTTGGATTTGTAAGCAACAAAGTATCCGCCTGATTTCAAAAGCGGTAAGGCATAAGCAGAAATTTTTGCCATGTCTGCAACAGCCCTGCTTGTAATTATGTCATATTTTTGTCCTGATAAATTTTCAACTCTGTCGCAGATTAAAGTCAGATTTTTCAAGCCGAGTTTTTCTTTTATTTCTCCTGCGGCTCTGATTTTTTTTGCAATACTGTCAATTCCCGTAACTTCAAATTCGGGATATTCAAT
Organism: Cyanobacteria bacterium UBA1186; assembly: GCA_002309875.1. Classification (GTDB taxonomy): domain Bacteria; phylum Cyanobacteriota; class Vampirovibrionia; order Gastranaerophilales; family Gastranaerophilaceae; genus CAG-196. Next base: position 2,887 of record DBYM01000045.1, read on the forward strand.
CGAGACAGGCAGACAAGGAAAACCGCCGCCGCAGCCGATATCAAGGATTTTCCCCGAAGATATTTTGTATTTTTCGAAAAATAATTTTATTCCCAAAGAATCAAAAATATGTTTTTCATACAAATATTTTTCATCATTTTTGGAAATAAGGTTAAGTTTTGAATTTTCCTCAAGAAAATATTCAATGAAACGGGTAAAATCGGAATTTATCCTAATCTCAGGCATACTTAGCCTCAATTTGGTTAAAATCTTCGGGCGTCATACGAAGTTTCATATCATTTATTCTGCGTTCGATTTTGTTTATATCAACTTTTTCTGCGGAATTTTGCGCAAGTTTTCTTGCCTTGAAATATTCCTTCAGACCGTCTTTGTAATAATCTTTTCTGTTGTAATAATAGTCACCCAAAGCGATTGAGGATTCCATGATGTAAAATTCTTCGTTCATAAATTCTGCACTCTTTTTGGCTTCTATCAGGTAATCAAGCGCCTTTTTAGAGCCTTCCTTTATACAGATTTTTGCAAGATAACTTGCATTGTAATAAACTCCGTCATAATTATTGCTCTGTTTATCCAATTCATAGGCTTTTTCAAAACAATGCCGTGCTTCTGCATAACTTTCATTGTCGTAATAGCAAGATGCCAGATTTGAATAAGCAAGTGCTTTATAAGGATTTTGTCCGCCTATTGCTATACATTTGTTATAGTAATCAAATGCTGTATCGTCATCGCCTTTGTCATCGTTTACAAGTGCAAATTTGAAATATAATTCTGCAAGAGTATCGGCTTCCACATCTTCGTTAAGCGAATCTAAAGCCTTTTTATAATAGTTGTATGCTTCATTTTGGTTATTCATCTCGGAATAAATATTTCCCAAAAGAGTGCAGGCGCTGACAAGGAGTGATTGCGGAGTGTCAACGGAATAAATAACTTTTTTAATTGTTTCAATGGCTCTTTCGTGCTTGTACATTTTGAAGAACAAATCCGTCATATCGTAATACAGATAATTAAGATTTATTACCTCAGAATGCTGTTTATAATAAGTTTTTACAAGGTCGTAATAATGACTTGCCGCAGAATAATTGCCGATTTCTTTGTACAGCCTTGCGAGATATGCACGTACTTCAACTATTGAACGCAAATCAATGTTTTCGGCCTCCAAAAGTTTTTTAAATGCTTCTATTGCTTCAGTGTATTTTTTATCTGCCGCAAGTTGAATTGCGTTATCAATGCTTACCGATATTTCTTCGGGCGTTTTTTCCTTTATGGCTTCTTCAGTTTCGACTTCGCTGTCCGTTACAATAACTTCCGCATTTTTTGCGGATAATTTATTTGTTTCAAGTTCGGTTATGCAACGGCTGTGATATTCAATTTCCGCACGCAAAGCCTGACGTGAAATCATTATTGAACGTGATTTTAAAGGCTCTTTCAACTGGCCTTCATAAAGTCCTATAATATATTTGTGAAGTCTTGCTTCAACTTTTTCCGGAATAGAAATATCTATATCCTGCAGGAAGAAATCCTGTACATAAAGAACTTCGTTTGATTCAAAAATCACTAAATTGGTTTTCAGATAATTTACCGAAAATTCATCATAGATTTCAAACACGGCAAGGGCATTAAGACTTATACCGTGCCTGATTGTTCTCAGAAACCAGAAGAAATTTCTGATGGCGGCAGGAATAAGATTTAAATAAGTTACACCCAAATACGAATCAAAACTCATATCCGATTTGTTAAACTTTTGCAGAAAGTCATTCAGATTTGTTTTCATTGCCTGAAGGATTTTAACCGTCAGTGCCGTATAGTAATAATATCCTCTTGTATATTTGTAAAAATCTTCCAAAGTTTGTTCGGTGGCAGTTATTTCGTTAGAAGCCAGGAATTCTTTAAAAATCTCTTTTGTGAAGGCTTTTAAAAATATCTTACGGTCTTCTTCTATGTCGGCAATTGCGCCCGGTTTCATGGCTCTTGTAGAAATAATTACCTTGGCGTTTTCTTCTTTCAGAATATTTTTGACAAGGCTGATAATATTCGGAAGATTTTCTTCTATTATGTCATCAAGCGAATGAAGAATTATAACGAACGGTTTTTTTACGGAGGACAACTGCTGTAAAAATTTAACGTTCATCGTTGTAATTTTGGCATTTATGGCCGCCGCTTTGGAAATTGAAAGATTTTCTATAGTGTCCGTAAATGTAAGCAGTATATCGTCGCAAACGGTTGATTCTTTACAATAATATTCGAGTTTTATAACATCATTATTCAGAAATTCACTCAAATAATTTATAAATTGTCTTTTCCCTGTCCCGAGAAAGCCGTGAACATACAGGAACTTTTCTTTGGAAGCGAGAAAGTCGAGGGCTTTAATTATTTCTGCGGAGTTGTTTTTTAATAAAAAACGGTCTATTTTATCAGATTGCGGCAACGCAATATTTTCTCGGTCTATTGAACTCGCTAAAAAATCATACTCCATATAAAAATTTTATATTATTTTAGCACTTTTTGCAAATATTTGATAAAATATAAAAGGGAGAGAAAAAGAATGTTAAATATATTTGTACAACTTGGTTTAACGGTTTTAATCGCTTATTTAATCGGCTCGATTCCTACGGGATATCTGATTGTAAAAGCAAAAACGGGACAGGATATAAGAACAATAGGCTCGGGTTCAACCGGAGCAACCAACGTAAAGAGGGTGCTCGGGAAGAAATGGTTTTTCACGGTTATGGTGCTCGATGCAATTAAAGGTGCATTACCCGTATTTTTGGCAAAAATATTTGTGAGTGCGTGTTCGCAAATCGGACTTGCTCCTGTTTTGGCTGCCGTTGCCGTAATTATAGGTCACAGCAAGCCCTGTTTTCTTAATTTTAAAGGAGGAAAATCGGTTGCATCGGGTGTCGGGACAATTATCGCCCTTAATCCGGTTGCGGGAATTACGATTGCTTTGATTTGGAGTGTGATTACATATTTTACAAGATATGTTTCTGTAGGCTCAATCTGCGCCTTAATTTTATCTCCGTTTATTATGTATTTTTTAAATGCACCAATCGCATATATTTGTTATTGTGCAATAGGTGCGGTCTATATAACATATCTTCACAGGGAAAATATTAAAAGACTTATTGCGGGAAACGAAAATAAGGTCCGATAATACTCTCTAAATTGCGTATTTTTTGCCATTTACTCTTGAAAAATTCCCGAAAAAACTCTATGATAACTATGTTATGGAAGAAAATTACGTAATAAACTTTGACGAAATCAGGGCTAAACTCGAAGAAGAAGGGTATCAGCAAGACGATATTACCGAACTTGAAGATGCCTTTAATTTTGCAAAGAAACTCCATGACGGACAGTACAGGGTTTCGGAAGAGCCTTATATTATCCACCCGATAGAAGTTGTTAAAATTCTTATAGGCCTAAGAGCGGATAAACATACTCTTATGGCGGGATTTTTGCACGATGTTTTGGAGGATACGGATACAAAACCGGAAGAAATTCAGGAACGTTTTGGCGACGATGTTCTTAATCTTGTTCAGGGTGTCACAAAACTCGGTAAATTACAGTTCAAATCAACCGAAGAACGTCAGGCGGAAAATTTCCGCAAAATGTTTATTGCAATGGCATCTGACGTAAGAATAATCTTCCTAAAACTTGCTGACAGACTGCATAATATGAGAACACTGAATTATATGTCTGCAGCAAAACAGCAGAAAATAGCACAGGAAACGATTGATATATTTGCTCCTCTTGCTAACCGTTTAGGTGTAGGTAAAATTAAAGCGGAACTTGAAGATTTGTCTTTGAAATATCTGCACCCCGATAAATATTATGAAATTGCACAACTCGTTTCGCAGAAGAAAGTGGAGCGTGAATCGGCTGTAAATATGCTGATTGAAAAAATTTCCAAAGACGTGAAAGCAAGCGGAATTAATGCGACTATAACAGGCAGGGCAAAACACTATTACAGTATTTATAAAAAAATGGAACGTCTGAATGTCCAGTTCCATGATCTTTATGATATTACGGCAGTCCGTGTAATCGTAAACAGCGAAAAGGAATGCTATGAAGTTTTAGGCCTTGTTCACTCGCAGTTTAAACCGATACCCGGCAGATTTAAGGATTACATAGCAATGCCAAAAGGTAACGGCTATCAGTCTTTGCATACATCGGTTATCGGGCCCCGTCAGAAACCGCTTGAAGTACAGATAAGAACATGGCAGATGCATGAAATTGCAGAATACGGTATTGCCGCACATTGGAGATACAAAGAGAAAGGCTCGAACAAAGCAGACTCGGCGAACGATATTAAATTCTCATGGATGAGAAAACTTGTTGAATACAACAAAGATACCCAAAACGCAGCGGATTACGTTAATTCTGTTAAATTGGATATTTTTTCGGATCAGGTTTTTGCCTTCACTCCGAACGGTGACGTATTTGATCTTCCGCAGGGCGCAACACCTGTCGATTTTGCCTACCGTATTCACTCCGATGTCGGGCATAAAACGGTCGGTGCATTGATAAACGGACGTATTGCACAACTTGATACAAAACTCAAAAACGGCGATATTGTCGAAATTATGACTTCCAAAGTTGCGGCACCCCGATTGGATTGGCTTAACTTTGTTGTAACAAAGCAGGCCGCATCTAAGATTAAACAATGGTATAAAAAGAATAAACGTGAAGACCATATTGAAATCGGCAAGGCTAATCTTGAGCACGAACTGACTAAGGCTATTTTTGATGAGTATATGAAAATCGGTGAGTTCGATAAGGTTGCCAAACAAATGAATTATGTCGGTGCTGACGACTTGTTTGCCGCATTAGGTTACGGAGAAACTACTCTTAATAAGATTATTAATCGTCTTAAGAAGCCTGACAAACCCGAAAAAGAATATCAGCATCATTCGCATAAAAAATCCGAAAGAGATATTATCGGGCTTGAAGGAATGCTTTATTCCTTTGCAAGATGCTGTTCTCCGATCCCGGGAGAGCCTATTGTCGGCGTGGTTACCCGCTCTAAGGGTGTGAGTGTTCACAGAGTTGACTGCCGTACTCTTGAAGATATTCCGCCCGAAAGAATGCTTGATATCCGCTGGTCCGGAGAAAATCTTAATAAGACTTATAATACAACCATCAGAATTGAAACTGCAGAAAAGATGGGACTTCTTAAAGATGTCATCAGTGTGGTTTCCGATAACAAAACAAATATCATTTCTGCGAATGTTAAATCAAAAGGAAAAGTCGGTATTATTGAACTCGGGATTGAACTTGATAATGTTGAAACCCTGAGACGTGTAATGACGGCAATTCAGGCAATGCCTGACGTATTCAGTGTTAAGAGAATTCAGACTTCTTATACGGGGAGTTCGTCGCAGAATTTTACAAAGAAAAATAATAAAAACAAGAAACCGCAAAAATAGGTTTTAATCGATTTCCGGTAATTTTTTCAGATTACCTGCATTGTTGAAGAAATCAATTGCCTCAAGCAGATTTTTCTGTGTCTCTGTCAGTATGCGGGCATCATTTGCTCTTTCGCTTTTTATTCTTGCAATAGTTTTGAAAGACTTTGCACGTAATTCTATAGTGTCATAATAATTTCTTGCAACTCTGCGTAAGTCGGCAAAGGCACTTTTAATAACATTGATATCACCTTCCGACATATTCATAACAATATTGTTTTCCATTCCATATACATCAAGATTCTTTGCGGCGCCGAATAATTTTTGGGAAATACCGAGATTCAGCATGGATTTAATCATCGCTATATATCGTTTTGCGAGCGCAATATCTCTTTCATTTTTCATATTTTTGATAAAAGCCAATTCTCCGAGTTTTCTTGTCTGGCTGTAAACTTTATCTGATTCGTAGGATTTGGCTTTGGCAAAATTTTTACCGGGCAATATTATGAGTTCAAACAAGTCAGGGCTTTGGCTTGTATCATCTTCTTTTTTAAATCTGATTTGAACATCTTCATATCCTGAGTTTGGAGGGTTGCCGATTGAATATTTATATTTCGGTTCGAGTTTACCGACCTGGTCTTCAACGTCATACAACCTGATGTCTAAATCAAGAACAGAAACTTCTTTCTTTTCAAGTTCCTGTTTTGTCGGCAAATAACCTTTTTTCAGCATTTGTTCGACAGGCACTTCGGTTTTTGCCACAATATAGCCTCTTTCCTCAAAGGCGGGGAGAATTTTATCATTCAAAATTGACAGATTGTAAATATCCGAACAGTATAATGTTGCCCTGATTGAGTCGGGTACTTTAAATGTACCTGAGCGGGAAACTTTTGACCCGCATGCTTCAGGAGATTTTATTGCATGTTTTTCGCAATATGCTCTGTCAAAACTGATTCCGTGGTCTTTAAGTTTCATTGCGATGGATTCGATAACGTCCATATAAATCGTTGCATTACGCTGCATTTTCCTGACGTGTGCAGGCTTATGAAGTTGATTGATGTATGCTTCGCCGAGAGTGCTTCCAAACGATACGGAATCATGCGCCAAGGGTTGTGACATTTTTAAACCGTAATTGGTTTTGCCAAAATCTTTGGCTCTTTGAGGTGTAAACGCAGATATGTTGTTTAATGCTAAAATCTTCATATTTTCACACAGAGTTGGTCTTGCCATGCATAAAACCGGTAAATCTTAAAAATTGCCTGAGAGCGGCATCATGTTACGAAATATTAAGATTCTGCCGCAACGGGAAAGTTTACTTCGTCTTTAAATCCTGTCATTTCGCATATTTGTTTTGCCCATTCGGATACGATTTCGTCATCAGGCAGAGTGTATGAGATAGGTTTCCCGATTTTTATTGTCATATGTTTTTCAAATAATTTATGCGCATATCCGTCAAACCCGCAGACTCCTATCGGAATAATGTCCGCTTTATGTTTTTTTGCAAACAGGGTAAAGCCTTTGTTAATATCTTTTATTACGGGCTTTTTTTCTATATGTCCCTGAGGGAAAATCCCCAATGCCCAATCCGTATTAAAAATGGCTCTTACGGATTTAAACGTGGCAAGTTCAGGTTTTTCTCTGTTCACGGCAAACCCGCCCAAGGAGTGGCAAAGTGTTCTCAAAAGCCAATTCTCATCGGTGAACAATTCTTTTTTACCCATATATGCAACTTTTTTCATTACGGCATAAGATGTCATAGGAGGGTCAAGGAAAGAAACGTGGTTCCCGGCAAATATGACTCTTGAAGTTTCGGGAACATTTTCACGGCCTTCAATTTTCAGATTATACTGAAGTTTTGAAACAGGAATTACAACAAGGCACAAAAATATTTTGTACCAAATTGACCGGAGCAGTCCGTAATCTTTTTCAGTCCTCTTGTTGTAATTTTTTTCTTTCATAATTCCTTATTCCTTATTCCAAAACCTTTATACTGCAGTCAATTCTTCAACTTTAAAGCCGGTTAATTCCTCAATGGATTTTTTCCAACTTTCAACCATTTCTTCAACATTATCCGAATAAGGAATTATTTTACCTATTCTTATAATTATTTTCCCGGAAAACGGTAAATGTCTTGCTTCCTGCGAGCCTATTATACCTACGGGAAGAATTCCGCATTTGGTAGTTTTGGCCAGAGAAGCAAACCCCTTGGTAACACTTGTTATTCGCCCGGGCTCTTCCCGTTTGCCCTGCGGGAAAATTGCAAATACCCATTCCGTCTTTCTGATTGTCAAAACCGTTCTTATTGTAGAAACGCTTAAATTTTCTCTGTCAACTGCAAAAGCACCAAGCCAATTCAGCCACCAACACAGAAAAGGATTTTCAAACAATTCTTTTTTAGCCATAAATGCCAAAGGTCTCGGAAAAATAGCCGCAATTGTAGGCGGGTCGAGTGTTGACAAATGATTTGGTGCAACTATATATTCATTGTGTTTCGGAATATTTTCCTTTCCGTAAACCTCAAGTCTATAGACTAATTTTAGACGAACCATATAGGAAATATGAGTTATTATAAATTGAAAAATTCCTCTCCATCTGTTGAAGAACTTCTGTTCTCTTGAAGCAGAGTTTCTCTTTTTCTTGTTTTCTTTACTCATTATAAATAAGCTCCTTAATGAGGATATTATATCACAATCGTTTGTTAACTGTCTTTAAAAACATCTTCAAGACGTTTAATCTCTTCTTTTTCCTGCTCGTCATCTTCTTCGGTATCATTATCAAGCGGTGAAAGCGTTTTCTTATGTTTTTTTGAATTTAAAACTGAGGCGACATTTGTCATTGCAAGAGAATTCAGAGTTGCTCTCAAAAGTGCGCTTCTGTCAACAAACGGCTCCTCTCTGTATTGTCCTTCTTCCTCCAGAGGCGGTAGATACATTGCCTCAGAGCCGTATTTATCCTGACTCATTTTTGCAGCCGTGCCGGAAGCATCTCCGCTTTTAAAGTTAAAAGCGCCGCCAATTCCATAAAATCCTGCTGACCTGTTATCTACCACTATCTGACCTCATGTCGAAGGTATTTTCCCTAAATTTCATACCCTCTTAGCATAATATAACCTCTAAAAAAATAATTTGCTAGTTTGTTATACATTTTTACATTTTAATTTTCACAAAGACCGACGCCATTCCCCGTGAAGGCGATATATCTCTTGTATTGGTAACCTTCGCACAATACTAAATTTTGTGTATTTTCAAGTGCATAGAATGCAGAGCCTGAGCCTGTCATAATCATTTGAGGATAAGTATTTTTGATTGCCTGTAATTCTTTATGCTCATTAATTACAGCCGGCTCAAGAGCATTATACAGGAATTCTTTTATGTCTTTACCGTTATTAAGAGCCTCAACCATTTTATCCGTCATGCCGTTTTGCGGCTTTTCTTCCAAATTATCGTATTTTTCGTAGGCTTCTTTTGCGGAAATTCCCAAATCTTTTGGTTTAACAATTGTTACGGAGTACCCCAAAACAGGAAGTTTTTCCGTAACCTCTCCTCTTGAGGTGGCAAGCAGACACCCGCCTTCGAGACAGACATTTACGTCTGAGCCTAAGGAGGCGCATAATTCCCGCAATTTTTCATCGGAGAATTTTTCCAAAAGTTGATTTAATCCCCAGAGAGTTCCCGCAGCATCAGAACTTCCGCCCGCCAAACCTGCCGATACGGGAATATGTTTTTCAATAAAGACTTTTACACTCATATTATCAAGTTCGGCTTCTTTAAGGTATAATTCAACAGCCTTGTAAACAAGGTTTGTATTATCATAGGGCAGTTCCGAATTTGTACCCGAAAGTGCAATTTCTTTTTTCTCACTCGGGCATGCCGAAATCGTTAAAAAATCGTAAAGACTTATTGTCTGCATAACGCTTTTAATGTTATGAAACCCGTCATCACGCTTATCCAAGACCTCTAACGTTAAGTTAATTTTTGCCGGACATTTAACTCTTATTTCTTCCATACTTAATATTATACCAAAGAATTACTACTTTGGAATATTATGTACACATGGGCAACATGTTAAAATGTAAATGTAAGTCGGGGACAGCTAGTGTATCGTCGTATTCGACTCTAAAATAAAAAATATCGCATTATGCTTGTATTCGGCTTACGCTTTACGGGGTTCAAGAGTATTGAATCCCGTAATGCTTTTGTGCGTTTTATTGAACTAACTCTTTGCTTATATTAAAATGGACTTAAAAGAGGAATATTGATGACAAAGGGTTTGTTTATAACATTTGAAGGAGCGGACGGCTGCGGAAAAACAACGCAGATGAAACTTATTGATGAATATTTGCGAGGTAAGGGTTTCAGAACACTTATGACACGTGAGCCGGGAGCAAAAGGTCTTGGCGAAAGAGTCAGAGAGATTCTGCTTAATTATGACGGTGAAGTTTCACCCGCTTGTGAATCCTTTCTTTTTCTTGCTGACAGAGCGCAGAATATGGACTGCATAATTAAACCTGCGGTTGAAAAGGGTGTGATTGTACTTTGTGACAGACATACGGATTCCACGATTGCTTATCAGGGTTACGGCAGAGGGGTAAATATTGACGAACTGAAAAACCTTAACAATATTGCAACGGGCGGAAGGAAGCCTGATTTGACAATAGTTTTTGATATTGATGTTCAGACCTCGCAGGCTCGTGTCGGAGAAGAAAAGGACAGAATGGAATCTGCAGGGGTTGAATTTTTTGAACGTGTAAGGAAAGGTTATCTTGAAATCGCAAAGCGGGAGCCTGAAAGAGTTAAGGTTGTGGATTCCATGAGGACCATAGAAGAAATACATAATGAAGTTGTGGAGTTGATTGAAAATGCAATTAGACGAACTTAAACAAAGAGTTGATAAAAACAAGGAGTGTCTTTGACCTTGCAGGTTTGCAGAAGGAACTGTCCCAAATTGAGCAAAAACTCCAATCGCCCGAAGTTTGGTCTGATCAGAATTTAGCATCGGAACTCGGGCAGAAGTCGCGTGAGATAAAGGAAACTCTTGCTCTTTTTGAAGGCTGGGAAGGTATTATAGAAGATGCTCAGACTGCTGATGAAATTGGCGACGAGGAATTAATTAAAGAGAGCGAAAAGGCTCTTGCCGAACTCGAAAAACAACTTGATAAATATGATATTCAGAAAATGCTTTCGGGCGAATATGATGAGGCTGACGCATTTTTGACGGTTAATGCAGGAGCGGGCGGAACTGATGCACAGGATTGGGCGAGCCTGCTTTTGAGAATGTACACGAGGTGGGCAGAAGCAAGAGGCTGGAAGGTTGAACTTGTTGACAAGTCCGACGGTGACGAAGCGGGGATAAAGTCGGCCACGATTAAGGTTACGGGGAAATTTGCTTACGGTTATGCCAAGGCTGAAAAGGGAGTTCACAGGCTCGTAAGGATTTCGCCTTTTAATGCAAACGGCAAAAGGCAGACGAGTTTTGCTTCGCTCGAGGTTTCACCGATAATTGCGGATTACGAAAAAACGATTATTATTCCGCCTGAGGATATTGAGGTGGATACAATGCGTTCGGGCGGTGCAGGCGGACAGAATGTTAATAAGGTTGAGACGGCTGTCAGGATTTTGCACAAACCGACGGGAATTGTTGTTAAGTGTCAGCAGGAACGTTCTCAGTTGCAGAACAAGGAAAACGCAATGCAGATGCTTGCTTCAAAACTTTTGGAAATCAGACAGAGAGAACACGAGAAGAAACTTGCGGAACTCAAGGGCGAGAATTTTGATATAAACTTTGGCTCACAGATACGTTCTTACGTTTTCCACCCGTATAAGATGGTAAAAGACCACAGAACGGGGTTTGAAGTCGGGAATGTTGATGCGGTCATGGA
>DBYM01000006.1:0-2784 GCA_002309875.1 Cyanobacteria bacterium UBA1186
ACGAACATGGCAATTTTTGAAAGTATATATACTTTATATAAATATCAGGATATTAAATAAGGAGAAAAAATATGGCAGAACCGGTACAAGGCGGAAAATTTACTTATTTTGACAGAAATATGGATTATACAACAACAAAGACCGTTAAAGGAATGAACGTAGAAATATCTGCTCCGCATTTTGGCTCAAAAGCAACTGTTGTAAACGGTAAAACAACCGCAGAACGCACAACAGGCGATGGCGACAAGAAACCCGGATTCAGATTTACTACAGCACAAACTTCCGTATTTGAAAAAGTTTGCGGATTAGACGGAAATCCTGAAGACTTGTCTAAAAAAGACCTCGAAGCATTAAAAGCACAAAAAGGTATCGTAAGCACAGGCAATCCTTACAGCAAATATAAAGTAAGTGTTGACGAAAACAACAAAATTACACTCAATCTATATGACGACAGAACTAAAGCCTGTCCTGACGAAAATATAACACTCAATGTATTATACTAAACTTTAGTTACTCCATAAGACTAGTCATCAATACAGGTTCATCATCAGTACACAAAACCGTATGTTCAAAGTGAGCAGACGGTTTTCTGTCTTTTGTAACGACTCCCCAATTATCGTCTTCCACAAAAACTTCGTCTCCGCCAAGATTAAGCATCGGCTCAATTGCTATAACATAGCCTGATTTGAGGAGGGTTTTATCTCCGACTCTGTAATTAAACAAAAACGGGTCTTCGTGCATTACGTGTCCGACTCCGTGTCCGCCGTACTGACGAACAATTCCCATTCCGTTTTTGTTCGCAACATCTTCTATTGCGCCCGAAATGTCATCAAGAACATTTCCTGCCCTCATCTTTGAAATACCGGCAAAAAGTGCTTCCTCAGTGACTTTCATAAGTTTCTGCTTATCTTCGGAAATCTTGCCTACCGCATAAGACCAGGCGCTGTCTCCTACCATTCCGCCATAGGTTGCGCCGACATCAATCGCAATAATATCACCCTCTTTAAGGATTTCCTTTTCGTTCGGGATACCATGGACGACCTTCTCATTAATTGAAGCGCAAATACATGCCGGAAAACCGTTATATCCGAGAAAAGTCGGAATTGCTTTATTTTCTTTGATAACACTCTTCGCAATAGCGTCAAGTTCTTTCGTCGAAATTCCGGGCTCTACAACTTCACGCATTTTCTTATGCACCAAAGCAACTATATGACCGGCATGACGCATTCTTTTTATTTCATCACGGGATTTTCTGTTAATCATTTTAAGTCCTCTTGTCTAACACGATTTTAGCACAAAAGAGAAACAACGGATTAAATATCGGTTACAATAATTCTTTTATCTGAGGTTATCTTATCAATATTCAGTTCGGTATAAAGAACTTTGTTGTAAATAAATTCGTTCAGATAATAACTTTCGGACGCTTCCTGATAAATAAATTCCTGAAAATCAAACAGTTCGTTAATTTTGTCTATAAGGAGTGCAAGTTTTAAATCATTGTATTTCACAATAATAACAGGGTTTTTCTCGGGTTTTTCCCCGTCAGGAAGGTCTAAAAATTTCTTCAGATTTATTACGGTAATATAATCTCCTCTTAAATTCATAATTCCTTCAACAAAATCAGGAGTTCCGGGAACATTTGTAATATTTGTGTCTTTTAAAACTTCTTTGACGTAATTAAGCGCAATACAGTAATAATCGTTGTTCAGGTTGAACGATATGTATTTATTCTTTGCATGCAATTCTCCGGAAGCCAGACGCAGCGCAGATTTTTCGGCTATCTCCGAAGTCCTCTGCGTCATAAGTTTTCTTTCGCTTTCACCCTGCGGGAATAACGACGGAATGTCAACCTCAGGCAAAGTCAAATCGTGCTGTTTCAGCAGGTTTTCCAATGAATATACATTAACAACAAAAATCGTATCATTTTCGTGCTTGTATATTGACTCAATAATCATTTTGCTGTCAACAAAAGGAATCTGGTCGGTCAAAGTCGTATCGAACGGGAGTATTCCTACAATTTTATCAGTGATAATACCAAAAATTACTTCATCGGTTTTAACTATTAAAAGTTCATTCTGTGCACTGTACGGTGTAACTTCAATATTCAGATAAAATCTTATGTCAACAACATTAATTACAAAATTGTTGTATTTCAGAAGTCCGACAATATTGTTGGGAAGTTTCTGCGGGTAATCAAGAGCAGGCAGTTTCATAATTTCAAGTACATTTCCGGTATTTATTCCGTACTTGTTTTCACCTACCTGAAAATACAAGTGAGTATTTTTCTTTTGTTCGATATAGTTATTGTTCATGCAGGACCACCCTGTTTCTGCCGCCTTCTTTTGCTCTGTACAACGCTTCGTCTGCGGACTTCAAAATCTCTGCCGGAGTATTTAAATCCTGGTAATTCATTGTCAAACCAAGGCTGACAGTTACTTTGGCTTTAACCCCGTTATATTCAAAATCATATTCCTCAACCATTCTGCGCAATCTTTGTACCGGAATTACCGCACCCTCAATATTGGTCTCGGGCATAATCATAACAAGTTCTTCCCCGCCGTAACGATACAGCAAGTCCGTCTTTCTGAATGCCTGTTTCATAAGATTTGCAACCGTTTGCAGAACATAATCACCGTACTGATGCCCGTATGTATCGTTAACCTTCTTGAAAAAGTCAATATCCAAAATTGCAAGCGAGAAGTCTGACGGGTGTCTTCTTGTACGGTTATATTCCTGCTCAAGTCCGATTTCAAACTGTCTTCTGTTATAAAGCCCTGTCAGGCC
>DBYM01000006.1:2872-6373 GCA_002309875.1 Cyanobacteria bacterium UBA1186
GCGTAGTCCATATCCTGTCTTGTATAGAAACATATTCCGCCAATCAGTTTTTTGTCAAAAATCAGAGGGATAATGATTTTTGAAGACAAATCCGAAAATTTATAATCAAGTTCTTTACCCAAAAGCATTCTGACTACTTCAAATTTTGAATCCTTAATCGCTTTATGCTCCTCCATTTTTTTGAAGAAATCATAACTGACATCAGACAAAAGGTTTTTGGAAAGGTTTCGTCCCAAAGTATCAAAATATACAATATTTTCGGCAAAATCATCAGGCGATGCAAAATAAATTCCCGCAACATGGTATTCAACGAAAGAACTTAAAAGAGAAAACAGTTTTTCAACCAAAATTCTTTCGTAATTCAAAAAGTCGCTCAAATTTCTAAACTCATTGGAAAACGTGCTTTTCATCAACAAATCGTTTAAAATAGCATTCAGTCTGAACTGAGCGGAGTGCTCCTCGCTTCCTTTTTCCTCCAATACCTTTTTATAATCCTCGGGGACGGGATATCTTCTGACCGTGGCATTAATATTCGAAACAAGTTCCTTTATGTCTATCGACTTGGACAGAAACAGTTGTGCGCCCGACTTTTTACCCCAAAAATTATCAATCTTTTTATCGAGAACGGAAAGCAAAATAACAGGAATTTTTTTTGTCTCCTCAACGTTCTTTATCATTCTGCATAATTGGTAACCGTCAATCGCAGGCATAACAATGTCTGCAACAACAACGTCAGGAACATAGGTGTATATTTTTTTGTATGCCTCCGAGCCGTTTGCCGCAGTCTCAACCTCAAATCCGTTATTCACAAGCTCTTCTTTTAAAAATTTGAGTTGAGTCTCACTGTCATCAACGAGTAAAATCTTTGTTACCATATATTTAGATTATTCCAATTTTCCCGATTTTAGTATAAGATAATTATATAATAAATGTCTAAAAAAAACTATAGGAGAGTGAAGAAGTGCTTAATGATTGGAAATTCGGATTAAAACAAAGATTTAACATCAAATGCGGTATTGATACAGCCGTATTTATCCTGACTTTAGTGGTATTAATAGTCGTACTTCTGAAAAATGAAGTAAATCCTTATGAAGGTATTATGTATTGCGGAATAGTACTTGTATTGTTTATTCCCGCTCATTTGATTACGAAACAGTGGATATCCAGGGCTATAAAAAAATCTCTGACATTGCAGTCCGAATCGGTTGAAGAAACAACTTCCGAAATTTTGGAAGCATTAAATTCACAGAAAAAAGTGCTCG
This sequence comes from Cyanobacteria bacterium UBA1186, assembly GCA_002309875.1. Classification (GTDB taxonomy): domain Bacteria; phylum Cyanobacteriota; class Vampirovibrionia; order Gastranaerophilales; family Gastranaerophilaceae; genus CAG-196. The sequence continues at coordinate 4,135 of DBYM01000006.1, forward strand.
AAAGTCTTTCTTCAAACTCAAGAAACGTTTCACAACTTATAGAGAAACTTAAAAATCTTTCCGCAGAATCTTATGAAACTTCAAAAAATACCGAAAAACAGGTTAATCAGTCAATAAACTTCTCACAAAAAGAATATGAAGCAATCTCATCTAATGCGGAGAAAATTCTCGTATTAAGACAAAAAGTACAGATGGTTGCGGAACTTATTCTGGAACTTTCCGAACATACACAGCAAATCGGTAACTCAATTAACGTAGTTGATGACATTGCCGAACAAACAAATATGCTTGCTCTTAATGCCGCAGTTGAAGCAGCAAGAGCAGGAGAACACGGTAAAGGGTTTGCGGTTGTTGCAGGCGAAATCAGAAAACTCGCAGATGAATCAAAACAGGCTATTACAAAAATCACTTCTCTTACAAGTAACATTCAATACACAACGAACTCAACCGTAATGGCGACCGAAGAAGGCTCTAAGGAAATTGAAAATATCGTAAAAGATATCAATTCGGTTTCAGGCAATTCCGAAACATTATTAAACCTTATAGAAAGTGTCCTGTCTTCGCTCGATGCACTGAATCAAAATACGGATAAACAAAAAGACTTAATCGAAAAATTAAATACCATTGACGAAGAAAACAAAAATATGGCTAACGACCTTATTCAGACAATGGCTGTAAGTTTGGAAAAACTCAGTAAGTTAAATAATCTATCAAATGAGATTAAAAATTCAGCAATAGAAGGATAGATTAATTGGAGCAAGATAACGAGAACATGCAAGAACTTATGGGAATCTTCCAGGTTGAATCGGAAGATATACTTGAGCGCATATTTGACGAACTTGCCAAACTTGAAAAAGAGCCCGGAAACAGAGAAATAACTGCCGCTCTTTACAGGGATTTACACAGTCTTAAGGGCGCTACACGAATGGTCGGCTTCAGCAATATTCAGACTATTATTCATAAGGTCGAGGATATTTTTGATGCAGTTAATACTTCAGGGATTAAACTTAATAAAGCAACCGTAATAAAGATTACCAAGTCTATCGAAATAGTTTCAAAATACCTTGACGAATCGGTAAAAAATCAGAGAGAGATAATTGATGAACTCTTCAATCCCACTCTTTCGGATCTTGAATACACTTTAGATGTTGAACTCGCTTCAAATGACTTCGACCCGATTGCTTCCGTTGCGGCAATTGCAGAAGGGGAACTTCCTGCAGACCTGCCGGAAGTTGTTTCGGAGCAGGCTTCGGAGCAGGTTAACGAACTGCAGGCCAATCAGGAAACTATCAATTCTTTATACAACCACTGTTTCGAACTGATTGACAGTATCGTGCCCGAGGAAGAATCACAGGAAACCGTTATCCTGAGGGAAGAAATTGCAAAAATATACGATTTCTTCAAAGATTCGGACCTCTACGAGATTAAAACGGCACTGCAAAACGTACTTACAAAACTTGATTTCGTTATGAATGCAACAAATACATTCACCATAAGCGAAATCCTTGAAATGAGAAACGAACTCAGTTCTGCAGCGTCTAAATTCAATACATCAATAATTGATGTTGAAACCTCGGATACAACCTTCTTTGAAATTGCGGAAAAAATTACGATGCTCCAAAGCAGCAGTGTTTACGCACAGGAAATCAAAGATGATGTTTTGCAAATGAAAGAGCATATTGACGACGACGGAATAATGGAAATCGTCAATATGATTATCGAAATACTTGATTTTATTATAGAAAACTCCGTACAACTTGAAGAACAAATGACCCAAACGCTTAAGAGCGGCGTTGAATATTGTGCCGCACCAAGCGAAAACATTGACGGCGATTTGATAATACAACAACTTGAAATCATGAAACAGTTGCTTGAACTGAACTTTAAGAAGGATACCGGAGTAAGCGAAATCAAAAATCTGTCTGCACAGAGTTCGGTCACAAGCAAAGATTCGTCAAGCGAAATCAAGACTCTGCACGTTAATGCCCAAAAACTTGACTTGCTTGTTAATCAACTTGGCGAACTTATTATAACCAAGATTAAAACCGAAAAAAATCTTGATAAAATCGATACAATCAAAATCCTGAACGAAAACTGCCAGAAGGATTTGTTAAAGACCTCCAATTATCTGCGGTATTATAACAGAAAATATCTGCAAAGTATCGGCTCCGAGCAATACACTTCGGCTTTCGTAAAACAGGTATTTTCTTTGCTTTCCGACATTACACAAAATATTTCC
>DBYM01000006.1:6488-14709 GCA_002309875.1 Cyanobacteria bacterium UBA1186
TTCAATTCCTTCTCAAGAATGGTACGTGATATCGCAACAGAAAAAGGGAAAGACATTGATTTCGAAATTCAGGGTAACGAAACCTGTGCGGATAAAAAGATTATTGAAGAAATCAAAACTCCGCTTATTCACATTTTGAGAAATGCCATCGACCACGGTATTGAATCAAAAGAGGACAGACTCCTTGCGGGCAAAAGTCCTGTAGGTAAAATACTTCTTTCCGCAAAGCAGGACGATAACAAGGTTATTATAGACGTAATTGATGACGGACAGGGATTTAACCTCGAAAAAATCAAAGACAGAGCCGTTTCAAGAGGCTTCTTGACTCAGGAAGATATTGAAACAATGTCAGACGAAGCAATAATGAACATAATCTTCTGGCCCGGATTCACAACGGGAGATTCCATAACAAGTATTTCGGGACGCGGAATCGGACTTGATGTTGTTAAAACAAAAATTTCGCAGTTAAACGGTAAAGTTAAGGTTATTTCCGAATACGGCAAAGGAAGTTGTGTTCATATAGAAATTCCTGTGACACTCACAACCCTAAGAGTATTTCTTGTTAAAATTTCCGATCAGATTTTTGCTGTTCCGATTCAGGTTATTACAACCTTTATTCTTAAAAAACAAGATGAAATCAAGACTAATAACGGCACGCGGTCCATCGTTTATAACGACAAAATCTTACCGCTTTATTACCTTGCCGATATACTCGGACTTGAGCCCACTCCGAGAGGAGAAAAAGAGACGGTTCTCATCATAGAATCCGATGAAAAATCAATTGCGCTTGTTGTTGACAAACTCTTGGGCGACCAGGATATTCTTCAGAAGAAACTTTCGCCTCCTTTATATAAGGTCAAAAATATCTCGGGAATCACAAACCTCGCTTCGGGTGAGTTATGCTTAATTCTCAACATGCAGGATATTCTGCATTACGATTTCAACAAAGCCATAACTACGGGTGCATCACAAAAACTGCTCCCTGCCGATGTTTTGGCTTATAAGAAAATACTTGTTGTAGATGATTCTATGACAACAAGGACAATGCTTAAAAATATCCTTATGAATATAGGTTACACTGTCGATGCGGCTCTCGACGTTACGGAAGCAATGGTTAAACTGAAACTCAACCACTACGACCTGATTATGACGGATTTGAATATGCCGAAAATCGACGGTTACGAATTTGTAGAACGGCTTAAACAGGACGAAATGTACTCCGATATTCCTATTTTGGTTATGAGTTCGGAAAATAAAGAAACTGCAGTTAAGAAACTGAACAAATTCGGCATTGAAGGATATCTGCAGAAGGATTCTTTCAATCAGGCAGAATTTGTTGATTTGATTAAAGAAATTTTAACTAAATATCACAGTTAAAAAACTCGGAAACACAAGCCGGAACAAATTTTGAGATATCTCCGCCGTTAACAACAATCTCTCTTACCATGGAGGAAGATACAAAGTTATTTTCCGGTTTTGGGGTAAAAAATACTGTTTTAATACTGTTGTTCAGTTCTCTGTTTATTTGCGCCATTTGATTTTCGTATTCAAAATCGGCACTGTTTCTGAGCCCTCTTACCAAAATTGAGGCACCTTTTTCTTTTGCATAATCAACAGTCAGCCCTTCAAACATGTCGGCTCTGACATTCGGAAACTCCCTTATTGATTCCTTAATCAGATGCATTCTGTCCTCCTCAGACAAAAATGCGGACTTTTCGGAATTGTATGCCAAAAGAACAATAACTTCGTCAAAGACCTCGGAAGCCTGCCTGATTATATCAAGATGTCCGTTCGTTACAGGGTCAAAAGAGCCTGCATATACTGCAATTGTCATAATTTAATCCTTATGTTACAAAAGATTATAACACAACTCTTTTTTATTGAATAAATTTTATGTTTTAATTAAACTTTTCTTATGAGATGTAGGGATTTAACTGTCACAATCACACTAATGGTATTTTTTGCGCTCAACTGCTGTGCTTTTGAGGACTACAATCACCCTGTAAGTAATTCACGGGTACAGACTGATTTTGCCGATTATATGGATAATGTAAGGACAAAACTTCAGTCAAACTGGGCCCCGCCCGATTTTCTCGAAAACTGCCATATCAGAGTAACCTTTAAACTTGATAAAGACGGAAATGTTCTCTCGGGAAATATTCTTGAAAGTTCCGGAAACGATATTTATGACAGTTCCGCAATAAATGCAATCACCAAATCGGAGCCGTTCGGCAGATTTCCCGAAAACAGCACAAGAGAAACAATTACGATTAATTACAGTTTTGATACGGACCTCATTCGTTCGGACAGTGTAAAATACTACTATGACCTTGCGCGCAGATATACGTATTCCGACAGGAAAGAGGCTCTTAAATACATTGACCTTGCCATTGCGGCAGCGGGAGAAAACGAAAATACGTATTTTCTCTACAACAGACGGGCAAAGATTAAAGAAGGAATGGGCGACCATTACGGGGCAAAAGAGGATAAAGACAAGTTCCTCGCAATGAAATCAAAGGCCGATTTAAAGCGTGTACACGCAATCAAGCACCTTGCGGAAATTGAGGACAATGCTTTTTCTTATTACTATCTTGCCTATGCTTATGAACAAATAGGCGATTACAACAACGCAATCGATGCGATTGACAAGGCAATCGAAAGGACTGATTTGAACAATCAGTATAAAAGGTACAGAGCAGAACTTGCAACAAAGACAAATAACTAAAAAATACCCGCCGTTTGGCAGGTATTTTTTTATTACATCTCTAAATTCATCTGAGAGAACTGAATTATCTTGTTTTTCCCTCTGTGTTTTGCATTATAAAGCGCATGCTCGGCATATCTTATTACCGTATTTGCATCTTCCTCAACGTCCTGCATGCATGGATATGTTGAAATACCGCCTGAAATGGTAACTCTGTGTGCTTCTTCTTCACCCGCAGGAATAAATTCCATCTTCTCGATTTCACGTCTGAATCTTTCCCCGAACAGGAAAGCGTTTTCTTCGGAAGTATTAGGAAGTACGAGCAAAAATTCTTCGTCTCCGTAACGGGTTAAAATATCTTCTTTTCTTATCATTGCATCAAGTTTATTTGCAATATTTTTGAGCAGAATATCGCCCCATTCGTAACCGTACATATCGTTTACAACCTTGAAGAAATCTATATCAAACAAAATGCAGGAAAGTTTAGTTCCGTAACGTTTTGAACGTGAAATTTCTTCTTCAAGACGTTCCTGAAGATATTTTCTGTTATGCAGACCTGTCAAATCATCAGTCGTGCTGACTTTTTCCAATTTATCTTTGATTTCTTTAATCTTTAACAATGCCTTTGCGCGGACAATCAGTTCATCGGAATTTTTTAAATCCGTAATGAAGTCGTATCCTTCAGCCCTTACGGTAACATCACGTCTTACAGGTCCTATAAATAAAATAGGACAAGGGAATTTGTTCGTCATAAGTGCATCTTTTGCAAGTTCAATATCGGCAACTATCATTAAAGACGGATTGATAACCGCATACTCTTTCATTTGCTGAATATCAACCGTTCTAACTTCCGCATCATCAATATCAGCAAGAACAGCCTCTAATTCAGGCATCGGTTTTGTCGAATAAATAACAATACTGCTCATTCTTATTTTCCTCTTATTTTTCATTTAAAAAGGGGCAGAAAACCCACCCCTTTATAATACACTAATTTCCGCTTTTAATCAATCTTTATGCCAAAGCCTTAGATTTTTCCAGGCAGTTAATCAATGTTGAAGCAACCGTTTTTTGCTCCTCATAAGTAAGTTCAGGGAACATCGGGAGCGACATTACACATTCCGTATTCTTTTCTGTTACAGGCAAGTCGCCCATTTTGTATCCCAAATGTGCATGAACTTTTTGCATATGTAAAGGAATAGGATAATAAAGCATTGCACCGATGCCTGCTTCCTGAAGCATTTTGTGGATTTCATCTCTGTTAGGAATCTTGACCGTATATTGGTGATAAACACAATAAGTATCTGCCAATTCCTTCGGAGTTTGAATGTCAGGGCAGCCTGCAAACAATTCGTTATATGTTGCGGCATGGCTTCTTCTTTCCTTATTCCATTCGTCAATATAATTCAGTTTAACTCTCAAAATTGCAGCCTGAATTTCATCAAGACGGGAGTTTACACCGATTTCGTCGTGATGATATCTTATTGCACCGCCATGGTTTCTGAGTGCAACTATTCTGTTCTTAAGGTTTTCACTGTTTACGGTAATCAAACCGCCGTCACCCATGCCGCCGAGATTCTTTGTCGGATAGAAACTGTAACAGCCGATATCACCGAAAGTACCGACCTTCTGTCCTTTGTATTCGGCACCGATTGCCTGACAGCAGTCTTCGATAACATAGAGGTTATGGCGTTTTGCAATATCCATAATCTTGCCCATATCGCAAGGCTGACCGTAAAGGTGAACAGGCATAATAGCCTTTGTCCTCGGAGTTATTAATTCTTCGATTTTGTCTGCGTCAATATTAAATGTATCGGGGTTTATATCGCAAAATACCGGAGTTGCCCCGACAATTTCTATAGATTCCGTTGTTGCAACAAAAGTGAAGGCAGTTGTAATAACTTCATCACCCGGGCCTATATCCAATGCTCTCAAAGCCAAATGCAAAGCATCAGTTCCGGAGTTTAATGCTACGGTATAATTACAGCCTATGTATTTTGCAAGTTCAGCCTCCAAAGCCTTTACATTCGGGCCTAAAATATATGAGCCTGAGCGAAGCACTTCGCAAACAACTTTCTCAACTTCCGAGCCTATTTTTGCATATTGTCTTTTTGAATCTAAAATTGGTATCATATCTTATCCTCCTGTCAATATTTCCCCTAATTCAAGTGTAACACAGAATTTGAATGCCTTAATATATTCTTTACCTGAGGGGTAAATATATTTTTTTTTTGGGGGGGGGTAAATATATTTGGGATAAATATATTTGGGGTAATTGTGTAAATCCTATACCGTTCTTAAATAGTCTGAAAATTCTTTCAGGCCTTTTTGGAGGACGGTTTTGGCCGTACAAAAACCAAGCCTTACCGTTCCTTCCATTTCAAATGTTTCGCCCGGGAGAAGTGCAACACCCGTTTTTTCCTGCAGATTCTTGCATAACGTTTTTGAAGAAACATCTTTTTTGTACCTGATTAATGCCGTCGTTCCGCCCTGAGGAATATTTGCCTTAACGTATATTTCCTCATTAAGCCAATTTTTCAGCACCTCTAAACCTTCCTTCATTATTTTAAAATTGCGGGTTGCGATTTTATCTCTGTTTTCAATGGCTATTGCGGAATAATAATCGTCTAAAATACTGACACTGATTGTATTGTATTCTCTGTGTTTATTTATTTCGTTTATCAAATCCTGTCTTCCTGCAACCCACCCAACACGAAGTCCCGGAAGCGAATAAGTTTTGGACATGCTCCCCGTTGAAATACCTTTTTCATAAATATCCGCCATCGATTCGGAATAAGGATTTCCCGTTAAATTCAGGCCTCTGTAAACTTCGTCAGATAAAATCCAGATATTATGCACCTTTGCAATATCGGCAATTCTTTTAAGCATGTCATCGGGGATTACCGCACCTGTCGGATTGTTCGGATTGTTAAGGCATATAAGTTTTGTTTTATATGTAATATTGTTTTCAAGTTCTCTCAAATTCGGAAGCCATTTGTTTTCTTCTCTCAAAAATACCAAATTTACCTTGGCGCCGAGTGCTTTCGGAACGGAATAGTGCTGCTGATACGCAGGAACAAGGGAAATAACTTCATCTCCCTTATCAAGCAGTGATTCAAACACAAGTTGATTAGCACCTATCGCACCATGGGTAACCGTAATATTTTCACTTTCCTGTGATTTATAAAGACTTTTTATGGCATTTTTTAATCTCTGCGAGCCGTGTATGTCACCATAAGTAAGTTTTGTATCAAAAATCTCAAGCGGTTTTGAAATCCCGCATATTGTCATAAGTTCACGCAGGCTCAGAGGCTCAATACATGTCGTTGTTAAATCGTATTTTGCCGAAGGACAATATCTGTTCATCCATTCTTCGATTTTGAAAGTGTCAATTCTCATAAGTCCATGTTATCATAAGCAAGGAGGGTTTTATGAAGAAATTTACAAGTTTTATAATCGCATTTTTAATAAGCGCAAATTTAGCAGGGTTCGCAGCCGGAGTTGCAATTCTTCCGACTATGATGACAAATTCACCTGCACAGGATAAGGTTTGGGTCGGAACGTTTCAACTTGTCTGGAATGACTTTATGGACAAATTCGTTCACAATTACGTCCGTTTCAGAGAAGGAACACCCGAAGTTGTCTGGGAATTAAACGCAAAAACATTCTCAACAAACGATATTTCAAGTGACTGCTATTACAAAACGGCAGGAAAAATTACCAAAAAAACAAAAAAACAAATAACGCAGGCAATCAAGAAGAAATTCAAAGAAACAAGCGACATCTTGGATAAACTTGACCTCACTCCGGGACCGAACAGATTTATAATCTATGCGATGCTGAAAAAAGATTTTGAATTCTTAAATGCATTCGACAAACTCGGGAAATCAAAATTCGGAGAGAAACAAACGGCCGAATATTTTGGTATAGACAAAGATTCCGATAAGGAATTGGCAAAAGGCGTAAATGTATTGTTTTACAATAACAGAACCGATTATGCCGTTATGTTAAAAACAAAAAATAACGATGAAGTTTATTTGTACAAAACTTCCGCAAACAAGCCTTTTAAACAAATATACGACGACATGAACAAAAAGACTACTGCCTATAACGGAATTAAATCCCTCAGAAAGATTGACGAATTAAAAATTCCGAACATAAAATTCTTTGAAGAAAAAGAATTTACTGAGTTGCAGGATAAAAGAGTTCTTGGAACAAATTTAATCATTAATCAGGCAATAGAATCCGTAAAATTTGAAATGAATCATAAGGGTGTAAAACTGAAAAGCGAAGCCGCTATGACCTTCCTTGCAACATCAGCCGGCGCTCCGGTTGAAACTCCGAGATATTACTATTTTGATGATACTTTCGTTATCTTCTTAAAAGAAAAAGCAAAAAATAATCCTTATTTTGCTTTAAGGGTGAATGATATAACGAAATTTCAATAGGTCTTAATTGCGGATATTCTTCCAATATCCGCTTTTCGTCCGAATAAATGTAATTTTTTATTACAGGATTTGGTTTTTGCACGATTATATATTAGAATAATAGTTGGGGATTTACTTTCTGCTTTTTGTCAGGCAAAAGAGTAATTACAGAGCTGGATTATATTTTAATGGGAAGACGAAGAAGAAAATACGACTTATACATAGTAATTGTTTTAGCGGTTATAACCCTTGCCTTTTTTATATATGACCACGTTTCATCGGAAGACAGAGGGGTGAAAGCATATCAGACCGCCCTTCAGAGTTATAAAAATTCTGATTTTGAAAAAGCGTATCTTGAATTCGGGAAAGTCCCCTCAGGCTCCTGCCTTAAAGAATCCGCACTGTTCAGACAGGCAAGATGTGCAACGGTATTGGGTAAAAAGGAACTCGCAATTAAAAAATACAAAAAAATTATGCACTCCCGCACAAAATCAAGTATCGTCCCAATCAGTGAATACAATATGGCAACCCTGATGCACGAATTAAAAATCCCGAATGCCTCTCAGCACTTTAAAAACCTTATTAAAAAACACCCGACAAGCGACTATGCAATAGCATCAGAATACTATCTCGGGCTCATTGAAACGGAAAACTTCCCTGAGAATGAAAAGCGTTTGGAAAAAGCGAAAAAAAGAGCATTGATAAACTTCAAAACGTATATAGAAAAAGCCCCCGACGGAAGATTTGCAATCAATTCGGTTGATGAGATAATAAAACTCGAAACCAAACTCACTAATTTTGACAATTATTTAATCGCAAAAGCCTATTACGCAAACGGCGAATACGAAAAGGCGAAAGAATTTTTGAATAAAACCACCCTTGCCGACAGTTGGGTTGATTTTGTTAAAACGGAATTTAAACTCGGTAATGCCGATAAAGTCAGATACTATACCGAATACGGTTTAAAAGAACACGCAGCGGGAATGAGGCAGGAAGATGTGTTTGAAGCGATTGACGATTATATTACGGTATTTAATCCGAGAAAAGACGGAATAAAAAATCTCGTTTCAAAAAACTATAATTCCGTAGGTGC
>DBYM01000049.1:0-5278 GCA_002309875.1 Cyanobacteria bacterium UBA1186
AATAAGGAGAAAAGAAATGGCGGCGACAAAATCAAAAAAGACGTCGAAAAAAAAGACTGTCGAAAAGTTGGAAAAAACTCTGAACTCTCCTAATACCGTTGAAACTCTTGAGCAACTTGAGGTTTTGATTTCAAAAGTTCAGAGGGCTCAAAGACTTTTTGCAACGTATTCACAGGAGAAAGTTGATAAAATATTTAAAGCAGCGGCGGCTGCGGCTAACAAGGCCCGTATTCCGCTTGCAAAAATGGCGGTTGAAGAGACGGGAATGGGTGTTCTTGAGGATAAAATCATTAAGAATCACCTTGCAGCAGAATATATTTATAACAAGCATAAGAATGCCAAAACCTGCGGAATTATAAGTGTTGACAAGGAAAACGGAACGAAAATAGTTGCAGAGCCTTTGGGAATATTGGCAGGTATTGTCCCTACGACCAACCCGACTTCTACGGCAATTTTCAAATCCCTGATTGCTCTGAAAACAAGGAATGCAATAATCTTTTCACCTCACCCGAGAGCGGCCAAATCAACCATTGAGGCTGCAAGAATTGTTCTTGAGGCGGCTGTTAAGGCAGGTGCTCCTGAGGATATTATAGGCTGGATTGATAAACCGTCGGTTGAACTTTCTGCGGCATTGATGCAGCACCCTTCGATAGGCTGTATTATTGCAACAGGCGGTCCGGGAATGGTAAAGGCTGCATATTCTTCAGGCAATCCGGCACTAGGTGTCGGCCCGGGAAATGTGGCTGCGGTTATTGATGAAACTGCCGATATTAAGATGGCCGTTTCTTCAATTCTTATGTCAAAAACCTTTGATAACGGCATGATTTGTGCTTCCGAACAATCGGTCATCGTTGTTGAAGATATTTATGAAGAAGTTAAGAAAGAATTTTTATACAGAGGTGCATATCTTGTTTCAAAGGCTGACGAGAAGAAACTTCTCGACCTTCCGTTTATTGACCCGAAAAGAGGAAGTGCGCACCCTGCAATAGTAGGACAGCCTGCAACAAAGATTGCAAAGATTGCGGGATTTAAGGTCCCCGAAAATGCAAAAATTCTGCTTTGCGAACGTCCGGTTGTTGATTGGAACGATCCTTTCTCAAGAGAGAAATTGTCTCCGATTTTAACCATGTATAAAGCGAAAACTTTTGAACAGGCAACGGAAATGGCGCATGAACTTGTGTTCAAAGGCGGAGCGGGACATTCTGCCGCGCTTTATACCGACGAAAGAAAACAGGACAGAATAGATTATTATGCAGAGAAAATGCCTGCCTGCCGTATAATTATCAATTCTCCGTCTTCTCAGGGCGGAATTGGTGATATCTTTAACTTCAGACTTGAGCCTTCTTTGTCTCTAGGCTGCGGCTCCTGGGGTAAGAATGCGGTATCGGGCAATATCGGAGTTGAGCACTTGTTAAATTATAAAACGGTAGCTGAAAGGAGAGAAAATATGTTGTGGTTTAAGGTTCCGCCGAAAGTTTACTTCAAACGAGGGGCTTTAGATTTGGCTCTCAGAGTTCTGAAAGGTAAAAAACGTGCGTTTATCGTTACTGACAGTTTTCTGTTTAATTCGGGTGCGGTTGATAAAATCACAAAAGTTCTGCACGAAATCGATATTGAATATCAGATATTCTTTGACGTAAAGCCCGATCCGATGCTATCGACAATCCATCAGGCGATGGCGGTATTAAGACCGTTCGAGCCTGACGTAATTATTGCTCTTGGCGGAGGCTCTCCTATGGACGCGGCTAAGATTATGTGGCTTATGTATGAACAGCCTGATGTCAATTTTGAAGATATTTCAATGAGATTTATGGATATAAGAAAACGTGTGTGCCAAATTCCTGATTTGGGTAAAAAGGCCACAATGGTTTGTATCCCGACAACTTCAGGAACAGGTTCCGAGGTTACTCCGTTCTCAATTATTACCGATGACGAAACCCACGTTAAGTATGCGATTGCAGACTATGCGCTTACTCCGAATATCGCAATTATCGACCCGAACTTCGTTGACGGTATGCCAAAAGGACTTACCGCCGCATCGGGTATTGATGCACTCGTCCACGCAATTGAGGCTTATGTTTCCTGTATGGCAACCAACTTTACGAACTCAAATGCTCTTGAGGCGGCAAAATTGATATTCAGATATCTTGAAAGGTCATACAGAGAGGGCGCAAACGATCCTATGGCAAGAGAGAAAATGCACTATGCCGCAACTATTGCGGGTATGTCATTTGCAAACTCGTTCTTAGGGTTATGCCACTCAATGGCGCATAAACTTGGTGCAATGTACAACATTCCGCACGGAGTTGCAAACGCACTTTTGATAAGACAGATTATAAAATTCAATGCGACCGATGCGCCCAAGAAACAGGCTATCTTCCCGCAGTACAAGTATCCGAACGCAAAAACCAAATACGGACAGATTGCTGACGAACTCGGTTTGGGCGGTAAGAATGACGATGAAAAAGTCGAACGTCTGATTACGGCTATTGAAGGCCTGATGGTTGCGATTGACCTGCCGCTTTCAATCAAGAAATACGGGGTTGATAAGAAGAAATTTATGGACAGTCTTGATGAACTCGTTGAATTAGCATTTGATGACCAATGCACAGGCGCAAATCCTGTCTATCCGTTGTTCGAGGATATTAAGAAAATCTATATTGATGCTTATAACGGCGTTGTATAGAGTTATAATTATATTGAGAAAACCGCTTCTTTTTGAGGGGCGGTTTTTTTGTAGGATAACAGGATAATAAAACTCGTTTTTATCTGTGCTAAAATTGTATAGAGGTTTAGAGATGATTTACGATAACGTTTTAGAACTTATAGGGAACACTCCGATTGTCAGATACCGTGATAATATCTGTCTGAAATTGGAATACTTTAATCCGTCATCTTCCGTAAAAGACAGGGCGGCATATTCCATGATTAAAAGCGCATTTGACAGATGCGAGATAAACAAAGATACGGTGATAATCGAGCCGACAAGCGGGAATACGGGTATCGGGCTTGCGATGTGTTGTGCAGTTTTAGGGCTAAGGCTAATTATCTGTATGCCTGAGAGTATGTCCATAGAGAGAAGAAAAGGAATTTCCGCATACGGAGCGGAACTCGTTTTGACGCCTGCTTCCGAAGGTATGCAGGGTGCGGTTAATAAGGCATTAGAACTGAAGAAAACTTATCCGAACAGTTTTATTCCTATGCAGTTTTCGAATCCAGATAACCCTAAGGCTCATGCAAATACTGCGAGAGAAATCTTTGATGATACCGAGGGGAAGGTCGATATTTTTGTAGCAGGTATCGGTACGGGAGGAACTGCGGTTGGCGTAAATCAGTATTTGAAAGTTTTAAAACCAGAGGTTAAGGTTTTTGGAGTCGAGCCTGCAGAAAGTGCTTTGTTTACCAAAGGTCAGGCGGGCGCTCATAAGATACAGGGTATCGGGGCAAATTTTGTTCCCGAAATCTGTGAGGAGATGACTTTAGATGGAATTATTGCGATAGAAGGAGACAGGGCAATCTCGGAAGCAAGAGAACTTGCGCAAAAACACGGAATATTCTGTGGAATTTCTGCCGGAGCAAATTTGGCTGCGGCGAAAGATTTGGCAAAAGAATATCCCGATAAACTCATTGTTGCGATTGTTCCTGATTTGGGAGAAAGGTATTTGTCGGTATGGTAGATAATTTTTTTGTAAGAGTTGTAAACAAGATTAAGGAAGATATTAACGTAATATACGAAAAAGACCCTGCCGCGAATAACTTGGCCGAGGTAATATTCTGTTACCCCGGGTTTCAGGCGTTATTAATGCATAGAGTTGCACATAAACTTGCCTATTGGAATATTCCTTTTCTTCCAAGGCTTATTTCGTATTGGTCGAGAATATTTACGGGGATTGAAATTCACCCGAAGGCAAGCATAGGTAACAGATTTTTCATCGACCACGGTGCAGGTGTTGTTATCGGCGAAACATCGATAATTGGTGATGATGTATTAATTTATCAGCAGGTAACTTTAGGCGGAACGGGTGCCGCTCATGCAAAACGTCACCCGACTGTTGGGAATAACGTAATTATTGGTGCAGGTGCAAAAGTTTTGGGGAATATAACCATAGGTGATAATGTAAGAATCGGGGCAGGCTCGGTTGTTATCGACGATGTACCCGCAAACAGTACGGTTGTCGGAATCCCCGGGAGAGTTGTCCACCAAACTGTTGTAACTCCGGACGGAGTTCTTATGCATAACAGAATTCCCGACCCCGTAACCTGTGAATTAAACCGTCTGAAATACGAAATTCAGGAACTCAAAGAGAAGATTTCCCAATAAATTTGTTATTGCGCTTAAGAGCCTCTTTATACTATAATATTAATAGTTTAAGAGGGAAAAGAATTGGGAAAATATCATTTTATTGCAATCGGCGGAATCGGTATGAGCGGATTGGCAAAGTATTTGCTGGAAGAAGGGCATACCGTAACAGGCTCGGATATTGAGGATAGCAAATATATAAGTGCGTTGAGAGATTTAGGTGCGGGGGTACATATAGGACACAGAGCCGATAATGTTCCTGACGGTGCAACTGTTGTTGTCAGTACCGCTATCAGGGAAAATAACCCCGAACTTTTAAGAGCGAAAGAATTAGGACTCAAAATTTATCATCGTTCGGATTTGCTTAAAGAAATTGCGGAATCGGCTCAGGCAAAAGGGAAATGTTTTATAGGGTTTTCGGGTACTCACGGCAAAACAACGACAAGCGGTTTGGCTTCTTATGTCTTGGATAAGGCAGGACTTGAGCCTTCTTTTGTTGACGGCGGAATCGTTCCCGAACTTCATACCAATGCCCAGCACAAAGACGGAAAATATTTTGTTGCGGAATTGGACGAAAGCGACGGTACTATTGTTAAATATTCGCCCGATATATTGGTTATAAACAATCTTGAAGCAGACCATCTTGATTTTTACAAAAACGGGCTTGAAGATTTGGTAAAAACTTTTAATACCGCAGTATCAAGGGCGAAAAAAGTGCTTATTAATGCGGATAATGAAGGTGTAAACCTTTTGAGCGGAAACTTTGTAACTTTCGGACTTAATAAAGCGGATTATACCGCACAAAATATAAAATACGAAAAAATAGGTACAACATTCGATATTTTCTATAAGGATAAATTGCTTGTAAACATATTTACCCCCCTGAGCGGTGTACACAATGTTTATAACAACCTTGCCGTCGTTGCCGCATTAAACGAGACGGGGGTAGGGGTAAATGTAGGGGTAAATGCAGGGGTA
>DBYM01000049.1:5339-10326 GCA_002309875.1 Cyanobacteria bacterium UBA1186
GTTTTAGAATTTGACGGAATCGAAGTGTATGATGACTATGCCCATCACCCGACAGAAATTAAGGCAGTTTTGAATGCGGCTTCTCTTAAATTCGGAAAAGAACATATTGTGGCGGTATTTCAGCCTCACAGATATACAAGGTTAAAAAGCCTGTGGAATGATTTTAAATCAGCATTTAAAGATGCAAACAGAGTGATCGTAACCGACGTTTACTCAGCCTCCGAGGACTCTATAGAGGGAATAAGCGGTGAAAATTTTGCATCGGATTTGGCGGGTGCGGAGTATATTTCAGGCTCGATTGAAGAGGTCGGGGGTAAATTGTTTCCAACCCTTAAAAAGGGTGATGTGGTGGTAGGACTCGGTGCGGGAACTGTTACCAATTTGGGAAAAGCAATACAAAAAGCATGCGGAGAGTTAACTTGCAAGTAGAATGCAAAGAGAATTTTGATATAAGCAAACTTACTACCTTCAAGGTCGGCGGCAAGGTCGCCAAGGTGTATTTCCCGAAGAATCAGCAGGAGTTGATTCACCTTTTGAATACCCTGAGCGAATACATTATTCTCGGAAATTGTTCAAATGTTCTTATATCTTCTCAAGGTTATAAAGGCAATATTATTCTGACGTCCGGCATGAGTGATTACAGTATTAACGGAGCAAAGGTTTCTGCGGAATGCGGGGTTAAAGGCCCGATGCTTTCTCAAAAATGTGCAGAAGCAGGATTATGCGGATTTGAATTTATGATTGGTTTTCCGGGTACGGTGGGCGGAGAAATCTGTATGAATGCTTCCGCTCACGGTCAGGCAATTTCGGACAAACTTATTAAATGCTGTCTTTTTGATGCTGAGAAGAAAGAAATTGTTTATAAAGAAAAATCCGAAATGGGTTTTGGTTACAGAACATCACTTCTGCAGGGCGGTAAATATATTTTGCTGAGTGCGGAATTTGAACTTATGAAGGGCGATACTGAAACGATTAAGGAATTGATGAACAGAAATCTCGAATCCCGAAAAGAGATTCAGCCGAATTTATCAAATCCGAATGCCGGCAGTGTATTCAGAAACCCCGAAAACGATTCTGCGGGAAGACTTTTGGACAAGGCAGGCTGTAAAGGTATGAAAGGAAATAATTCCGAGGTTTGGGCAAAACACGCAAACTTTATTGTTAATACAGGAAATGCGACTTCGGCGGATATATTGGAATTAATGTACAAAATGTATTCGTCGGTTAAAGAAAAGTTTACTATAGAATTAACTCCCGAACTCATTTTTATCGGAGATATGACTGAAAAAGAGGAAGAATTATGGAATATAATGTACAAAAAGATTCAAAAATAGCAGTACTTTGCGGGGGAATGTCCTCTGAGCGAGAGGTTTCACTCAGGTCAGGCAAAAATATTCTCAATGCCTTACACAGGCTTGGCTATAAAAATGCACAGATTGTAGATGTGAGCGAAAATGTTGCCGAAGATTTAAAAGGGTATGAGTTTGCATACAATACCCTGCATGGAAAATACGGCGAAGACGGCTGTATTCAGGGCCTGCTTGAAATTTTGAAAATTCCTTATACAGGGTGCGGAGTTATGTCGAGTTCAATTTGTATGAATAAAGAATACACAAAACGTATTCTTTCAACCTGCAAAGATATTCCGCTTATAAAATCGGTTTTTGTAAGAAAGGGCGAAGATGTACACAAGGCTGTTTCGGGCCTGAAATATCCGCTTATTACAAAACCCGTTTCCGAGGGCTCAAGTTTTGGAATGACAAAAGTCAATAAGCCTGACGAACTTGATAAGGCTTACGAAGAAGCACGGAAATTCAATGATAATGTTTTGATTGAAGAATTTATCGAAGGTTTCTTTGTAACAGTAGGAGTTTTGGAAAAGGAAGGGAAAGCCTTTGCAACCGAACTTTTGGAAATAAGAACGGAAACGGAATGGTATGATTTTGATGCAAAATATACCAAAGGCCTGTCGCACTTCATTGTTCCCGCAACGGGACTTTCTGCCGAAGCAACGGAAAAAGTTAAGAAGATTGCGGTTAAGGCTCACGAAATTGCAGGGTGTTCGGGTGTTTCAAGAATCGACTTTATGATTAAAGATGATGAGCCTTATTTTCTTGAAATTAATACAAACCCGGGAATGACCGATACAAGCGACCTTCCGGCACAGTCTGCCGTAATGGGTATTGACTATGATCATTTGGTTGATATGATACTAAAAAGTGTAGGATTAAATAAATAATGTCCGAAGAAGAGTTTATAAATTCGAAATTTGATAAAAGACGGATAAAGAAGAGAAAGTTGGAGAGACAGGTCCGTCATTCTAAAAGACGGCTAAGTCAACTTCGTGTAATGTACAGAGTTGCGCTTGTTTTGGGAATGCTGATTTTCAGTTTTATTGTCCTGAAATTACCTCAATGGAGGCTCCCTTCCAATGCTTTTGACAGTGTAAACAGTCGTTCGCTTGAAATTATAAATAATCAGATTGTTCCTTCACAAAAGATTTTGTCAGCACTCAGACGTAATCAGGTGCCGAGAAAACCGATATTTTTGGTTAAGACAGACAATTTAAAGAAAAGCATTTCGCAGTTAGAGCCGATTCAGGACGTTTATATAAGAAGATTTTGGTTCCCTGCAAGACTGCAGATAATAATAGATGAGCGTGTTCCCGCAATCACAATTTCTCCGAACATTGATGTCCCGCCGATAGCATATTTTTCAACAGACGGCAAATTAATCGGGCGTGAATATATGCCTTTGAATGAGAGTTATAAAACAGTTCTTGTAATTACATACGGAAGCGGCGATGATTACAGAAACTGGAATGTCGGGAAGGTAAACAATTTCAGACGTCTTGCGGCAATGGTTGAGAAAGAAACGGGTGAAAAGGTCGATTACATTGATTACAGAAATCCCAAGGACGTTTATGTAAAAATCCCGACCGTAAACATAAGATTGGGTGATTTGAATCCTTCCGTTTATGACAAGATAAGAAGATTACCTTCTCTGCTCCCTCAGGTTAAAATGATTAATAAGAGTGTCAAATACATTGACTTACGCTGGGACACAAATTATATTAAGTTGGACGAATAAATGCCAAACAGTGTTTATATTCACATACCTTTTTGTAAATCTAAGTGCAAATACTGTTCATTTGTATCTTATGTAACAGATGACGAACACGATGCTTACATAAGGGCGCTTTTGCGTGAGATTAATTTCTTTTACAGGGGAGAAACCCTCAAAACACTTTATTTTGGAGGAGGTACTCCGTCACTTTTAAGTATTAAAGATGTCGAAAAAGTTATAAACAATTTTATTATAATACCCGATTTTTGTGAGATTACGTTTGAGATGAATCCTGATGACTCGGACAAAGGTTACCTGAAAAGGCTCAGAGAATTGGGTGTAAACAGAATCAGTCTCGGCTCTCAGACTTTTGACGATAATATTCTTGAAGAAATAGGGCGCAGGCATAATTCAAAACAGATTATTGATGCGGTTGAGGATATAAAAAGCGCAGGGTTTAATAATATCAGTCTTGATTTGATATATGGGCTTCCCGGGCAGACTATGGATATTCTGAATAAAGATTTGGAAACTGTTACACAACTTGGAATACAACACGTATCGACTTATGGTTTGAAAATCGAACACCCTTCTTATTATGCCTCAAATCTGCCTGAAAACCTGCCTGATGACGACACTCAGGCGGATATGTACCTCAGGGTAAACGAGTTTTTGGAATCACACGGGTATATGAGGTATGAAATAAGCAATTTTGCGAAACCGAAGTTTGAATCAAAGCACAATCTTAATTATTGGAATAATAAAGAATATTATGGTTTTGGCGCTGCCGCACACGGGTACAGGTATGGGGTAAGATATTCCAACAGGGCTGAACTTGAGGATTACATAAGACACCCGATAAAGAAGGCAACCGAGCATTACGTTACCCCGAAGGAAAAGTTTGAGGAGGAAATTTTCCTCGGCTTCAGGAAAGAAGCAGGCATTAATACCGAAAGTATTAAGAAGAAATACTATGTTGATTTTGATGAGAAATTCAAACCGGTAATCGAAAAATATTCCCCCGAATATATTGAAAAAACGGCTGAAGGGTATAAACTCACTCTCAAAGGCGTCTTGTTAAGCAACCAAATTCTCGCAGAATTCATCGAGGGGTAAATCGAGGGGTAAATCAGGGGGTAAATCAGGGGGGTAAATCAAGGGGTAAAAGTTTTTTTTATTAAATTATTTACACTGCGAGAAATCTGAACCAGATATATACCGAACTTATTGCCAAAGATAAGAAGGTTATTGTAACACCGTATTTGAGGTATTCCATAAATTTAATATGGTGTCCGTTTGCGTTTGCGGTTTCCGAAACAATTACGTTAGCCGCTGCGCCTATAATTGTCATATTTCCTCCGAGGCAAGCGCCGAGTGACAAACACCACCACATCGGGAGCGCAAAATCAGCCCCCTGTGTTGATGAAATTTTTGCAATCATAGGTGCCATTGTTGCGGTATAAGGAATGTTGTCTATGATACCCGATAATATTCCTGACCCCCAAAGAATTACCATTGAAGCGACTTGCTGCGAGCCGTGTGTAACAGCAAGAAGCCAATTTGCCATCAGTTCAATTCCGCCCGCTTTTTCAAATCCGCCTATTATTATGAATAAGCCGATAAAGAAGAAAATCGTACTCCATTCGACATCTGTCAGAATATCGGCAGGTTTTTCAAACAATAACAAAATACTTGCTCCTGCCATTGCGCAGACGCAGGTTTGAATATGGGTTATATCGTGCGTAACAAATCCTAAGATTACCAACCCCAAAACAATAAGCGAGCGTATCATAAGGGCCTTGTCTTTTATTGTTTTGGAATTATCCATCTGTGAAATTCTCGCCATTTTTTCGGGAGTTGTTTTCAAATGCTTTTTAAACCAAAAAATCATTATTGCGGTAACGATGAGTAATATAATTAC
>DBYM01000032.1:0-3742 GCA_002309875.1 Cyanobacteria bacterium UBA1186
GATGCGTTTAATAACAAATGGATTGACGGTTGGATTTCAAAGGGTTGGAAAACGGCAGGAAAATCTCCGGTTAAAAATGTTGAATTATGGAAACGCCTTTTAAACGCAAAGTCACGGCATAATGTTAATTTTGTATGGGTCAAAGGACATGCGGGGCACGATTATAATGAACGATGCGATTCTCTTGCAGTAACAGCATATAAAAAAGAAAATTTATCGGACATTGAAGCCGAATTACACTATGTCTAATTTAGCCAAGGCTCTTCTCAATCTTTCAAACTTATTTTTATTTGTCCCGATACCGCATAATAGCATTGTAGTTTTTTCGTTTGTTATTTCGTCTTCAATGCCATACTTTTCATACAGGATTTCAGAGAGTTCGTAACCGCTCATACTCCTGCTTTTAATAAGAATTTTTGTCACATCATCATTAAGTTTCGGGAGATTAAGCGCCATAACCTCTTTTATCAGATTATCAATTTGCTTTCTTCCTCTTTTTGAATTTAAGAAACTAACGTTTGCCTCAATAGTTGCAAGCATCGGATACGAAGGCGACGTTGTATTAATCATTGAAAGCGCTTTTTCAGGGTTATTATCGTTTGAATGTAAAAGTGCGGTCGGATTTATGCCTCCTGCGGTCTTATGAAGAGACTGAACAGTGTAATCTGCATATTTTACCGCAGACTCAGGTAATAAGTCCGAAAACGGATATAATGCACCATGTGCCTCATCTGCAATGAGTTTAACTCCATTCTTTTTACAGAGACTGCTTATTGATTTTATATCAGAGGCAAAACCCTCATACGTGGGTGATGTTATTACTATTGCATCAATCTTATTGTTCAGAAGAATGTTTTCAACGTCAGAAACTGATATTGCTTTATAAGTTCCCGTGCTTTCATCTTTGTTGAGGTCATATTCTATAATATTGCACCCTGCAAGTTTTGCACCATTTTTATGGCATTTATGTGCGTTGCGCCATATTGCTATTGTTTTTGCTCCGCTTGCTATTATTGATGCAATAATTCCGCTTGTAGAGCCATTTGTCAGAAATTTTGTATATTTTGTTCCGTATATTTTTGCAGCCTTTTCTTCCGCTGACAGCAAACCTTTTTGCGGATTATGCGCATCTGTTTCGGATATATCAGACTTGTACCAATGATAAAATTTTTTGTAAATACTGATATTTCCGCCATGGCTTGGTGTAGTAAAAAGTATTTTATTTGTTTTTCTTTTTAAAATTGAAATTATACTCATAAAAAAATTATACCATAAACGATTAAGTGTATTTTTAACGTTTTAAAAATAGTTCTAAAGTATTATTATTAAAGGGTTGCGAGAATATTAAGTGTATGTTATAATATAAGTAGAGCGTAATGTATATTTAAGAGGAAACAAATTTGCATTTACCTTGACGAGTGTTACTAACCCCACACCACTCTTAAAACAAAAAGGTATCCGGTTACTTTCAACATAGGCAAAGAACAATGGATACAGTTATTTACCCGATAGCGCCAAGACAGAATATCGACAAACTCACGACAAGTGTGACAGGGATAGGTATTGCATTATGTCTTTTAATTAGTCAGAATTCACTGATTTCTGCTAAGGATTTGGAGGTTGGAACTTATACCGGGTTATCTCCGACGTTAAATTATATTCAGGAAAATAATAAACTTGAGGAAAGATTTGACAACGAATTAGCAAACAAATATGCCGGTTCAAAAATAACAAAAGTTGATAAGGGAATTAAACATGTCAAGATGATAAGGTTTTATAACAATAAGCCGGTAAGAATAAATATAGTTGAGTTATCAACAGGCATAAACAGCGATTTGGAAGTCTTACCCGTAACAGCCTCAAATGACAGATTATCGTCAAGGTCCAAGATATCCAACATAGCGCAAAGAGAAAATGCTATTGTAGCAATAAACGGAGGGTATTTTAAACCTCAGACAGGAGTTCCGCTCGGAACACTGATGATAAATAAAAAGGTTTATACAGGACCGATATATGACAGAGTGGCAATGGGATTTTTTGATAACGGATATGCAATGGCTAGAGTTCAGTTAAAAGCAAATGTAAACACTAATATAGGAGGGTTGAAAGTTGATAATGTCAATCAACCCAGAATGCTTTCTACACACGTACTCGCTTATACTCCGGATTGGGGCAAAACTGCACCTGCTTGCCCAAAATATGGTAAGGCAATAGCAATCAGTGACGGAAAACTAATAGCATCGTCATACGGGGCACTCGACATACCTTCTGACGGTTTTGTTATTGTCGGGCCCGAAAAGAATCTTGATACAATAATTAACGCAAAGAATTACAGTCTTGATATCAAGATTAACCCTGAATGGAAAGGTGTTAATCACATAATAAGCGGCGGGCCCTATCTTGTAAAAGGCGGCGAGGTTTATGTTGATATGACTGCTCAGAAACTTGCGGCAATCGGAGGAAGAAACCCGAGAACTGCAATCGGATATACAAAAGACAAACACTTGATTATGCTGACTGCAGACGGACGGGAAGGGGCATCAGTCGGTTTAACGTTAAATGAACTTGCTCATTTAATGAAAGAATTAGGCTGCGTCTATGCAATGAATCTTGACGGCGGCGGCTCAACTGTTATGTACGTAAACGGACAGGTAGTAAACAGACCTCCTGTTCAGGGCGGAATTCCGTTATCTCACACACTTACGGTTACACAAAAAAGATATTCATAATACATCGCTACATTTATAATACTTTCTCAGCGGATTAGCCAAGGATCCGCTTTTTTTTGACAAAAAAAAAGAGCCGATAATAAAATCGACTCTTTAGTTAAATCTTAAACAAAGAAACTACTTAACAAGTTCTTTGAATGATTTACCAGCTGAGAAAGCAGGAACTGTCTTAGCAGCGATCTTCAATTCTTTACCAGTTTGAGGATTTCTGCCGATTCTAGCAGCTCTCTTACGAGCTTCCCAAGTACCGAAACCAACCAAAGTAACTTTTTTGCCTTTAGCAACTGTCTTTTGGATAATTTCTAATGTAGCTGATAATACATCAGATGAAGTTTTTTGAGACAATTTAGTCTTCTTTGAAATTTCTTTTACCAATTCTTCTTTGTTCATGATAAATCTCCTATACACTTGTACTACCTAAGAAGGTAAAACAATAAATCCGTGCCAAAAGCCGTCTCTATCTGTATTAACCCTCCTTATGACACTTATTATACTCTTTGTTTGTAAATTTGCAAGCGTTTTGGCAAAAATTTACAATACTTTACAAGGCAATCAGGCTGATATTGAGATATATATAAGTTCATGATATAAATTTAGTGCGGACGATTAGCTCAGTTGGTAGAGCACTTGAACGACATTCAAGGGGTCACAAGTTCGAGCCTTGTATCGTCCACCATTAAAAAAAGAGGTAGTTTATACCTCTTTTTTTTGTGTAAATATAATGATTTTTACTTCACATCTAAAAACTTATGCACCTGAGGAATTAGCCGAACTTTGCGGTATTTCTCAAGGAATTTATCGAGTACAGATTCAATAAACTCGGTGCTTGGCATATTTTTATTTGGGTTGCATTTCGGCTGAAGGATTAATTCTACATTAAAATGCGCACCAAGTTTACAAGCCTCAGTTATCTCTTCTTCAGTTATATTCTCATCAAAAACAATTTTCGCAAACATTTCTTTGTGCGTTGCCGTTTCGAAAAAGTGTGAATGGTCTTTCCAATAGCCTATCCC
>DBYM01000032.1:3786-7966 GCA_002309875.1 Cyanobacteria bacterium UBA1186
ATTATTTCACTTAACTCGCCTGCAAGCGTGCTGTTCGTTTCAAGATAAACAGGAAGCGGACATTGCGGCAAAAACTCTTTAAGAAAGCCCGCATGCAACAACGGCTCTCCGCCCGTCAGTGAAACAGAGTGGCAGTCAAGATGCTGCTTTGCAATATTAACCAACTCCTCAACTGTATAGTTCTTGCTATTTTCTTCTCCGTATTCAGTATCACAGAAGTCACAGGTCAGGTTGCACCCGCAAAATCTTATAAATAACTGTTTGTAGCCTATAAACGGACCTTCTCCCTGAATTGACGTAAAAATTTCTTTAATTTGTGCTTTATCAGTCATAAGTATTTTCCCCGATATTTTTTGATGCTAATTCTCTTAATCTGGTGTATAGTGATATTTCATCTTCCGAGATATTCTTCGGTATGCATATCTCTATTGTTACTATCATATCACCAATTTTATCATTTTGCACTATCCCGCAACCTGCAAGTCGGATTTTTTGTCCGTTTTGCGTGTTCGGACAGACATGGAATGATAAATTACCACCGAGAACCGGTATCTTAATATCGGTGCCCAATACTGCTTCATAAGGTGCAATCTTTACGGTTTTATATATATTCAAACCTTCTGTTTTATATTCGTTTTCGTCATAAATATTTACGGTTATGTACAAATCTCCGCATTTGCCGCCATTTGAGCCTTTTTCTCCTTCTCCCGCCAATCTTATCTTCGAATTATTCTTAATTCCTGCAGGAATTCTTACCGTAAATTTCTTATAATTTGTAACCTCTCCTTTGCCTTTGCAATGATTACAAATTGTACCGTTAGCAAATCTTTTTCCTCCGCATTTCGGACAAACTTCTGTCTTTAGCATATTTATTGTCTTATTAACTCCGTTAATCGCCTCAGAAACGGAAATATCAATATCAGTAAATATGTCTTTCCCTCTTTTTGCTTCATTTGAAGTGGTTTTCTGCTTAAATGTATTTTGTGTTCTTGAAATAAATTCTTCCCATTTAAATTTAGGTTTGATTTCTTCTTCTTTTGTCTCAAAATGTGTTTCATTATTCTTATTTGTTTCGGTTTTATTCTGAGAATTTCCCTTTGCATACTCATAAAAACGTCTTGCACGGTCATACTCAGCCTTTTGGGTCTTGTTTGATAGGATTTCATAGGCTTCGTTAATTTCTTTGAATTTATTTAAAACATCAGGAGTATTACCTGCAACATCGGGGTGCCACTTTCTGGCTAATCTTCTGTATGCAGACTTAATTTCAGCATCTGATTCTGTTGGCTGTAAGCCAAGTATTTTATAATAATCTTTACTCATACTGAATATTTAATGACATTATTATAAAAGTCAACATATAACAGGATATAATCATAAACAGACTGCCCGTTTGACTTAGGCTGATTTTAGGTGATAATATCAAGGTATGTTCAATAAGTATTTCTGTATTATATTGATGTTTTTAGCATTATTATCTTGCGGCAGCGTCATGGCAGATAACAACGCACGGAAATATAATTGCCTGTACGTATATTCAAAAGGCTGCGGCTATTGTATGAGGTTTGAACATAACCTTAAAAAGTTAATTAAAGACTATGATTTTAAGTGCAAATTCGAAAAATATGATATTAATAATGTTGATGGCATGTTATTAGCAATGAAATACGGAATCAGTTATGTTCCTTATGTTATTATAGTAAATAATGATACTAAAGATGCGTGGCAAATCGGGCCAAATTGTCTGATTAATTACCAATGCGTCAATAATATATTCCAAAATGTTACAAAATGATTGGAGGTAATATGAAAGGTATAGTTTTAGCAGGCGGAGCAGGAACACGTTTATTCCCGGCTTCTCAGCCAATCTCAAAAATCTTATTGCCCGTATATGACAAACCTATGATATATTATCCGCTTTCTACACTTATGCTTGCGGGTATTAAAGATATTTTAATAATTACAAACGAGACCGACTACGATAATTTTATTAAGTTATTGGGCGATGGCTCTCAGTTTGGATTAAATTTGTCCTACAAAATTCAGTACGTACAACGGGGTATAGCAGACGCATTCCTTATTGGCGAAGAATTTATCGGTGACAGCGACGTAGCCCTTGTCTTAGGCGATAATATATTCCACGGTCATGGCTTTTCTACCATTATGAAAAATGCTCTTAAAAAGAACACGGGAGCAACGGTATTCGGATATACGGTCAAAGACCCGGAACGCTTTGGGGTAGTTGAGTTTGATGATAACGGGAAAGCAATCTCTCTTGAGGAGAAACCGGCCAAGCCTAAGTCTAATTATGCGGTAACAGGCCTGTATTTCTACGACAAGCATGTCTGCGAATACGCAAAACAGTTAACTCCGTCAAAACGCGGTGAATTGGAAATTACGGATTTAAATAAAATTTACCTGAATAAGGGGCTCTTAAACGTAGAAATCCTCGGAAGAGGGTTTGCATGGCTTGATACGGGAACTCATGATTCTATGCTTCAGGCAAGCCTGTTTGTACAGACCATGGAATTAAATAAGGGTGTTAAAATATCGTGCCTTGAAGAAATTGCATATAATCAGGGCTTTATATCAAGAGAAGATTTGTTTAAGCATATCGAAAAATACGGATTAAACAATGATTACTACAATTATGTAAGAGCGGTAATTTCTCAGCCGCGTAATCCTGTTATGGCATATTAGTCCACATAGAAAGAAAGCCGCATCGTGCGGCGTTAACTTTCGTTAGATAAAGGAGTGGAGGAGAAAATAAAGAAAAGAGATTATATTATATATATTCCACATATATATTTTTTATAACGCTTTTACATAAAAATTGTTACATAAATATACAAAACTTAACAATTATGGCCTGAAAATATTGTCTTTATAGGATTTTATTTTTGAGGTATAATAGTATTAAATTGTTAAGAGAGGGTGGTTTTATGGTAAATATAGCCGTATGCGGAGCAAACGGGAAGATGGGGAAAGCAGTTGTTAAGGCCGTAAGTGAGGCTGAAGACATGTCCCTAGTTGCACAAATTGATATTCTTAATGGTGAGTTCGCAACAATAAAAGATGCAAAAAATTCCGTAAATATTGATATTTTGGTTGATTTTACCCAACCTGATTCAATATATGAGAATGCCTTATACTGTTTAAATAACGATATTAAATTAGTTATCGGCACAACGGGACTGACTGATAGTCAGGTTGAAGAGTTGCGTACCTTAAGCCAAAAAAGAAAAGTCGCATGCTTTATTGCACCTAATTTTTCTACGGGCGCAGTCCTTCTGATGAAATTTGCTCAGATGGCAGCAAAGTACTTTGATAATGCTGAAATAATTGAGTTACATCACAATCAGAAAAAAGACGCACCATCGGGGACTGCAATAAAAACAGCGCAAATGATGAGTGAAAACGGCGAAAATTTCACGAACGGTAATTGCCCTGAAAAAGAAATAATTAAGGGTGCAAGAGGCTGCAACTCATATAATAACATACATATACATTCGGTCAGAATGCCCGGATATATGGCCTCTCAAGAGGTTTTATTCGGTTCAGACGGACAAATATTGTCATTAAGGCATGATTCTACCAACAGAGAATGCTATATGCCTGGAGTTCTTATGGCAATACGTCACATTGCAAACTCAGATGAATTTGTTTACGGCTTAGACAAGATTATGAATTAAAGGGATAATATAATGAACAAACCAAATATTGCTATCTTAGGTGCTACGGGCGTTGTAGGAAGAGAAATAACCAAAATTGTTAATGAACTCGGTATTGATTTTAATTCAATAAAATTTTTATCGAGTCCCAAAAGCGCAGGTACCAGAATGGAATTTAAAGGTAAAGAATATATTGTTGAAGAAACAACCCCAGACTCATTCAACGATATTGATATAGTTTTAGCCTCTGCAGGTGCTTCAACAAGCAAATTGTATGCTCCAGAAATCGTTAAAAGAGGCGGTGTTATTATTGATAATTCCTCCGCTTTCAGAATGGAAAAAGACGTTCCGCTAGTTATTGCAGGAGTAAATGATGAAGATTTAAGATGGCATAAAGGTATCGTATCAAACCCCAATTGCTCTACCTCACAACTGATGCTTGTATTAGAGCCTTTAAAGAAATTCGGGTTAAAGAGATTAATCGTTTCAACTTATCAATCTGTTTCGGG
>DBYM01000032.1:8169-19103 GCA_002309875.1 Cyanobacteria bacterium UBA1186
GTTTATATAGGACATTCAGAGGCTGTAGATATCGAATTTGATAAAAGCGTAACCCCTGATGAAGTACGTAAGGTATTATCGAATTCATTTGGGGTTGAGGTTATAGACAACCCCGATAATTACGAATACCCGACAACAAGAGATGCCGAAGGAAAAGATCCTGTTTATGTGGGCAGGATCAGACGTAATTTGGGATTCGATAACGGAATTTCATTGTGGTGCGTAGCGGATAATTTAAGAATCGGGGCCGCATTGAATACAGTCAGAATATGCAAGAGCATAATTGATATGAAATTATGGAAAAGGGCTTAAAAATGGGCAGAATAGTATCTCAGGAAGAAATCACGGGAATTGTTAAATACGGACGTGCAATCGGAAAAACATTTGTTGTTACAAACGGCTGTTTTGATATCCTGCATGTAGGTCACATAAGATATCTTAAAGCAACAAAAGAGTTGGCCGACTATTCAATCATATTACTGAATTCGGACAAATCAGTTCGTTCGTTAAAAGGGGAAGGCCGCCCGATAAATTCCGAAAATGACAGGGCCGAAATGTTAACTTCTTTGTGCTGTGTCGATTATGTGGTATTATTTGAAGAGGAATCTCCGGCTAACCTGTTGGCAAAAATTAAACCTGATTTTTATACAAAAGGCGGTGATTATACATTAGAAACATTACCGGAGAGAGAGGTTATTAAGGAGAACAATATTGAAGTTAAATTTATAGATTTTGTTAAGGGCAAATCTACAACAGAAATCATAAATAAGATTAATAACAGATAGTTTATATAAGGAGTTTTATTATGAAAACGTTCACACTGGAACAAATTACACAAATCACGGGCGGAATGCTCACTAAGGCAAAAGATGTATCAATAACCAAAATTGCGCCGCCGTTATTAGCCGATGAAAACACTTTAGCATTAGCATTGGGCGAAGATGAGATTGCAAATTTGAGTAATACAAAGGCACAGGCAGCATTGGTTCCGCTTGGTGTAAATATAGACGGTTTCACAACCATCGAAGTTGAACGTCCGAGATTGGCTATGATGAAACTTATTACAATGTTTTATGAAGAACCCATGGTTAATAAGGGAATCCACCCTACTGCTACGGTAGCACAATCTGCTAAAATTGGTGAAAATGTATCAATAGGTCCTAATGCAGTTGTTTCTGAAAATGCCGTTATCGGCAGCAATACACGTATTCTCGCAAATTGTTACATCGGTAATGGCGCAGTAGTCGGGACAAACTGCTTTTTCCACCCGAATGTAAATATCGGGGACAGAGTACAGGTGGGTAATGATGTTATCCTGCATCACGGGGTTTCTCTTGGCGCAGACGGTTTCAGTTTTGTAACCGAAAATCCGAATAACATTGAACAGGCGAGAAAAGACGGCGAAATCAGAGAAAATGATGTTTCTCAGGTAATATTTAAGATCCCTTCAATTGGATCGGTTGTGATTGGAAATAACGTTGAAATTGGTGCAAACACCTGTATTGACAGAGGTACAATTGAAAATACAATAGTAGGCGATAATACAAAGATTGATGACCTTGTAATGATCGGCCACAACTGCAGAATCGGAAAAGGTTGTATGATCGTTTCACAAGTCGGCATTGCAGGAAGTTGTGTTATCGGCGACAGAGTAGTTATCGCAGGTCAGGCAGGTCTTGCAGATCACATATCAATAGGTGACGATACGATTATTGCCGCACAGGCAGGTGTATCAAAGAGTTTCCCTGCAAAATCAATTGTAGTCGGCTCCCCTGCTATGCCAAGAAAAGAATTCATTAAACAATTAAAAATAATGAAAGATGCAGGCGATTTGATATCAAAATTTAAAAAATACGAGCCGCTTTTAAAGACCTTTGAAGAAAGTGTTAATGACAGCGACGTTGCAGGAGTTGTTAAGTAAAAATGATAACCGTCAAAAAGTATATTGAAACTGCAGGAAATACCTTAATGAAAAATAAATTCTGCGAAGTTGTTATAAAACCTTCGCAGATGGGGAAAATTCGGATTTTTCTGAAAGGTGCCGAACATGGTTTCAATGCTGATATTGACAACCTTTACTCCACAGACCACTGCGTTACGCTTTGCAGCAAGGAACACCGCACTCTTTTAGGCGATTACAAATATAAGGCAATGCTTTGCGAGCATTTTATGGCCGCATGTGCATTCTGCAAGATTGATTCAATTGATGTGTATTTATCAGAGACAGAATTCCCTATATTTGACGGCAGCGCCAAAGTTTGGGTAGATTTGTTTAAAGACGCGGGAATTGACGGCAAAAACAACGATTTATATACCGTTTCAGAGCCAGTTTATTATCTGAATGGCAAGACAAGTATGGTAATTTTACCGGACAAGGAACTCAATATTACATATTCGGTAAATTATGATCACCCTGACTTAACAAGACGTTGGATCAGTGTTGATTTAAAAAATCTTGATGAAATTATCGAGGCAAGGACATTTGGTTTCTATAAGGATTTGAAAAAATATCAGTCTTTAGGGTTTGCTAAGGGAGTTAATATTGATAATACAGTAGGATTACAGGACGTAGGCTATACAACTAAATTACGCTCAACTCACGAGCCGATTAAACATAAGATATTAGATTTATTTGGCGATTTATATTTAACGGGAGTTTCTCCTCTGAATATGAGAGTTCAGATATTGGTAAAAGAGGCCGGTCACACCGTTCACACAAAAGTGGCACACGATTTAAAGAACAAATTAGTAAAAGTTTAGGAGATATGTAAATGACAGAAGAAACTTTATCATTTGATGTTATGCAAATCATGGAAATGATTCCGCACAGGTACCCGTTTCTATTGGTTGATAGAATAACCGAGTGTATCCCGGGGAAATATGCAAAAGGTTATAAAAACCTGACTATGAATGAGCCGTTTTTCCAGGGGCACTTCCCGAACAATCCGATAATGCCTGGGGTTTTACAATTGGAAGCATTGGCTCAGTGTTCTGCTCCCTTATTAATGTGTTTACCTGAATATAAAGGCAAATTAACCTTGTTTGCAGGTGCTGATAATGTACGATTCAAAAATATAGTAAGACCGGGCGACAAGTTTGAAATGTATGTTGAACTTTTAAAGTCCAAAGGGGCTATCAGCAAATCTCACGCAATTGGCACGGTTGACGGAAAAGTTTGCATAGAAGCGGACATGACTTGTGCATTAAAATAATCCATATGTATGGGATTACTTAATGGGCTATGTGCTATAATTAACTGATAAGGGAGAAGTTTTGACAGAAAGAATAATTATAGGTTCAGATCACGGCGGATTTATGCTTAAAGGTGAAATCATAAAACACCTTCAGGCAGATTATGATGTTGTTGATATCGGTTGTTATTCAAAAGACTCCTGCGATTATCCGATAATTGCAAAAAATGCGGTTAATGAGGTTTTAAAAACAAATTGCAGAGCAATTTTGGTATGCGGAACAGGGATTGGAATGTCAATAACTGCCAACCGGTTTAAAGGAATCAGAGCATCTCACTGTACAGACGCGTTTACGGCTCGTATGACGAGAATGCATAACAATTCTAACGTTCTGTGCCTTGGCGAAAGAATTACGGGAACGGGCTTGGCCTTAGATATTGTTGACACATGGCTAAAAACAGAGTTTGAAGGCGGAAGACACCAAAGAAGGGTTGAGCAGATAGAGGACTAGATGACGGATAAAATTACATCATATAAAATGGCTTGTATAATTGCACGTTTTTTAGATGATAAAATTGCAAAGGACATTTCAATTTTAAATATCAGCAACGTTTCTTCTTTTGCTGACTATTTTGTTATATGTTCTGCACAGACAAACACTCAGGTTAAGGCTTTAACGGAAAACCTGACCGATAAACTCAAACAAACCTTTTCACGCTTGCCCATTGGCCGTGAAAATGATGCAAAAAACAGATGGAATCTGATTGACTACGGTGATGTCGTTGTACACATTCTTCATCAGGACGACAGAGACGCCTATGCAATAGAAAAATTTTGGAATCATGCATACAGTATTCCGCGTGAAACCTGGCTAAAAGAATCTGAAGAATATACTGTTTACAAATAATAGAGAGTAAGTGATATGGACAAGAAAGAAATTGATAAAGCTATTCAGCAAATTGTTTTAAAAATGGCTATTGAACCTTCAAATACGGCTAATTATCACGATTTGGCCAAGTATTATGCTTTGGATAATCAATATGAAAAAGTTATATCGGTTTACGAAAGTCTGCTTGATATTGACCCAAAAGATATGCAGGCTCTGTTAAATTTGGGCAGTATTTGGTTTTATGCAAAAGAATACAGAAAAGCATTAAAATACTTCAATGATGCTATGCTTGTTAATCCGAGCGATTATATGGTTTATTTTAACCTCGGTAACACATACGCCGAAATGAAGAACTTCTCAAAGGCACTGCATTTCTATTCACGTACATTGGATTTTAATTCAAAAGAGCCTGAAGTCTATAATGCGATTGCACTCTTATACCACGATTTTGAGGACTTTGTTGAAGCAAGAGCATATTATGAAAAGACTCTTTCCATTGATCCCAATAACTTAACAGCCCTTATTGACCTTGGTAATGTAAGTTACAAACTCTTTGATTATGACGGGGCATTAGATTATTACAAAAAAGTATTTGAACTCGCTCCTGATAATAAAACAGTTGCTTTATGCATTGCAAACACATTAGCGGTAAAGAAAGATAAAGAGGAGTGCTACAAATACTTTGATAAAGCAATTGCACTGAACGGAGATAACTATAAGGCATATATTTGCTATGCTATAGCAAAGTCCGACTTTAAAGACTTTGATGAAGCAATTGAATTATACAAAAAGGCCATTGAGTTGCAGCCTGCCGAAGCAAATGCTTATATTTTGCTCGGGAACCTGTACTCAAATCTTAAAATGTTTAAAGAAGCGGAGCAGCAATACAAAGAGGCTTTGAAGATTAATAAACTTGACCCGAGTATCTATGTGTTGATGGCAAACCTGTGCTTTATGAACAACGAGCCTGAACGTGCATTATATTCATATAGAGCAGCTGAACATTTGAGACCTGAGAATGATGAATACAAACTAGTATTTATACAGGTGCTTGAAGATTATATTGAAGAAGCAAGGAAAGGAGATTTAGTTGCATAACGAGCCATACCCGATAGAAAGAATACTCTCAGCAGCAAGTTACCTGACAGCAGGCGGAGTCGGCTTTGTATGGCTGATAGTTGCGGCCGTTTGCAAAAAGCACGTCACTCCGTTTTTAATGTATCATATTTTACAATCAATATTTCTTTCAATATGTTTCTTTCTGCTTTCTGTGCTCGGGCAAATGCTGTATGTTATCTTATACAGAATACCGCTTATTAACGCAATACCATATCTTTTAAATATGCCGATACCTATCGCCTTCGGCCTGTCGATTATACAGATTTTAACATCATCGATTATATTGTATTTGGCTATAACTTCAGCCCTCGGATATTTCAGTTATATCCCCTGGGTTTCGGATATTATTAAAGGGAATACAGGGAACTAAAGCACCATAGCAAGTATCATCAGTATCATTGCCCCAATTTCCATAGCGGCAGACATTCTTTGCTGAAACTTCTGCGAATCATATCTGCTTGAACTTTTATGTGCTTTATTTGCACTTTTAAGCCTTTTTATTCTTGATTTTGTATCCTCATTCGAAAATTCGGTACCAAAGGCGTCATATTCCAGTTGAGCGAGTTCTTCCTCAATATCACCGTCAGGTATGTCATAATTTCCGTAATTTGCATACGGACGGGTGTAATTTCTTTGGCCAAAAGGTCTTCTGCCGCTGTATCTGTTTGAATTTAAACCACTGAGGGTTTCGGAATTAATGTAGTCATCAGAATAATTATACCTGTTATTCTCCGAAGCAATTGTTTCCGGCATCATTTTGGATTTAATTCTGTCCATACGTGTTGAATAATCGTCAATATCATAAATTTTGCCAAATAATTTTCTTTCTATTGTAACTATGCGTGTATGAAAATCCCTGTTTTTATATGTTTGGTTAAACAATTTCATCTCAATATCATCTACAATAGGATAATCAACCGTATTGTCAGCAAGTTCATTTTCTTCATTAAATGTATCTTCAGAAGGAGTAATTTCCAAACCTATTTGATCAGCAGAAATATCAGCCGCAAGCCTTTTTATTCTTGTACCTATATCACCCGTTGAAGGCTTGCCATAGATGCTTTTTTCAAGACGCGAGAGCCTGTCGGATAATTCATCATTAATATAATCAAATCCGTAAATATCATTTTCAATCTTGGAAATTTCTGCCGATTGAGTTTTATTAGAAGCATACGTGCAGGAAAATATACCCGGGATAAACAGCAGGACTATTACCGATATTTTAATTAATATTTTATTCATATCAGTAACAATATAAGATTTTTACGGAGCAATTACATTGAATTTTTTAGTTAGATTTGTGTCTATTTCGAAAAATGATTATAAGTATTAAGTTGATTATATTCAGTATATTTTTTATTATTAATATTCAGATAATATCCCTTATAATCAGTTACTTTTCCTGCAATATAAAAATTATCAATGTATTTTAAGAAATCTTCGGGAACTGCTGCGACCAAATGATAGTCCTCAGAGCCAAATATCCCTTCGATATTTTCAGCCTCAATAGTAACGTTACTTGCCTGAGCAATCTTAAATAATGCGTCAGCTAAGCCGTCTGATGTGTCCATCATTGCATAATCAACTTCGATTTGACTTGATATATTCTCTGAGAATTGCGGCTCTAATTTTGGCTCCAAATGTGCCCTTATTGATTCTGAATCTTTATAACCATTTTTTAATTCTTCTAAGCCCTGAGCACTTTGTCCATATTTTCCCTGAGTAATAACTACATAGCCTGCTTTGGCATTTTTCCTTGATGAAATTTTTCTTCCCTCTGTTTTACCGACTGCAGCGATTGAAATAAATATTTTATCCCCGCCTGTTATATCACCGCCAATAACTTCAGCACCATAAGAGCCTGCGGAGATACCTCTGTATAATTCAGAAATAACCTCATTACTTACATCGGGGAGTGACAGCCCGACCGTTAAATATGCCGGTTTTGCTCCTGAGGCAAGTATATCACTAATATTAACAGCGGCAGCCTTATACCCGATTTGGTATGGGGTTGCCCATTCCCGTTTGAAGTGTACGTTTTCAAGAAAATTATCCTGAGTAATAACTATTCCTGATTCGGGTAAATACGCACAATCGTCACCGATAAAACCGCTACCCGTTATTCGTTTTATTATTTCTAAAAAATCAATTTCTTTCATAATTATTAAAAAGGCGAGCAATCACCCGCCTTTATCTTAAGATTCCTGTTTTTTCAGTGTCGGAAATGCAATTACGTCCCTTATTGTAGGAGAATTAGTTAAAAGCATAACCAATCTGTCGATTCCCATACCCATACCGCCGGTCGGAGCGAGTCCGTATTCCAAAGCCGTGATATAGTCTTCATCAATTTCCATAGCCTCTTCGTCGCCATTGGCTTTTGCAAGAGCCTGTGCTTCAAAGCGATGACGCTGGTCAATCGGATCTGTCAATTCGGAGAACGCATTTGCAATCTCCCACCCGTTAACTCTTGTTTCAAACCTTTCAGTTAAACGTTCGTTATCTCTGTGTACTTTTGCCAACGGAGAAATTTCTCTCGGATAATCAATTATGTGTACAGGCTGAATGAGTGTCGGCTCAACCTTTTCCTCAAATACAGCATCAATAATTTGTCCCCAATTCATGGCTTCATCAACTTCAACGTGCATTTCTCTTGCTTTTTCATACGCTTCTTCAGAAGTAAAGAATTCACCGAAATCAACACCTGTTGCTTCCTTTATTGCCCCAATCATAGTTTTTCTGTCCCAAGGCGGAGTCAAATCAATTTCATTGTCACCATATTGTATTTTTGTTGTTCCCAAAACCTCTTGTGCAACATAAGCGACAAGGTTTTCCGTTAACGCCATCATTTCATTATAATCGACAAAAGACTGATATAATTCAATCATTGTAAATTCAGGATTGTGCCTTGTATCTATTCCTTCGTTTCTGAAACACCTTGAAAGTTCAAAAATTTTATCATTCAATCCGCCGACCATAAGCCTTTTTAAGTGCAACTCAGGCGCAATTCTTAATGTTAAATCCATATCTAATGCATTGTGGTGAGTTATAAACGGTCTTGCATTAGCGCCCGACGCCTGTGTGTGAAGCATAGGAGTTTCAACCTCTATAAAACCCTGTTTGAATAAGTACTCGCGCACTTTTTGTATTATTAAACTTCTTTTTCTTAAAGTATCACGTGTTGATTCATTGACAATCAGGTCTAAGTATCTTTGTCTGTACTTTGTTTCAGTATCTGACATCGTATGGTGTGATTTTATTTGCTCTAATTTTTCCTCACTTATCTGCTTATTCGGAAGCGGGAGTAAAGACTTGGAAAGCATTTTCAAATCTTTTGCTTTGATTGATAATTCACCTCTCGGAGTTCTTCTTATTGAACCATGAAAACCAACTATATCACCAATGTCAACCAATTTTAAAATCTGCATTTGCTCGGAAGAAATATTATCCTTATGTGAAAATATTTGGATTTTTCCCGAAGTATCCATTAAATCAATAAACATTCCGCTGTTTCTGATTGCCATTACACGACCTGCTACCGAATAGAAATCCTGAGTTTCTTCTCCTGCAGGTAAATCTTTATACTTTTCCTGTAAATCAGCAGCCTTCGCATCGGTATCAAAAACATAAGGATAAGGATTTACACCCTTATCAGCCAATTCTGCTAATTTTTGCATTCTTGTTTGTCTTATAGTTTCCTTTGCGGAAACAGGTTCTTTTACTTGTTCAGTCATTAATTTATCCTCATTTAAGCTAGTATCTAAATTGTAACACAAAGTAATAAAAGAATTTACAAATGGATATTTATTTGTTATACTGTGACCATAGATTGTTTCTTTGTAAAAAAGAACGGATTATTTCCCGTTCTTTTTTTATATAAGAAGCGAAAATTATATCTCCAAACTTAACAAGGAGTAGTATGAAACAGGATATTAACAGATTTGAGATTTTAGAAAAGATTACGCCTATCATTGAAAATACTGCTATGCGGTTTGGATATATTCCTATTGAAATTGAGTTTATAAAGGAAAATCACCGCTGGTTTTTAAGAATATATCTTTATTCAAAAGATAAAGACGTTACTCTTGATGACTGCGAAAACGTAACAAGAAGCCTTAATGACTTTCTCGACGAACTTATACCTGTCAAATATTACTTAGAGGTTTCTTCGCCCGGGTTAGAAAGAAAATTTAAGTCAGACAAGGAGTTCTACATATTTAAAGGGCGCAGAATAAGTTTAAAACTCAAAGAGCCGCTTCAAGGCGAAACTGAAATAATTTTTAAAGGAGAAATCATAGATTGGGACGACAATGAAGGTTTAACGTTTTTCAGATTTGACGACGGAAACGAGTTAAAAATACCGAAAGAAAATATTAAATCAGCAAAATTATATATAGATTAGAAAGGAAATAATAAAATGATTAAAATCGGAACAGCATTATTTGAAGCTTGCGAGGAGCTTGAAAGAGAACGCGGAATATCGAAAGAAGTGTTAATTGCATCTCTTTGCGATGCTATGGTTGCAGCATATAAGAAACATATGCACGTTAAAGAAGCCGCAAATATTGAAGCAATTCTTGACGAGCAAACCGGTGAAATCGGCGTATTTTCAACAAAGGTTGTTGTAAAAGATGTTGAAGACCCTGATACACAAATTTCTTTAAAAGAAGCACAGGAAATTGATGACGAAGTTGAAGTTGATGACGAAGTTAAGATTGAAGTAACTCCGGATCAATTCGGCAGAATAGCGGCACAGGCAGCAAAACAGGTTATTACGCAGCGTATCCGCGATGCTGAAAGAAATAATATTTTGAATGAATTTATGGATAAAAAAGGGACTTTGACAACAGGTATAATACAACGTGTTGAAAACAGAAACGTTATAGTAAACATCGGTAAAACTGATGCAATTATGCCGCAAAGAGAACAAATCCCGAGAGAATACTATAAACCCGGAAACAGAATCAGAGTTTTTGTTTTAAACGTAAAAGAAACAAACAGACTACCTCAGGTTATCGTATCTCATGCACACGCAGAAATTGTAAGAGAATTGTTTGAACTTGAAGTTCCTGAAATTGAAGACGGTATTGTTGAAATTAAATCAATTGCACGTGAAGCAGGTTTCAGAACTAAAATAGCAGTCTGGTCAAATGACCCTGAGGTTGATTCCGTCGGAGCCTGCATAGGACCTAGAGGATCAAGAATTCAGACTATTGTAGGCGAATTAAAGAATGAAAAAATTGATATAGTAAGGTGGTCTCCTGACCCCGTTGAATACATTGTAAATGCTATATCTCCGGCGAGGGTTGTTTCTGTAGATATTATGACAGATGATGAAGAAACAAAAGATGCTCTTGTTGTAGTTCCTGATGACCAATTGTCACTTGCAATCGGAAGAGAAGGTCAGAATGTAAGACTTGCACACAGATTAACCGGCTGGAAAATTGATATTAAATCTGTTTCGCAAATGGAAAATGAGGAAGGTGCAAATACTTCTAACTATGATTACAATGATGACACCGAAGACGAAACTGATAATGTTGTAGATTCGGAAGAAATTCAGGAAGAAATAGAAGAAGAAATGAACCAGCAGGCTTATGACGAAGAAGATATCCAAGAGGAAGAAGAAAACGTCGAAGAGGCTGATGAAACATCTGAAGAATAGATATAACAATGGTTTGAGCGGGGTTTGGATTTTCCAAACCCCGCTTTTTTGTAACGAAATGTAACAATTGTGT
>DBYM01000053.1:0-2793 GCA_002309875.1 Cyanobacteria bacterium UBA1186
GGGAAATGCTACTCACTAATCACTAATCACTATTCACTATTCACTAATCACTAGTCACTAAGGCTTTATCAGGAATTTAATCGCATTACCCGCAATATGCTGTTCCATTGCGTATTCGACTTTTTCAAGAGGTAAAGTATCCGTAATCAGTTTATCAACATCAATTTTTCCCGAAACAATTAAATCAAGCGCCTCTCTGAAGTATTTCGGAGTGTGGTGGAAAACACTCATCAGTTTTATGTCGCCGTAGTGCATCTTTGTGGCGTCAAAAGTTACCTTTGTACCTGATTTACACCCGCCAAAGAAATGCACCGTTCCTCCGGGACGCACGCAGGAAAACGCTCTTTCCCATATTTCGGGCAGTCCGACACACTCAACAATGACGTCGAGCCCCTTCCCTTCGTCCGAAAATTCTTTGAAAATCTTTTCGGGATTCGGATATTTTTTCAAATCCACAATCTCGTCAGCCTGTGCAAATTCTTCCGCAAGACGGAGTTTAATCGGATTTCTGCCTGCCGCAATAACCCTTGCGCCTTTGAGTTTCGCAATTCTTGCAAACATCAGCCCGATTGGTCCTATTCCTATTATCCCGACGGTCTGACCTTCTTTGATATTCGTTCTTTCCGCTCCGTGAACAACGTTTGCCAAAGGCTCGCAGAAAGCAGCCTTGTAAAGCGGTGTTTTCTTCGGCACAATAAGCGTGTTTTTCTTTACGATTCTTTCCGGAACAACGATATATTCGGCATAGGCACCGTTCAGCAGGTCAAGATTCTCGCAGAGGTTGTATTCTCCCCGTTTGCAATAGAAACATTCGCCGCAGGGAGCGGAATTTGCACATACAACTCTGTCTCCGACCTTTACGTTATCCACTCCTTCGGAGATTTTTTCGACAACTCCCGAAAATTCGTGTCCGAAACCCGACGGAATTTGTTTAATCAAAACGGGGTGTCCCCGTCTGTACGTTTTGACATCTGTTCCGCAGGTGAGCGCAGAATCAATTTTCACAAGTATTTCACCCTTAGCCAAAGGTTTAATCGATGTTTCTTCATACTTTATATTCTGCGGCCCGTAATATAAAACAGCTTTCATTTCTATCCTTTTTTTAAGCAGTAATTATTAAGTATCAAACCTAACAATGCTAAGAATATTATACCCGCAGAGATTATTATTGCAACAGGAATACCGTGAATGTAAAGAACGCTGTCTATTCGGCAGCACTCGACGAAAATTCTCGCAACAGAATAGAGTATCAGGTACAAAAACGCCATATTTCCGTCTTTGCGCTCTTTTTTGGATTTCATATACCAGAACAAAATTCCGAAAATCGCCAAATCCAAAATACTTTCGTACAAAAACGCAGGGTGAAAATATTCGTAACCCTCGTATGGAACGGGCCTGTACTGCGGGGCAATATAAAGTTTCCACGGCAGATTGGTCGGCCGTCCGAAGGCTTCGGAGTTGAAGAAATTCCCCCATCTTCCGATTGCCTGACCGAGAGAAAGCCCGAGAACGGAAACGTCAGAGAGTTTAAGCCATGAAAGTTTGTGTCTTTTTGCAAATATAAGCAGGCCTGCAAATCCGCCCAAAATCGCACCGTGGATTGAAATTCCGCCATGCCTTATTGCGAGGATCTCGGTCGGAAACCTGAAGTAAAAATCGTAATCAAGAAAACAGTAATAGAGCCTTGCGCCTATGATCCCGAAAATTATGACATAAGGGGCTAAGTCGATAATTGTTTCTTTTTTCAGTCCGAAGAATTTACCTCCCGCATACTCGGAAAACAAAGTTCCCGCAACGATTGCGAGCGCAAGTATTACGCCGTAAAAATATATATGCACACCGAATATCGTGCAGATGATTTGTGAATGAGAGGAGAACACCCGTTTTTACTCCTATATCTCCCTAGCCTTCAAGCAATATCTGTTTTTCAGGCTCTTCCTGAGTTTCGCCGCTGCAATCCTTGATTAAATTTTCAACAGTTTCTCTGTCTTCAGCCTTCGGGTTGAGTTCAAGATACTTGTTCAGATTGTCAACCGCAAGCACCTTAAGCCCTTCAGCCTTAGCCTTATCCTGCTCCGTAACCTCTCTTGTTACGGTTTCGTCTTTGTCATAATCATAATAAGTTTCTTCCGTTAAAGTGTCCGCATAAGTTGATTGTGCAACACCGAGAGAATAATAGAAATTTGCGTGCTCGGGTTTGAGTTTTATACCGTTTTCAAAGGCCTCGATTGCGACGTCGTATTTCTTTGCGTTTGTGGCCGCAATACCGAGGTTGTAGTATGTTTCGTACATGGTTGAATCAAGGTCGATGCTTGCCTGAAGACGATTCATGGCAGCCTCATAATCACCCTTCTGCATATATTCTGCGGCTTTGTTGTTAAGTTCCTGTACGGCAATATTGTTAATACAAGCGGTCGAAATTACGGCAATAAACAGTATCGACGCTATAAGCAACGCTTTTTTCATATAAAATACCCAAATTTCCTCTCTAACGTACTGCTATTTTAGTATATCCAGCAAGATAAATCAAGTTCTTAACATTTATTCAAACCTTTTCTTCAGCCTGTTTATCTGCAGACTTATGTTCCCCCCGCCCCGACAAAATGACCTTTGTGAGGGAGGGGGTAGGGTAATTCTTCTCCCTCCCTAATGAGGGAGGGCAGGGGGTGGGTGCCTGCGATAATAGAAACAAGCACCCCTCTGTATCTCCCCTCATAAGGGGAGATTGCAGCCAACAAATTGAACATGCCTGTCCAACATTAACTCTCATTGGGGTGATTTACATTTATTCAA
>DBYM01000053.1:2832-4038 GCA_002309875.1 Cyanobacteria bacterium UBA1186
AAACAAAAGATTGAGCCCCGAATAAAGCACAAGGCAGAGTGTTCCGACCGACGCAATTTTTGCCGCTTCAAACACATACTTCGCAAGGTGAATATTATTAAACCATTCGCCCGCCATAAAACAAACAACAAGCGTTATTCCGCCCGCAAGAAGCATTTTCCCGAAATTAACAAACAGCGGTTTGTAATCGAGCCGTATTTTTTTGTAAATGAAAAGTCCGAGAACTGTTGCGTTGAACAGAGTTACGCACGAAGTCGAAAGCGTGATTCCCGCAATTCCCATATCGAGTTTCAGAATTAAAAGCCAATTCAGAAACGCTTTGAGAAGAATTGCAAACAGAGCAATCATAAACGGGGTTTTGGAATCGTTAAACGCATAATAAACTCTCGTAATCGAATCTCTGAACACATAAGGAAGGATTGAAAAACTCAGGAAACACAAGGCTTCCGTAACCATAATAACCGCATCTGAATTGAACGCACCTCTTTCAAACACAAGCGAAATTCCGTCTTTGGCAAGAGTCATAATAAGA
This sequence comes from Cyanobacteria bacterium UBA1186, assembly GCA_002309875.1. GTDB lineage: Bacteria > Cyanobacteriota > Vampirovibrionia > Gastranaerophilales > Gastranaerophilaceae > CAG-196. Next base: position 3,365 of record DBYM01000053.1, read on the forward strand.
ATAATCATCGGAATAGAGGCAAAGAACAAAACTCCGACACCTTTATTGAAGTAATCACGTATATCCTGATATTTACCCTCTCCCTGTCCCGCAAGACGTGAGAATATCGGGAACAAAGGAACTAAAAATGCCGTAACCAAAATCCCTACCGGGAATTGGAACACCCTGTTTGCGAACACGACCGAAGTCCAGGCGCCTTCCTGCAAGTGCGAAGCAAAGAACATATCAATATAAATCCCTATCTGACCGATTGTGGAACTCAATATTGCAGGGAAGAGAAGTTCAAGAATATTCTTAAACTCTGGGTTATTAACCATCAAAAGATTCGGCCTGATTCTGTATCCGATTTGTCTGAGTTTCGGGAACTGCATAAGCAACTGACAGCACGCACCGACAAGGGTTGCAGTGGCAAGAACATAACCCGAATTATCGTTTCGGGCAAGGCAGATTCCCGTAATAACGACAAGACTCAAAACCATCGGAGAAAGATTGGGCAGAATATACTGTCTGTGCGTAACCAAAAGCCCGTAAAAAATTCCGATAATTCCGCCAATCAGTATTATCGGGGACATGATTTTAAAATGCGTCGTCGCAAGAGAAATCAACTCGGGAGAGCCTGCTGATATAATCAGTCCCATAATTTTGTCCGCAAAGAAAAATCCCGCAACCGCAAG
>DBYM01000053.1:4094-9571 GCA_002309875.1 Cyanobacteria bacterium UBA1186
GAATAGTCATCGCCCAAAAGTTTTGAAAACACCGCAACCGCAGCACTGTGAAACGGCCCGCCGACTCCGCCCAATATGATTATTGCAAGCGAAGGAATCTGAAGTGCGTAAAAATAAGCGTCCGAAACCATTGTTGCGCCATAAAAATTAGCCACAACCATGTCACGGACAAAGCCCATCAGTTTGCTCGCAATTGTCACCATGGCTATAAGCCATGCCGCTTTTAATACTCCGGGAGTTTCATCTTTCAAAGCGTTCAATTACTCCTCCTCCTCGGTGCTTTCAATATTTTCAGCCTTTTCGGGCTTTTCACGTTCAACATATTTTTCAACTATTTCCACATAAACCTTATAAGGCATTATTGAGGGATAAAAGACAATTGTGTTCTTTCCGTCCTCAATAAACCTCGAAATATCAATATCCGCCTCTTTACGGAACAAACCCCGCCCCATATTAAACGTATGTTTTTTACCGTTTATCATAACGTCGATAACTGAGCCGAGATGCCCGAGCGTAACGATTTTACCCCTTCCGATAGGAGCCCAGAAGGTTTGCTCAACCTCCTCCATATAAACATCAACGGGCTTTGTACCCAAAGAAATTCCTTTGTAATAGTGCCTCAGAATGTTGTAATAAGGCTGATTGAGTTTGGTTGCCATATATCCCGCACCGAATTGGCTCATTCCGACACCATGTCCGAAACCGCCTCCGTATGCGGTTACATCGGTAATATTTCCGTAACCGTCCACCGCTTTTTCAAAAACAACGTTGGCACTCGGAAGCGAAATTCCGTCTTTTTGGAACACTCTTCTAATCACAAGTTCTTTTGAAATCCTGTAACAGCCTTTGGTTGTCATAATTTCAAGTTCCATAATCTTGCCTGAAATTCCGCGTTTCATAACCTTAATATCTCTGATTTTGCCGAGTTCGTCGCCCTGTTTAAAGGCAGGGTAAACAAAACCCGTCTTGGATTGTGAAACAAGAGTCTGCTTCAGAACATTTTCCAATTCGCCGACCGCCCAGGTTTTCTGCCATCTGTAATAAGGTGATTCCACGTCATAAGAAGGTATTTTGGAGCCGTAAAACTCTTTTGCCTTTTCTTCCGTATCAACGGGCTCAAATTCTTCCTTGTCCGGAACTGCCGTCAAATAAGGTCTCGGAGCGGCGGGAAATGCTTTGGTTTTGTTATCCGAAAACGCATTCGAATAACTCTCGGTATAACCTCCCGCAGTAGAACTGTAAAGAGTCAGAATAGGCTCGTTGTCGTACAGGGCGAGAATACCTTCCGTTTCCATAACGGCACGTGTTGCAACGTCGTCCTCCGTATTTGCACCGAAATACACCTGACTTGCGACACTGTCAACAACGTCAAACTCTTCATAAGCCTGCGTTCTCGGGGAAAGCACATAATTCCTTGCCGCAACCGTTTGTGCCTTTAGTGCCTCAAGACCAAATCTTACGGGCATTTCATTCGGAACAACACCTTTAAGATAATCCTGAATTTCCACAAGATTTACGAGATAAAATCCTTTGTGGTCGGGCTTCTGAACAAATTCAAACGCACCGTGATAAAGCGCCTGAATCCCTTTTCGCTTCAAATCTCTGACACCCATCAGACCTTCCGGGCAGACAATTACAAAATCCCTCAGGGTTGCGGATTGTTCGCCAACTATAACCTCCATGCCGGAAAGCAGATTTGAAACCGTAATATTCGTTTCCGCAGGCACGTGAAGCAGAATCTGACGGCTTGCCTTGTCGCATATATCGCAGTCTGCGGTGGAATATACCACAACCTGCTGACGCAAAACGTTCTGAAACTTGTTATCCGTAATCCCGACACGGACAACGTCACTTACGCCTGCCGAAAAAACGGGATTTACGGCAAGGATTCCGAACATTAAAACACTGACTAAAAATCTTACGATTTTAATTCCCAAACCGTACCTTCCTTGGAATCTTTCAAAACAATTCCCGCCTTATCAAGTGCTATTCTTATCTTATCCGCAATATCCCAATTCTTTGCATCACGGGCTTCCTTACGTTTTGCAATCAGAGCCTCCATGCTTGAATAATTTTCACCGAGTTCGGCGCTGATTTCCTCAAGTTTTGCTTTCAGTTCCTCCTCGCTAAGAGAAGCCTTTTCAAACGTAAAACCGAGAGTTGTTGCCAATTTGTAAAGCAGAGTGAACGCATAATCAACACCCTTATTGGCTTTGTTTGCCAAATCAAACAAAACGGCAAGGGCCTTTGAAGTGTTCAGGTCATCGTCCATCGCATCAACAAATTCTTTGTATTCGTCAAACTTTGTAATATCCAAACCTTTGTCAATCTTCGTTCTTTTGGCATTAAGCATTCTTTTAACCCCGTTTGAAGCCGAAGTGAGCGCCTCATCTGAGAACTCAACGGGCATTCTGTAATGATTTGTCAGAATAAAGAACCTTATTGTGTTCGCATCATAATGTTTGAGAAGTTCGTCTATGGTTAAGAAATTACCGAGAGATTTTGACATCTTTTCGTTATTTATGGTAACAAAACCGTTGTGAAGCCAATAGTTTACGAACTTACACCCGTTTGCACATTCCGATTGGGCAATCTCGTTTTCGTGGTGAGGGAAAATCAAATCCGCACCGCCTGCGTGAATATCAATGGTTTTGCCCAAGTGCTTGCGGCTCATTGCGGAGCATTCGATATGCCACCCCGGACGTCCGACTCCCCATGGTGAATTGTATCCGAATTTCGGGTCGCTTTTCCAAAGTGCAAAATCGAGCGGGTCTTCTTTTTGTTCTCCGACCTCAATTCTCGCACCGCTTTCAAGTTTATCAATCGGCTGCTTTGAAAGATATCCGTATCTCGGGAATTTTTTAACCCTGAAATACACATCTCCGTTTACTTCATAAGCATATCCTTTATTAATCAAATCTTTGTTTATCGCAATCATTTCGCCCAAAGTTTTTGTCGCAAAAGGCTCAATGTCAGGCTGTAAATTATTCAGAGCCTTCATTGATTCGGTAAATTTTCCGTACCAATATCTTGAAACTTCTTCGGGAGTTTTGCCTTCTTTTTCGGCTTTTTTAAGGATTTTATCGTCAACATCGGTTACGTTTCTGCAATAAGTGACGTCATATCCTTTAAATTTCAGATATCTGTATAAAACGTCCCATGTTATATAGCACCTTGCATGCCCGAGGTGCGCATTGTCATAAACCGTAGGTCCGCAAACGTACATCTTGACCTTGTTCGGCTCTATTGTATTAAACTCTTCAATCTGATTTGTGTATGAGTTGTGTAATTTCATAATTAAACGGCTCCCTTAACTATATTTATCCCCTTATATTTACCCCNNCTAATTCTATAACAAAGGAAGTGAAAAGTATATAGCACTCTGCCCTCTGCAGGCGGATTTTTTTAAACCTTTCCCGCCCTGTTTCTTAACAATTCTTAACGAATTATAACAGAAAAGGCAATTTTTAATTCGGTATATACTTTATATATACACAAACAGATTTGGAGAGAGAATATTATGGCAAACACATACTACAAGTTGTTGAACAGCCGTATTGCGACCAATTATGCCGACAACATAATATTGGGACTGCAAAAGGAACTGACAGAGTCCGCAAGAATGCGTACCGATGATATTTTTGATGTCAAAGAGAAACTGAAACAGAAAGAAGAACAGTCTAATTCCAATATTAACCAACTTCTGAAGTTTTACATTATCAATCAGATACTGAGAGATAACGAACTTCGCTATAAGGACAAAAAGACCGAAGATGAGCCTTTGTACGTTAAGACTCATAATCCGAATTTCAGACTTGATAAGAGGAATAACACATATTACAGGGTTACGGAAAAAGGTCTCGAGAAAAACGAGAACATTGTTTCCATAGACAAAGACGGAAGTTATACCGTGATTGAAAGTAAACCGACTTCACCCGTTAAAACCAAAAAGGTATTCAATATTGACGATGAAGTAATAAAACTTCAGTTAATCAACGCAGACCGTTCGGTTGTGGATAACAAAGTTCAGGCAGCGGCATTTCTGAATATGAGAAAAGAATATGCCCAAAAATATAAATATCCGGGGTTTAGCGGAAATTCGGGCAACATTGCAACGGTTGTCATAACGATTAAAAACAAGTTCAGCAGTTCCGTTGAAACGGGATATTATATGGACAGATATTATCACCTTTACAAATGGGATAACGAAGAAAACTGCTTTGTCCGTGATATCAAACTCGATTCGCTTAATGCACTGCTCGCGGATTATGATTTCGAGGACTATAACGTCGTAATAAGAAAAGAATATACAGGAACTATATAAGGAGAAAGTGAATGAATTATCAGGTAAAAGAAGAGAAAAATCTGCTCGTAATTGAAGATACAAAAAGAAAGACCGAAATGATGAAATTTTGCATAATTTCAAGTTTCAGAACTCAGGCATGCAGGAACAGTTTGTTAATTTTTACACTCGATAACCCCGTGTAATATTTTCAAAACAAAACTTTTTGTGTTATCATGATTCCCGTATTGGAGTATTGAATTATGATAACAATTAAAGATGTTGAGCATGTTGCAAAACTTGCGAGATTAGAACTTACTGAAGAGGAAAAGGAAAAATACACAAAACAACTCGGTGACGTTCTCAAACACGTCGATGCGATGAACGAGGTTGATACCTCCAACGTTGAACCGATGGCTCACGCAATAGACTTTGTGAACGTTATGAGAGAGGACAAGGTCTTCTACGAGCAGACAAAAGAAGAACTTATGAAAAACGCTCCGTATGAAGAAAACGGTTTTTTCAGAGTTCCGAAAATAAACTAAGGATTAATAAAAGAGGGCTTTCTACCCTCTTTTTTATGTGTTAAGCGGGGTTATCCGCCTTCCCCTTGTAAGGCCGGAGAGAGAAAGGTTTCAACTATGACAAAGTATATTTTTATAACGGGCGGTGTTGTAAGTTCTCTTGGAAAAGGAATAATCGGAGCATCTCTCGGTAAACTTCTGAGAGCAAGAGGATTTTCCGTTGCCATACAGAAATTTGACCCGTATATAAACGTTGACCCGGGAACGATGAGTCCTTTCCAGCACGGCGAAGTATTTGTAACCGATGACGGCGCCGAAACCGACCTCGATTTGGGACACTATGAAAGATTTATTGACACAAACTTTTCGCAAATAAGCAACGTTACCTCGGGAAGCGTTTATCAGACCGTTATCCAGAAAGAGCGCAAAGGCGACTATCTTGGCGCAACGGTGCAGGTAATTCCGCACATCACAAACGAAATAAAATCGCGTCTTGTTAAGGCTCAGAAACATTTCAAACCTGATTTTCAGATAATAGAAATCGGCGGAACAGTAGGTGACATCGAAAGTCTGCCTTTTATTGAATCAATCCGCCAATTCAAAACGGAAGTCGGAATCGGAAACGCAATAAACATTCATTGTACGCTTCTTCCTTACCTTCCGACCTCGGG
>DBYM01000053.1:9649-10113 GCA_002309875.1 Cyanobacteria bacterium UBA1186
ATTCCGAAAACCGAAAAAGACAAACTTGCGCTTTTCTGCTCGGTTGCAAAAGAAGCGGTTATCGAATGCCGTGATATGAAAAGTATTTACGAAGTTCCGCTCGCTCTTGAAGAACAGAATTTTGCGAACGTAGTTCTTAAACTTCTTCAGACACCCGAACGTGAAGCCGATTTGGAAAATTGGAGAAAACTAGTTGAAAGGATTAACCACCCCGAAAAAACACTGAAAATAGGGATTGCGGGTAAATATACAAAACTTTCCGATGCGTATATTTCGGTTGTCGAATCAATCAAGCATGCCGGATACGAAATCAATGCTAAAACCGAAATCAAGTGGATTAATTCCGAGGACTGCGTCGATGAGGGTAAATGTGAGGAATTGTTATCTGACGTTGACGGAGTAATTGTTCCCGGAGGCTTCGGAATCAGAGGAATTGAAGGGAAACTTAACGTTATAAAATACGC
>DBYM01000053.1:10152-10557 GCA_002309875.1 Cyanobacteria bacterium UBA1186
GAATTTGCCCGTAACGTTGCAGGACTGAAAAACGCAAACTCAACGGAGTTTGACGAAAACAGTCCGTATCCTGTTGTGGATTTAATGCTTGAACAAAAGAACGTCAAGGGTTACGGCGGAACAATGAGGCTTGGTGCTTATGACTGCCACCTTGCAAAAGGTACAAAGGCTTATAAAGCATACGGCTCCGCAAAGATTTCGGAAAGACACCGCCACAGATACGAGGTTAATACGGAATATATTGAAACCCTCAAGAAGGCAGGACTTGTATTCTCGGGCATGTCACCCGACGGAATGCTCTCTGAAATAATTGAACTTCCCGACCTTGATTGGTTTGTTGCATGCCAATTCCACCCGGAATTCAAGTCAAGACCGGAAAGACCTCACCCGTTATTCAGAGGGTTG
>DBYM01000053.1:10563-18241 GCA_002309875.1 Cyanobacteria bacterium UBA1186
TGGCGGCAAATAAACAAAAATAGTTTATCTTAATCTCAAAAATGCTTCAATTTTTGCCTTAACTGAGCCTGACGCATAATCGTCAATATCTATGTAAAGTCCGTTGTATTTATCCGCAAGATACTTTGCAAGTTGCGCCTTTGAGCAGAAAGCCTGAGAGTAAAAAACGGTCGGAACATTCGGGTTTACATACATCTCCAAATCCAAATCCGCGGGAGTTCCCGCCTCAACACATCTTAACCAGCCATATACGTGCGTTGTATCGGGGAATAGTTTTAATATCTCCAAATCATTAGGCGGAACACCCCAAAACCCGGGGGTGAACAGAGGATTTTCAGATGTGTTATTTTCCGGGATAACCGCATGCTCTAACTTTGGCGGATTAAATTCGATTATGTTGTTCGTTATTGTATTAACCTTGTCGTACAAAGGCATCTTGCCTCTGCATATATTTACCTCACGTTTCGGCTCCAAATCCTCAAAAATCGTCTGAATAACATTAAACCCCATGTCAGACAAAACTTTTGAGGCAAACCAGCCGCTGTCGCATTTATCTTTGCCAATCGGAGCAACGATTAAATCAGGCTTCATAAACAAAGTGTTATCAATAATGTTTCTGATAATTTTACAATAGGCTTCGGGCAGAATGTTTGTTTTCGGAGAAGAAAAATCAATATCCAAATCAATCCATTCGGAGTTCGGATATTTCGCTTTCAATTCTTCCGTAACATCAGGGTGCGGATACCCCCAAAAACCTATTTTCTTAACTTCATTCATAAAACAAGAATAACACAAATAAAAAAGGCGGATTTAAATCCGCCCTGTGATAGATAAATTTTAGATTAATGTGTTTCTAACGTTTTCTTTCAAAACTCCCAAATCAGACATCAGTTTCATGTAACGGTCCATAGCACCGTCTTTGACAGCCCAGTCAAAATTCTTGCCGTACAGTGCTTCCATCATCTTTTCGAATTTGGCTTTATCTTTATAGACGGTCACAAATTCATTTATGGCCTTACCGAAACTTTCGCCGTTAAATCCCAAATCACCCGGTCTGTAATCCGAAACAAAGGCATCGACGCCTTCTTCAAGACCTTCAACCAAACCTCCTGTCTTATTTACAATCGGCAGTGCTGCCGAATTTTGTGCAATTTCTTTATGTACCAATCCGCATGGCTCAAAGTTGCTTGACATTGCAATGGCATCGGAAACCAATTTTACGGTATCATAAGCACCCGCTTCGCCGAATAATTCCGAACAAACCATTCTCTTTGCAACTTCGGGATATTTCTGCGCTATTTCATTTTTTGTTTTGAGGAACAAATCATAATACATCGCAGGGCCTTCGCCGTTCAGCCAAAATACGGGAACTTCTTCTCCGGGTTTATAAAAATGTTCGCACCAATATTTTATACCGTTAACGTAATTCTCAATACCTTTTTGCTGAACAATTCTTCCTGCAGAAGTTATCCATGGCGTATTGGCAGTAACACCTGTCAAATCTGTTCGAGTAAGCATTTCTCCATTTTCAGGGCTTCTGTATTCCATAAGTCTTAACGGGTTATCCCTTCCGCCGGATTTCAGGAACTTTTCCACACCCTCTATGTATGTCGGCAATACCGTTGCCTTGTTCGCATTGTGCCATGCAAGCAGGCTTTCTTCAGGGTTGTAGAATTTTATGCTTTCAGGTCTTAATCCCGTAAAGAGAGCAATCTTCTTTATCGAATCTTCTGTAAGAGTATTATTGATTCGGTCGCTTCCGTTCAGAATACCTTTGAGAGTCGGTTTGGATTGCATAAGAAGTTCTTTATCAAGACCGTTTTGTGCCGCAAGTTGAGACATAATTGCTTCGTATTCGTTCTCTTTTCCTTCGGTCTTTTTATAAAAATCATCGAGTCCTGCTCTGAGTTCAAAAATCTTTCTGCGTGCACCGCCGTAAAAATCCTGTGTTGCAATTTCGTCTGCATATCCGCCCGAAACAGGAACAATATAATCGGAATATGCGGCAGCCATCATCTGAGGATTAACCCCTTCATTTTCCATAAGTGCGTTTTGTAACCCTTTAGGCAGACCTTCGTGGATAACTTTAACGCCTTTTTCGGTAAACTCGTGGTGTATATTCGGCATCCATGAATTTTCCGTAATCGTTGCGGCATGTTCTCCGAACAGTATATTCAGAAGTTTCGGCTGAGAATGCCATACTCCGCCCGACAAGCCTGCATTGTGCATAATAGTTATAATAGGTGTATTTTGAATTTTGTCCGCAACTTCGGGAGCCAAATCATAGTATTTTCTGACCGTGGTAAGTTGTCTTATCATTGCGGAAATTCCGCCCGTCTGCCAATCGTTACCGATAATCAAATCCGCATGCAGATGTGTTTTTGCACTTTTCCCTCGGAACAGTCCTTCATAGAAGAATCTGTCAAAGTATGCAAACCTTTCCGTTTCGCCTGCCGTATATGCTTTATTTGTATAAATATTTACCGGATCACGAGATGCTTCACTTGCACCTGATTGGTAACTGTATGTTTCCACAGGCGTATCAAGATAAAATTTTCTGTTATCGTAGAAAATGTTCTGAACTTTTGCATAAGCCTTAACGTTTCCGTCACTGTCAGTCCTTATGGTGAGCCCTTTTGATTCAAATGTTCCGCCTTTTTTGATTGTTTCCTCTACCTCGGCCAAAGTCTTTGGCGACATCTGCACTTTTAATTCCTCAATATCCATAACGACATTATTCTCTGTTCTGAACATACGGACGGTTTCGTCAACAATACCCGAATCGGTATGAACGGGAACTTTGAATGTATCTATTAATTCGAGTTTTGCAAGTTGTTCTGTTTTATACTCGCCTTTTTTCTTGTCAAATGAAGTTTTCATCCATCTAAAAATGCCGTTGGATTTGTCATCAACAAGTTCGAGGAAAGTATCTTTCTCTGTTCTTCCGAGGTATAAAGGTGAATCGACAATAACCTTGACGTCCTGCTTTCCTGCAACAAGTTTCGCCAAGTTATCGGCAATTTCCTTCGGAACTATTGACATTCCGCCCGTGCTTGAATAAGGTCTGATTTCCGAGGTCGGTATTCTTACCGTGGCTTTTTCCGGAACCTCTTTTAAACCTGTTCCGACTCCGAAAATTCTCTTTGCGGCTTCCGAACGCAACGTTTTTTCCATTACCTCTTTTGATTTGCCTTCAATGGGATTAAAAACGGTTGCAAGCATCGGAATCTGTCTGCCGTTTACTTCCACCATTCTTGTCGGGAAGCCTGCTTTCTGCGAAATTTTATTCCCCAATTCGTTAATAACATTCTTTAATTCATCAATATTTTTTCCGACCTCATGCGGATTAATTCTTTCCCATTCGGTCAGCATGCCGTATAAGCGGTTATATTTTTCGACAAGTTCTTCATTCGATGCTTTGTTTTTTATTTCTGTCATAAGTGCGGAAACTTCTGTTTCAATGTCTTTGAATAAAGCATCATTGCTTCTCTGTCCTTTTTTTACGGCTCCTATGGACACAACGAGTGCCGCAAGAGCAAGCGCAGAGGTAACTATTTGGCCGGTCCTGCCGTTTTTACCCTCTAATTTACCTTCTTTACCTCCTNNATTTACCCCCCTGATATTTACCCCCCTCTTTTATCGGCAAAGCCGACACGGGTTTTGTTGTATCGGGACTCTCGCTTACGGAATTCTTAAAATTTGCTAAGCCGCTGCTGACAGGTAATGTACGCATGAAGTACTCCTTATATTCTATACACACTTAAAAACAGTAAAACACATCAAGATTAAAATTTGCCATTTTGTAACAAAATGTAAAGGCAAATTTTCCCATAAATAAAGCGTTTTGGGTACACTTAATCTATTACATCGTTGTAGTTTTCGGGATTATTCAGCAAATCGTAATTGATTTCATTCTCGTTGTCGGCAATAGCCGCCGCAACAACCGCGTCAGATGTAACATTGACAAGCGTTCTCATCATGTCGGTAATTCTTTCGATTGTGAACAGGAATGCAAATCCGGCTACCAATTGTTCAGGACTCAGGCCTAAGCCGTTAAGTACAAGAGCAATAGTAATCAAGCCTGCTCCGGGGATTCCCGCACTCGTACTTGATGCAATTATTGCCAAAACTGCTATTTCGACAATCATCAGAGGCGTCAGAGCAACGCCGTAAGCCTGTGTTAAGAATAATACCGCAACGACCTGCAAGAGCGCCGTTCCGTCCATGTTCAGGGTAGCACCGAGAGGAATTACGAAACTCGTAATCTTATGCGAAATACCTCTCTTTTCGCAGCATGCAATTGTCAAAGGCAGTGTTGCGGAAGAACTTGCGGTACCGAATGCAACCATCATAGCCTCTGCTATTGCCGCATAAAGCATTAATACCGGTACTTTTGAGAATATTTTTAAGAAAATCGGATATACGACAAATAACTGTATGCCGAAACCTATTGCCAGGACACCAAGATATTTTGAAATACTTGCGAATACGTCAACACCGAAGGCCGAAACCGCAACCGCAGTAAGCGCAAACACACCGGGAGCGGCAAAACACATAATCCAATCCGTTATTTTCATCGTCGCGGCAAAAACGGATTCGAAGAAACTTACGAACGGTCTGTTGATTTCTCCGACTTTGGCCAATGCAACCGAGAAAAATACCATAAATACGATTATCGGAAGCATGTCACCGCCCGAAACTGCAGCAAGCGGATTTTTCGGTATAAATCCGAGGAACATGTTAAGCATATTGCCTTTTTGGGCTTCAATCGTCGTGGCAACCTGAGCCTGAATGCCCGTTGCAACATCAGAATTTATATATGCTGCGGCGCCGAGTCCGGGTTTAAATATTGATGCAAGGAACAGACCGATACAAACCGCTGCCACGGTTATTATTGCGTAATAAATAACCATTTTCTTACCGAGTTTGCCAATCTGATTACTGTCACTGACACTCGTAATACCTATAACTATTGCAGAAATTACAAGAGGTATAACCACCATCTGAATCAGCCTGATAAACACCTGACCGATAAAGTGCAGGACATTCATTAATATCGGACTTGAATGCCCGTGAAGCCAGATTCCGACACCGACACCCAGAAGCAAACCTAAGAATATATGCCAATTCCTTTTTAGTCCCAAACCAAGTGCAATTAATACCTGCATGTGTAATTTCATATATAAAACCTCTCTTATTTACTCATGTACCTGCCTATTATACTATTATTTTCCGTTTTACACAAGATTTGAATATACTCCGTTTGAATAAGCCGACAGGATAATTCCTTTATTGAAAATCCGTAATATTCTGCATAAAGAGGGTTTAATATGAAAAAATTTATCGTATTGTTATTAATTTTTTGCTCAGGCTTGTTTTTTGACGTGAACGGACAGACCGTCCCGAGTTATCCTGCAAACGGCGGGAGTTATTACAGACCGCAGATTCCCGCAGAAAACCTGAGTGCATTGGAACGGTATGCGCTTAACAAAACTTACCCGAGAGAATATCCTCTGCAAAGGCTTGAACGGCTTGAAAACCTTGCCTTTGGCTCAATTCAGTATGGAGATTTGGAAACCCGTTACAGAAACGTTGAAAACGCAATCCTTTCGAGAGGGAGAGCCGTTCCAAACAAAAGAAACGTGTGGAGCAGTCTCGGAAACTATTTTGCGGGACAGATGACGGGATATACCCCGCCCGTGCAGAATTACGGCAATTACTATTCCTATCCGGAGTACGGTTTGGAGGGAAGTAATTATGGCACACAGCGAATCGACCAATTTTCAAACGGAATTTTCGGGGGAGGGTATAATCTGATGAATCAAAATCTCGGAACGGGAAGTTCGATAAGGATTCTGCCTTAGCAGCCTCTGCCGTACGACGTACCCGACAGAGTTTCAGGGCGGTTTGAATTTGACATCAAAATCTCGTAATACTCGTTCTTGTCAATATTAATACCCATATTTTTGGTACTGACAGTGAATTTTTTCTTCTTTTTGGCTGATTTGGGTTTATTTTCCATAACTTATTATTTCATTGTTTTCGCCGACCTGAACGATAGTCGGTTTGTGGGTTTTGATTTCTTCTTCAGTCATTTGTGCATAAGTAACTATGATGATTTTATCTCCCGCCTGAACTTTTCTTGCGGCAGCACCGTTTACGCAAAAACATTTGGAGCCTTTTTTACCTTTTAAAGCATAGGTTGTAAATCTTTCACCGTTATTGATATCAAGGATTTCGACCTTTTCCCATTCACGGATATTTGCTTTTTCGAGAAATTCTTCGTCAATGGTAATTGAGCCGACGTAATTCAGGTTTGAATCGGTAATGGTCGCTCTGTGTATTTTTGAATGTAAAAACTCAAATAACATATTTATATTCCCTTGTGATGTAATATCATATTAGCACAAAAAAATAAGAGATAGGAGAAGTGCAAATATTTATGTTTAATTTATACTCAAAATAAACAAGGAGGTCGTTATGCTAGAACTGTTTATTATGGAAACCTGCCCTTATTGCAAAAAGGTAATGGCATATTTTGACGAAAACGGAATTGAATACCGCAAAATTGATATTGCGAACAAAGAATATGAAGAAGCCTTAATAAAAATCGGCGGGAAAAGACAGGTGCCTTTTATGATTGATAAGGACAGAAATATTCAGATGTACGAATCAGATGACATTATAGAATACGCAAAAACCCTGAAATANNAGAACTTCCGGCATCATAAGACACCGGAAGCATTTGAAAGGACAATTTATTATTGTTTTCCTGATTACTTCTGTTTATATTAGGCTATTCGCCCTTTTATAATTCCCTCTATATGAGGTTCAAAGCAATTTGAGGCTGCTGGTTAGCAGTTGCTAACAGTGATGCAGTTGCCTGTTGAAGGATTTGATACTTGATGTAGTTTGATGATTCCTTAGCTACGTCAGTATCTTTCAACGTAGAAATTGCCTCTATTAAGTTCTCTCTCTGAATATCAGTTGCATCGATTGCTGAATCCAAACGGTTCATATATGCACCTACTTTTGTAACCCTAAGAGATACATTTTCAACCGCGTAGTCAATGTTGTCAATGAATGCACGTGCAGAGCTATCATTTCTGTATATTGCAGTACACATTTCTTCAATTGTCAGGTTCTTAGCACCGCTTGTGATTATAGCACTCGTACCGTTGTTGTAGGTGATATCACCGTTTTCAGCAAGTGCTGCAGCAAGTGCAGATGCATAATAACCATCTTGATACAGAACATTGCCTTGTGCATCCTTCATCGGAGTTCCATCTGCATTCAGGTATCTTGCTCTGTAATAGTACAAATCCGATTGAGCAGAATCGGTTCTTAAATCAAGATAGCCCGGATGATCAGTATCAACTGCCGTCGCATCATATTTTGACCTGAAGCCCATAATCGTTGTGGACATTGCAGATTTAAATAAGAATGCATCCATCTTGATTACGCATCTTGCGTTTGAATACAAACCAACCTGTAAGTTAATGTCTTCTGTTCTTGAACCATCAAGCAAATAGGTACCGTTAAAATCGGTAATCGTACACAAACGGTTGATTTCGTCCATTCTCTGCTCGACCTCTGTTCTGATAGCATTCAATGAAGACGAACCATAAGTTCCGTTTGCTGCTTGCATCGTCAAGTCTCTGATTCTTTGCAAGTAATC
>DBYM01000053.1:18309-24607 GCA_002309875.1 Cyanobacteria bacterium UBA1186
TTGGTTTCGATAATATCGTAACCGTTTACTTTGGCTTGCATGCCGTTGACTACTGCGTAGCCGGCCGCGTCATCCGCACCGGAGTTAATCTTAAAACCGGTTGACAATTTTTCCATTGCGGAATTCATACCCTTGGTCGCATCTCTAAGATACTTTTGGGCAGTCAGGGATGACAAATTCGTGTTGATTGTAATTGTAGAAGTTGATCCCATAATAAATTTCCTTTCAAATTTTTCCTTTCCCCATGTATTACGGCAAGAAAATTCCGAACTTTACAACTTTAGTTATAGAATCCTCCGTTCGTATGAGAGACCACCCCGAAACACCTGATATGACTGCGTTTCAAAAACGGAAATTTTTGCGGATTTTGTGGATTTTACCATGCTTCTCTAACTAAAGTTAGAGATTTGACATGGTATTTTCCCTATTTACCCCCACTACATTTACCTTCTCCCCTTATGATGGGAGATACAGAGGGGTGACTGTTTTTTGCTGCTGTAAGCACCCGCCCCTACCCTCCCTCATTAGGGAGGGAGATAAGAAGTAAACCAACCGCTCTACTCACTCTATTCACTATTCACTATTTACTACTTACTACTCACTATTTACCCCCCCCTATATATTTACCCCCCCCCTGATGGGGAATTTAAATTTTTATTCAGCATGGAATATTTGTATAAAAAGGAGTGCTTATGAATTTAGAAAAATCACAAACCCTGCAAAATCTTATCAATGCCTATGCAGGCGAATCTCAGGCATCAATGAAATACGGATTTTACGCAAAAGAAGCAAAAAAAGAGGGCTATGAACAAATTTCGGCCATATTTGAGGAAACAGCCCTGAACGAAAAAGAGCATGCCAAACTTTTTTATAAAATGATTCCGCCCTCGGAACATCACAGGGTTAATGCAGATTATCCGTTCTTTTTGGGAAAAACTGCAGACAATCTTAAATCAGCCTCAAGGGCTGAGTATGAGGAATGCGAAAAAATATACAAACAGGCGGCACAAACCGCAAAAGATGAGGGATTTGAGGATATTTACAGGCTGTTTTCCAATATAACCGAAATCGAAAAAAGACATGCTTACAGATATGAAACGCTGTATGAAAACCTGCAGAAAGGGACTTTGTTTGAAAAAGAAGAACAAACCCAATGGATTTGCAGAAAATGCGGTCATACGCTGATTTCCAAAAAAGCGCCGGAGAAATGTCCTGTTTGCTCGCACCCGCAGGGATATTTTCAGATTTATACCGAAAAATTATAAAAAAAAGAAGGCATTGAGCCTTCTTCTTTTTATTATATAAATTGACCATTAACTTAATGATAGCAGTGATTTTACCGAACGTGCATTTTCTTTTACGCTCTCATCAGAGTGCATGCTGATAGTATCGTCAAGAATTTTGATAACTTCTTCTTTGTCTTTGAGTGCCAAAATTTCGTTTATGGTGCTCATTGCAACTGAAGGAGAGAGGTCATTTATTCCCTTACCCTGATTAATAATTACAACTTTTAAAGAATCGTGAACGTTCTTTCTTACCAATGCTCTTGAAGTATATTCTCTTACTTCGTTATCGGGAGAATTTGTTCCCAATTCTTCAAGAACTCTGATTGATTCATTGTCTTCGTGTGCTGATAAAGCATCAATTATTTCAAGTACGTTTCTGTTCATTATACCGCTCCTCCGACTTCAAGTTCTATCTCTTTTTTCCAAAGTTCTTCCAATTCGTTTACCGTTAAATCGGACGAAATTCTCGAACCCTGAATTTTTGATACCAAAGCGGTCCATTTATCGCTTAATTCTTTACCGAATGTTGTTACATTATCATTTATTGAACTGATTCTGCCCGAGATTCCTGTTTTAATTCCCGACAGAGAGTCCGTAATTCCGCTGAGCAAGTTAATCTCAATAGGAGTATTCATAACTCTGTTAATTGTTTTAATTCCCGGCAAATCGGTAACAGGAGTGTTCATAACTCTGCTGAAAGTTCTCATTCCGGGTAAATCGGTAACGGAGGTATTCTTGGCATAATCCCATGCGCTTGAGATACCGCCTCTTACACGGTTTACAAAATTAACTATCGGCTCAAAGCCGCTTTTTATTTTATTCATGGTTCCTGTTACGGAAGCCGCTATCATCTTTAATTTGCTTATATTTTTGGGCTCAAAGCCTTCAAATACATCTGCGAACTGCAATGTATTACCTTCAAAATTTGAATACTTAAACGGATTGGTCGCTACACTCCTCGACGTCCTAAAAGGATTGGCATTTCTTGGGGTAGTAGTCGATGCTATTTTAATAATTTTTGCCATACGATTCCTTTCTGATGTAATGTGATATCTTGACAAATATTAGAATAACATATCAGTTAAATAATAAATCATTAAAATGGAGGATAATTTGCCGTATTTTTTCTGCAACTTTAGTTTGAAAAAGAGTACCGAATCTCCCTGCTGTATTGCTCTCCGGCTTTTAATACGCCTTTTTCTTCAAACTCCTCCGTATTAACGGCATTGGGGAAAAACTGCGGTTCGACACACAAAGCGGAACGTTTTTCGTAGCGTTCGCCCGATTTACCTTCGGGCTGAGCGGACTTGCCTAAGTGATTTGCCGTATAAAACTGAAATCCGGGCAGGTTGGTTGAAACTTTCAGTTTAATTCCCGTCTTTTCAGACTCAACTTCTGCAATTTCAACGGGAGTTTTGCCGTCATAACCGTCAATAACGTAGTTTTGGTCAAACCCCGAGCCGATTTTTAACTGTTCGGATTCTTTATTTATAACATCTTTTATCTTTTTTGGTGTTCCGAAATCAAACGGAGTTCCCGCAACATCTGCAAACTCACCTGTCGGAACGGCTATTTCATTATTTACGGTAATTCTCGAAGAATTTGGGAGGCGGACAATATGATTCAAAACCGAGTTTTCTTTTGTATTTTCCGCTCCGTCAAGGTTAAAATACGTATGGTTTGTCATATTAAGGAGGGTATCCTTATCCGTCTTTGCTGAATATATTATGCGTAAGTTGTTGTTATTGTCGAATTTATAGGTAACTTTTGCCTCGACATTTCCGGGATAACCGCCCTCCATATCGGCTTTAACATAAGTAAATTCCATTCCGTCGGGAAGAATTTTTGAATCCCATGTTTTTATGTCAAAACCGTTGCTTGCACCGTGGCAGTGCGTTCTTCCGTTATCTTTGTTTGTTTCAAGGGCGTATTCCGTGTCATTGATAACAAACTTACCTCTGTCAATTTTATTAGCACAGGGGCCTATTGTTCCTCCTGCATGCCCGACGGGAGCGGTTTCATAAGGAGTTACATTATCATACCCTTGTGTTACGTCAATTAATTTACCCTTTTTGTCGGGAACCTTTATTGAAACTATGGTTGCGCCGAAGTCGGACAACTCAACACTTGCGCCGTTTTTGTTGGTTATGGTATAGAGTTTTGCCGTCTGTCCCGTTTTCTGAAGTGTTCCGAACGGCTTTTCGGAAATTGTTATGCCGTTATAATCTCCCGCACCGTTTTCATCAACATTAACCGTTTTCACAAAAGTATCGGGTTTCTGCTTAAAAGAGGCGAAAAACTGAATCTGTGTTTTTGGCGTAACATTATTTGGCTTTTGAAAAAAGTGAGGATTAAAATCAATAGGCATAAAAACTCCTTAATAACTGTAATAATATTATAATACAGAAATTAATTAATAAGTTCCGTCGGGTTTTCTTGCTTTCAGGACGGGAGTTTTATTCTTAAAAAATGATATAAATTCACGCAGTCCTCTGAAATCCTGCTGATAAAACTTTCCGCCGTTGTTTTCAAAATCAAGAATATTGTGATATCCTTCCAAATCTCTGAACACAATTCCGCTGTTCACATTCGGGCGGTGCAATACTTCAAGAACATATCCTTCTTTATCAAACGATACGATACGCACGTTTCCGTGAGAATTTCTTACAACATGGATTAAATCTCCTCTTGGCATAATGCTGTACGATTTCGGATTTTTGTGCGCTATTCTCATGGCATTTTCCATATTATAAATCCCGTCTTTCGGGAATACCCCCTTAAAATTTACACCATCAATGCCTGCCATAATTTATGCTCCTTAAGTTTTCTGTTTAATTAAGGCCCGTAAAAAATATTTTTGCCATAAATACCAAATTCATTTTACAAAATCCTTTAAAATATGCTAAAATTTTTGGTATGAAAAAGATTTTAACCTGTTTTCTGATACTTGTGTTCGTCTTTGAATATTGCTTCCTGAATTGTTCCGCATTTGCGGCAGACAAAGATTCCAAAAATTACAAAAGCAATTTTGAAAAATACAATTTGTCCGAGGAACAGATGGCTTCCGTAAGCAAACTGACAAAGGCCTACCGCTACGATATTGAAGTTACGGAAGACCTTATACAAAAAGGTTTGCTTGATGATTTTATGAAGGTCAAAACCCAATACGGACAGACTTATGTTATGATGGAAATCTTTATGTACATCAACGGGAAAACGGACGACTTTTCCAAAGAGAGAATGGAACAGTTAAAAAGGATAGGCCGTCATTATGCCATAGGGGTTAATGATAAATTTTACAAAGGGCTTTCAAAAATCAAACCCGGTAAAATTCCGCCCGGCAGTAACATATATATAAGCCGAGATGATACCTACAATGTAAAAACATTAAAAAGGCGTTACGAGTTTGAACAGAACTACGATTTAACCAAAGAAGAAAAAAATTGGCTTGAAAGAGATACATATTATTACAAAAAGAACATAAAATTTGCAAAAGAAGTTATTGAAGACGGGTATTATGACGACTATTGCAGGTATTGCCATATAATCGGGGTTTATAACAACGACGAGCCTTTTAAAAGACAATACAAAATTATGCGCAGACTTTTGAATTCGGGCTCGTTTACGGAACAGGAAATCAGACAGATTGCTTATACCGGAAGAGATAAGGATATTATCCAACTTGATGATGAGTATTATGCCAATATAGACAAGGTCAGCGAAAACACACTGAAAAATGCAAAATACCATGATTACTACAACAAAAGTTATTATAAAAACGTCAGAAAATTAAAACAGTATAAAGAATTTCAGAAAGAAAACAACCTTGATGACAAGGAAATGGAAAAGATTTGGGAAGATACAAACAAATTGTCAAAGAACGTAAAACTTGTTAAAAACGCAATGCAGGACGGAACTTATGAGGATTACTACAATTACAGAACTTCGTCCGACATACATTTCAAGGATAATTACAAAACCTATCTGCTTGTAAAACAAAACGATACCCTGACTGACGAAGAAAAAAAATATATTATAAACCAATACGGGAAACCCTGCGTAAGCCTGAATCCGACCTATTGGGGAAATAAACCCAAGAAAGTCCGCAATACTCTTAATAGCAAGCGTATTGAAGATGCAAACAAATACAACGTTATAAAAGAAAGAATTTCTTACAGAAGACCTTATGCTATTGAATGGGTAAGCGATATCACAACAAGACTTCTCATTGGCGGACTGATTCTGAGCGGAATCGGTTTTGTCGGCGGAATGATGATTTGGGCGGCCTTCAGCGATTCGGGCGGAGAGTTTATCAAACTGAAATTTTAATTGTTACAAATTGTAAAAAACCACCCGTTTACCCCTAAAGTTTTTCGGGAAAATGCCGTTATGTAACATGAATATATATATATTATTAAGGAGAAATTATGGATTTTGACAAGTATTCTATGTATTCAAAGAGTTCGTCATTTGACTACGGACAGCAGCAGGAGGTTACAAAAGTATTGGCGAAACTTGAAGAATTACGCAATTTCAGAACAGAGTCGGAAGTAAAAAAATTCCTGTCGGACAATTGGCAGATTAAAGGCGACGTCTGGAATTATACATTAGCCAACAATATTATTATGCACGTTTATAACGGAAGCGAGTTTTTCAACGTTACATACGAAAACTTTGATGAGAAAAACAGAGTCATCAGAGCATTTAATTATATTAAAAATAACTAGTTTAGACGGGAGTATCTAATATGTCATTAGTTAATATTTTTTCGAAAACATTTAAACAAATTGACGGCTTTCAAAACAAGTCCAGAAGCGGACAGGTAGAGAAAGAGCAGGAAAAAGAAAATAAAACTTCAGGTCTTGGCAGTGCATCTCTTGCAAAAGCGCTTGGAGATATGCGCAAATCAGATGTTGCTAAATTGGCCGAAAGACTGAGAAGTGAAGGGATTGAATCAAAAGAAACAAGAAACGGCGGAACGATAACAACTTCTTTTACCGAAGACGGCGTCG
>DBYM01000020.1:0-9945 GCA_002309875.1 Cyanobacteria bacterium UBA1186
CGGGACGTGGCGCAGTTTGGTAGCGTGCTACCTTGGGGTGGTAGAGGCCGCAGGTTCAAATCCTGTCGTTCCGACCATTTAAAAAAAAGACGAGTTAATTCTCGTCTTTTTTGTTATTATATTTTTCCCACAAATCGGGCCGTTTTGATTTTGTCCTTAATATTTTCTGTTCATGCCGGTATTTTTCGATTAGTTTATGATTTCCGCCAAGAAGCACCTCAGGGACTTCCAACCCTCTGAAATTGCGAGGCTTTGTGTATTGTGGGTATTCGAGCAAACCATCGGAAAAACTGTCATCGTGTGCAGATTCGATTTTTCCCAGAGTGCCTTCAATTTTCCGTGAAACGCTGTCAATCAGGCACAGAGCGGGAAGTTCGCCGCCTGTCAGAACAAAATCTCCGATAGAGATTTCTCTCGGTTTAATAATTTCTCTGATTCTTTCGTCAAAACCTTCGTAATGCCCGCAGAGTATTATTATTTGGTCATACTGAGCCAATTCATTTGCAATCTTGTCCGTAAACGGCTCGCCCTGCGGAGTCATCATAACGGTAATACTATTTACCCCTTTACCCCCTTTATTTACCCCTTTATTTACCCCTTTATTTACCCCCTCGTAGGCATCAACGTAGGGCTGCGGCATTAAGACCATTCCTGCCCCGCCGCCAAAAGGTGTGTCATCAACTTTTTTATGTTTATCAAGGGTATAATCACGCGGGTTTACAGTGTTTACTTCAATTATGCCTTCATCGACGGCACGTTTCATAATACTAAATCCCATGTGGGATTCGATTAGTTCGGGAAAAAGTGTCATTACGTCAAATCTCATGAAAGCAAACCCTCTATATTGTTGATTTGTATTCGTTTCGTTTTTATATCAACCGACAGAACTATTGCTTTGACGAACGGTACAAGACAGATGTTTTTGGAATTTGTCTTTACCGAAAGCAAATCGCTCGCTCCGTTGTTTGAAACACCTACGACAGAGCCGACACGAGTGTCTCCGTCATATACGTTCAGTCCGACAAGTTCGTCAATCAGAAATTCGTCTTCTTCAAGGTGTTCTCTTGCTTCTGTTTCATCAACAAAAACAAGGCAGCCTTTGTATTCCGCAATTTCGTTAAGGGTATCAATCCCTTTGAATTTAATTATTCCGCATTTTGGGGTAAATTTTATGTATGAAACCTCAAACGGTTTATATTCGCCGTCAATCTGTATATAAACATCTTTAATTTCGGACAAAAAACTCTCCCGATTTTTTGAATAACCGAGTTTTGCCTCTCCCTTTACTCCGTGAAAATTAAGAATTTTGCCGATTGAAACGTAACTATTCTTCATCTTCCGTCTTCTTGGGTTTTCTTCCGCGTTTAGGCTTATCTTCAGCGGTTTCTTCTTCCGCAGGAGTTTGGGCATGCTTAGAAGTCATATAATCTGCGGGTTTGTCCGCACGTTCTTCGTTCCAGCGGTCTAAGCCCATTTGCGCACGTACGAGTTTTATCCCGACGTGAACACGCCATTCGTCCATTTTCAATTGTGCTGCAATAATCTTGTGGCAGCCGATTGGAGGTAACGGTAATAAAGGCTCATATAAACTCTTGATAGCGATCAGTTGATCGGGAGATATAGCCAATTTACGTTTAGGGAACGGAAGTTTTGGAAGCATCATTTTTTGTCTTACCAAATTAATTCCGAAAAATACTTTTTGCGGTTCTAATCCGATTTTAGCACCGATAACTTCGTGTGCATCAGGGTTAGGCAGCGGTAACATCGGTTTGTAAAGGAGTTCAATTTGTTCTAATTGCTCCTTGCTTACCAATAACGGTTTGTTCGATTTTTGCGGTCTCGGACGTTTGTTGTTCGGTCTTCTTTGGAAGTTGTTGTTATTTCTTCCGCCGCTTGCGTAATTATTTCTGAAACCGCCTCTGTTATCTCTCTGACCGTTGTTATCGCGTCTTTGGAAACCTCCGCGGTTATTGTTATCACGTCTTTGGAAACCGCCTCTGTTATCTCTTTGTCCGTCACGGTTGTAGTTGTTATTGTTTCTGTAACCGCCCTGTTGCGGTCTGTTGTAGTTTTGAGGCCTTTGTTCCGTTGAGTAGGAACTGTAACTCTGCATGGGTTTTTCTTCTGCACCCTCTGCTTTATCTGCGTACAGGCAGTTAGGGCAAATAACTCTCTTGGGGTTCTTTGTTTCGAACTCAGCACCACACTTAATGCATTTGTTTACATACATAATAAAAGCCTCTTAACCAAATAATTAAAAAATTCTACTAATAACAAATAATCCTATCAAAATAAATAAAATAATGAGATTTCAATAAAAATAAGCGGTAATTACAACCGTTATAATCATTATAATATAATTTGTAAAAAAATCAAGCATGAAATGTAAACCTATTGCTTTAATTGAAAAAACATGCAATAATATGTTCTAAGGTCTAGGACCTTTGGCTGAGGAAGAGATAGGAACGCTTGTTTTCCTGCCATTTTGTATTGTTAAGACCCAAAAAAGGATAACGTTTCACTGATGAGTGAATTTAAGTTTAATTATGATTTTCTAAAGAAAAATGCGCTTCCGGGCTCCTGGAGACGCGGTTATGAAATATACCAAAAAGACCTGATTTTGGAGGCTTATCCCGAAAAGAATTTCTTTAAAGGTAAGGTTAAAGGCAACTATCAGGATTTTTATATTACGGATTTGATTTTTAAGAAAAACAAAGTCGAGGCACGCTGCAACTGTCCTTTGAAAGAGGAGTGGTGTAAACATTCCGTTGCGGTTGCACTGAAGGCTATTGAAACAGGCGCTTTTGACGAATGGAATTTTGAGAAAAACGGTGTTGAACCCGATTTATCGGATATTAAGGCTCCCGAGACGGTGAAACCTCAGGGAAATTATATTTTCCACTTTAATGCGAAAAGAAGACAGAACTTCTTCTCAATTCTTGTCAGAGACCGTTCTACGAACAAGATTGTACGTTCTCTTGAATCTATTTTGAGAGTGCTTATCGAACTGCAGAAAACAACTCCCGATTTTGTGCTTAATGAGGCACAGAAGGCGGAACTTGCACTGTTTAACACAATGCTTAAAATTGCCAAACAGGATAAAAAAGCGGGCTGGTACGATATACCGATTACGAAGTTCGCTCCGGTATTTCCTTTGATGGCGCAATTAGAAGAAGTTTTGGACGAGAAAACCAAGGAAAAGATAATGTTTACCGACAAGGAGTGGACTTTAAACCTTGACGTTTCCACTACCAATGTAAACGGTGCAACAAATATCGTGCTTGAACTTTTCTGGACTCGTCCCGACAAAGAAGAGACATATCCGTTCGAAGAAGTTAAGTATTTTTCACGTCAGATTAAATGGGGAAGATATAAGAATTTGATTTTCCCGATAAATATTGCAATGAATGAACTCCCTCAGAATATTATCAAATCAACGTTTACCGATTTGAAAGATGCTGACGGCGGCAAATTTGTGTATGAGGATTTACCTCAACTTAAAGAAATCATGCCCGTAACAATTGCGGAAAACATAAGCAAACTTTTGATGACTAACAAACCTCCGCTTAATGTTGTTACGTTAGGGATTGATTATGATCAGTCTTTAAAAGCATCTTTGGATTTTGAATATGCGGGCGTCCGTGTTCCGTATTCCAAAACGAATGAGAAATCACCGTATTTGTCCGTAAAGGATTTGGAAAACGATTTGGTTTATTGGATTAAACGTGATTATCAGCATGAACAGGCGGCTTATAATATGCTGCTTGCCTGCAAATTCGTTCCTATGCAGACAAACAATCTCGCTTTGGAAAAAGAAACCGCAATCGATTTTTATAACTATTATATTCAGCAGGCGGGCGAAGGCTGGAAATTTGAAGAACGTGATGATATGAGTTTCTTCAAACTTATCCCCGAGCCGTTCAGAATGTGCGCCAAAATTGACTTCTCGGAAGAATCAATAGACAGTATGGAAATACAGATATACGGTCAGGTTGGCGAAGAAGTAATAAACTTTGACGATATTTATGAAACCATACAGAGCGGGGAAAAATATGCAAGAGTAAGAAGTTTGGGCTTTGTTGAATACCCTGCGCAGAATATCTATCAGATTATGCGTTCGTTTAACTCGTTCGACGCATACAGAAATGACGAAAACAAATTCCTTGTTAAAACCTATCGTGTAGGTTTGATAACAGAACTTCAGAATCAGGGCTTTGAACTCGTTATGAGCGACAAGTTCAGAAAATTCTGGGAGCAAATTTCTACCTTCTCGACAACCGCCGAGGGTATTGATTTACCGAAGGGTGTTAATGCCGAGTTCCGTGAATACCAGGTTAAAGGTTTTAATTGGTTGTGGTTTTTATATCAGTACGGTCTGAACGGTATTCTTGCAGATGATATGGGCTTGGGTAAGACATTACAGGCCTTGTCTTTGCTTCAGAAAGCAAAAGAAGTTGACGGACCTATGCCGACTTTGGTTATTACCCCGACTACGGTTGTATTCAATTGGGAAAACGAAATTCAGAAGTTTGCTCCGGGGTTGTCCTGCTTAAAGATACAGGGTGCAGACAGAAACAGCCTGTTCAAAGAAATACCAAACTACGACATTGTCATTACAAGTTATGCTCTCGTAAGACGTGATGTCAACAAACTTAAAAAGCATAAATTCAGATATGTAATATTGGACGAATCTCAGAATATTAAGAATGCAATTTCTCAAACCGCACAATCGGTTAAAGAACTGCAGTCAGACCACAAATTGGCACTTTCGGGCACTCCGATTGAAAACAAACTTGAGGAATTGTGGTCGGTATTTGACTTCCTGATGCCGGGATTTCTGTTTAACGTAGCGGAATTTAATTACCGTTATGTCACACCGATTATGGAAAGACAGGATAAAACGGTTGAAAAACGTTTGAAACTGCAGATTTTCCCGTTCATCTTAAGACGTATGAAACGTGACGTTGCGAAAGACCTGCCGGATAAAGTTGAAAATATGGCATACTGCGAACTTACCGATGAACAGAAAGACTTCTATCTTGAAGTTCTTGACAGTACGAAGGAAGAACTCTTCAAGAGTATTGAACTTAACGGTCTTGAGAAGAGCAGAATGTCAATATTCTCCGCTCTGCTCAGATTACGTCAGATATGCTGTCACCCGAAACTTTATGACAAAGAGCATGTTAAGGGTGTCATTCCGTCAGGTAAGTTTGAATATCTGAAGGGTATGCTCGGTCAGATTATTGAAGAAAAACACAGAGTTCTTCTGTTCAGCCAATTCGTGGATATGCTCGATATTATTAAAGGCTGGCTTGACAGAGAAGGTATCCCTTATGAGTATCTGACAGGTAAGACAAAAGACAGACAGTCTGCGGTAGAAAACTTTAACAATAATCCGAATATACCTATATTTCTTGTCAGCCTGAAGGCGGGCGGTACAGGGCTGAATCTGACGGGTGCGGATTACGTAATACACTACGACCCGTGGTGGAATCCTGCGGTTGAAGACCAGGCGACCGACCGTGCTTACCGTATCGGGCAGACTAAGAAGGTATTTGTATATAGGCTTATTACGAAAAATACCGTTGAAGAAAAAATTCAGAAGATTAAGGGCAGAAAGAGAGACCTTGTTGACAGCGTAGTTTCTATTGACAGGAATATAACGAAATCCCTGACGATGGAAGATATTAAGGAAATTTTCTCGGTTGACTAAATGTTAAGCGGGGTGCCGGAAAGGCGGGATAATGTTTCAATTACTTAGTGATTTATCATATTGGGTTGTAAAACCTGTAATGAGTGCGGTACTCAGAAAGAAAGGTTATCCCGAAGATGCAATAGCAAGGAAATTCGGTAATATTCCGGAGAACGGTTATTCCGAAAACGATGATGTCATAATGTTTCACGGTGTTTCCGTCGGGGAAATCAATGCCCTCGAAAATCTTATAAAAGTAGCGAGGAAGAAATTCCCCGAAAGAAAAATTGTCGTTACGACGGGAACATATACAGGGCAGGAAATCGCAAAGAAAAAACTCGGTGAGACTGCGGATTTGATAACTTATTTTCCCGCAGATTTTCCGTGCGTGGTGAAAAAGTTTTTTGATGTCATCAATCCGTCAAAAATTTGTATAGCGGAAACTGAGATTTGGCCGAATTTTGTAATGGAATGCAAAAAAAGAGGAATAGAGTTGTATCTGATAAACGGGAGAATTTCTGACAGTACATATAAGTCATATTCTGCGTTTAAGACCATTTTTAAATACTTCCTGAGTTTCTATTCGGGCATTTACACACAGTCAGACGAAGATAATAATAAGTTTTTATCCCTTGGCGCAAACCCTGAAACAACAGTCAGAATGAACAATTTGAAATTTGATATCAAAAAACCCGAGGTAACTTTTGATATTGACAAAACGGGCGCAAGAGTGCTTTTGGCAGGCTCAACCCATACGGGGGAAGATGAGATTGTCCTTTACAATTTCAGACGGCTGAAAGAAAAATATCCCGATTTGAAACTTATAATAGCACCCCGTCATCTTACACGCAGTGATGAAGTTGAAGCATTGGTCAACGGTTTCGGGTATAAGTATGATTTGCGTTCAAACGGACGTTCTGATTTTAACGGAATTGACGTTTTAATTTTGAATACACTCGGCGAATTGGGCAAAATGTATAAATTTGCCGACATTTCATTTATCGGCGGAAGTTTTAACAAAACAGGCGGACATAATCCTCTTGAATCCGTAGTATTTGGTATTCCTGTGATTTCAGGTCCTTCTATTCACAATTTTAAGGACATTTACTCGATTATAAAAAATGCGGAAGCAGGTTTCGTTGTTCAGGACAAAGAAGAATTTTACAAAATTGCCGATAAAATGCTCGGAAACGAAGAATTTTATAACTCCCTGAAATCCAATTGCAGTAGGGTTTTTGAGGAGCAGCAGGGAGCAATGGATTTTGTGTTAAATTTGCTTAACAAAAATTAACAATTCTGTATCTCAAGTATAGTGTCAATATCGGCGTTTATTCTCTCATACTCTTGATTTCATACACTTGAAAAAGGGTATATAAAATGCTATACTGAGTATATAAAGCTGTAAAGTAGTATAGAAACCGGAGAGATATTTTTTAGCGATGTGTTACGGATATTACGCTCCGAGTTGCCCCGCTATAGTTTTATAGTACGAGTACTGACCAAGGATAGACTAAGAAGATGACGATCTCTTTTAGTGGACTTAATTCAGGATTAGACACGACCTCGTGGATTACTTCGCTTACCGCATTGAAGCAGGCGAAGGTTACTACTTTGCAGAAACAACAGGAAACTATCCAGACTTCTTTAACAGCTTTAAACGGGATTAAATCGTACTTTTCAACTTTTCGTTCAATGTTAACGAAAATCACTGATTCTAAGTTTAACATCGCTTCAATGGACCTTTTTGCAAGGAACATTGCTACTTCTTCAAATGTGAATGTACTTACAGCAACAGCAACAACAGATGCGGTAGAGGGGAGTTATAACATCAAAGTAAGCCAACTTGCTTCAAAGACAGAGGCTTCAAGCGGAGTCAAGAAGACCGTAACTATTGAAAATTCAAGTACGGCAACCACTGACACCTATCTGAAGAATTTGGGTATCAAGGCCGGCGCTATTGACGTTTCACCTGACAGTTCGGGGATTACGGTAAGATTAAACATTACGGAATCCGATACTATCGGCAGCTTTATTAAAAAACTTGAAAACATCGGGGTTGAGGCTAGTTTCAACGAAAAGACATCTGTATTCAACGTCAACATCAGTACTTCTGATATCAACGATATCGGCAGAACGGGTGTTGTCAGCGGATTGAAACTGCAGGGAGTAAATAAAGGGTATGAAACTCCTGCAAGTTTAATCTTCCAGCAGGAAGAAAATTATACGGAATATGCTACGGGTGCAACAAAATTGTCCGATATCGGAGTCGGTGTCGGTACTGTAACGATTAAAACAAACGATTCTACATACAGCTTAGAACTTGAGGCGAATGATACCATTCAGGACTTCATTGACGCCTTAACGGGAGAGGGAATTCAGGCATCAATAGATAATGGTGTTTTAAGGATAGAGAACGCATCTATTCTTAATGACGGAACAACAAATCTGTTGAATGCGTTAGGTTTGGGTAATCCTGATGTATCAGGAAATACTCAAACCAGCGGCGCGCTTTCTTACAGCACAACGGTTACAAGTGTAACCCTGGCTGATGGCTCGACGCTTCTCAAGGATTTGGGTGTTCATAACGGAACAATAACCGTTGACAAAGACGGGGAGACATTAAGTTTTACAATCAACGAAAATAATACTTTACAGAACTTTTTAGATGCTTTAAACAACGCAGGTATAAGCGCAAGCATCAATGACGGGGTGTTGGATATTGAGAATATCGAGATTACCAACGAAGGCACAACGGGTATAACTTCGGCCCTGGGTGTCGGAGGCGGTGTTGTTGACAATGTTGAACAGCAAAGCGGAATGCTGACCTACACAACAGTTATATCAACAACTTCAATTGCCGAAGGAAATACACAGTTATCAACTTACGGTGTAAGCAACGGTAATTTGGTTGTTAATTCCAATGGTGCCACTTATACGATAAGTGTCACATCAACGATGACTTTTGATGATTTGGTCAATGCATTTGCGGCTAAACAATTAGAGGCAAGTTTTGCCAATGGTGTATTAAATCTCGGTGATATTGAGATTGATACGGCAAATACAACCACAAACATTGTTTCAAAACTCGGTATCGGTGAGGAAGGTGTTTCTTATATGCTTCAGGAAAGCGGAGCATTACACTACACTGCAACCGTTACCAATACACAGGTAGCAACCGCTACAACAAAATTAAACGAATTCGGTGTTGCTGCAGGCACCATCAAGGTTAAACATTACGACAATAACGGCAATATCGTTCAGAGTAATGTTACGATTGGTGCCAATATGACATTCCAGGGCCTGATTAATGCATTGTCAAGCGTAAACGTTACCGCAACTCTTGATAACGGTGTTCTTGCAATAGACAATGCAAATATAACCGATGTCGGAACTACAAACATTAAGTCGGCACTTGGTATCAGCGATACGACCGTTGCTTCAAATTTACAAAAATCTACAGCTTTAAAATATGCGACTATTGAAACATTTACTACTACGGCAGATGCAAGTACAACTCTTGCATATTTGGGGATTGCTACGGGTAATTTGATATTATCCGACAAGCATAATTCATATACAGTCGCAATTTCTACTTCTGAAACTCTGGGTACGGTTCTTAACAGAATCAACGACATGAGCGGATTTACCGCTACTATGGTAGATGGTAACATCACTTTATCGGGTATGGACATTATTTCTGACGGCGGCACGAACTTTACCGAGGCTTTGGGCTTGTCATTATCGGTAAAAGAGGCTGAAGGCTATTATCAGTCATCAAATCCGCTGAAATACAGCACGATTGAAGTTCATACGACAACTGCCGATGCTACGACAACTCTTGAACATATCGTTGTTGCAAACGGTCAGACGGTTGAAAACGGTACTTTGGTTGTTAATGATTCCGACAAAACCGTTACGATAACAGTAAACAAGACGGATACTATCGATACGTTGATGCGTAAATTCCGTGAATCAGGTTTAGAGGGTGTTCAGATTAATCTCACTAACGGTCAGATGACACTTGAAGGTGTTAATATTTCATCTTACGGCACGACAAACCTGAACAATGTATTCTCCTTCACTAATGTTGTTGAAGGCTTCCATGCTTGGTCAGACAGAATGACTTATTATTCCGTAACGACGGAAACTACAACGGTCAGCCACTCCGATACTATTGCAAGCATACACAGCGGCAGTACTTTGGCAAACGGTACTTTGAAGGTTGCTACTACGCACGGCACGTTTAATGTTGC
>DBYM01000020.1:10093-12954 GCA_002309875.1 Cyanobacteria bacterium UBA1186
AATGTTGCGGGCGTATATTCGTGGTCGGATAAGCATTATGTAACGTTATCAACATTGCAAACAGTTACCGTAACACAGTCTTCGACGGTTGTCGGATTGGGAACGGGTACAGTTGTATTTAATGATGGTGACAATAACTATACATTAAATATTACGGCAACCGATAATATTTACGGCTCATTGCTTGGTAAGATTAACGGTTTGGGCGGAAATATATCGGCAACGTTGACTGACGGTGTATTCCAGATTAACAATGCTTCTATTGTCAGTGATAATGCTAATTTGGTTAATGCTTTGGGCTTAACTAAGACGAATGGTAATTGGTCGATATCTTCCGATCCTTATAAATACACTGTTGCTGTTACAACTACCGTAACTGCGACATCTTCATCAACGATTGAAGGTCTTGGTGTTGGCAGATTGGTGCTTACTGACGGTTCAAGCAATTATACTATTAATGTATCCGCATCTGATAATACTTATGGTGCTTTGGTTACAAAGATAAATAATTTGGGCTCGGATATAACGGCATCGTTTGCTGACGGTGTATTCTCGCTGACTCATGCCGGAATCGTTTCAGACAATATTAATTTTGTTAATGCACTTGGTTTAACGAATTACAGTGACATGGTTTGGTCATCAGAATCCAATCCGAAGACTTATACGATAAACACGACAACAACTGTTACTGCGACCGCTTCAAGTACGATTACAGGATTGAGCACAGGCGCTGTAATTTTCCATGATGGCACACAGAATTACACAATAAATATTACGGCATCGGATAGAACGTTCAACGACATAATGACGAAGATTAACAATCTCGGATCGAATATGAATGCATCGTTTGCGAATGGTGTACTCACGATTACGAATGCCAATATTGTATATGATGGTGCTAATTTCATAAACGCATTAGATTTGGATAACTATTCTATGACACAATGGTCATCTGAATCTACTCCGAAGACTTATACGATAAATGTCACTACTACAGCCACGGCAACAGCATCAAGCACGATTAACGGTTTGGGAACAGGTAATGTAATCTTTAATGATGGTAATCAAAACTATACGATTACAATCACCGGTTCTGACAATACATTTAATGCTCTTATATCAAAGATTAATAACCTTGGTTCAAATATGACAGCATCGTTTAGCAATGGTGTATTTTCGATAACCAATGCAAGTATTGTATTTGACGGGGCGAACTTTATCGGAGCATTGGATTTGGATAACTATTCCGCTCCGCATTGGTATGTAACTTCAGACCCGCAGAAATATACTGTTACTACAACAACCACTATCACAGCGAATGGTTCTACTACATTATCTTCTCTTGCAAATGGCGGTTCATTGGCAGACGGTACGATACAGGTTGGAACAAAACACGGCACATTCAATATTTCGGTTACGGCATCTACAGAGACCTTCAATTCATTGATTGATAAGTTTAATGCGATAGAGGGAGTATCTGCACAGTTGAGAGATGGTGTATTTACGATTTCAGGTGCGGACATTAAATCATACGGAACTACAAATCTTGCCACTGTTTTGGGTATGAACCAAGGTACGGTAGCAGGTGTATATGCTTGGTCTGACAAATTTATGCAGACGATTAGCAGTACGATGACTACGACTGTTAACCCAAATTCTACAATAACAGGCTTAGGCACCGGTTCTTTGGTATTAAGTGATGGCAGTAACAATTATACAATTTCGATTACTGCATCTGATAAGACATATCAGGCATTAATAAACAAGATTAATAATGCGGGCGGAGCATTCTCTGCGTCATTGACCGATGGCGTATTTGCATTGCAGAGCGGTTCTGTCGTATCTGATGGCGTAAATTTTGTAAACGCGTTACAGTTAACTCACAGTGAAGTTACGGGTTGGTTGGCAAGTTCAGCACCACAGAAATACACAAGGACCATATATTCAACTACGACATTGGCCGGAACTTCGACTATTAGCGGTTTGGCAGCAGGTAAAGTTGTATTAACAAACGGTATAAGTAATTATACGGTTACAGTGGCTGCAAGTGACACGTTTAACGGATTAGTTACCAAGATAAACAATCTGGGTGCGGGAATAACTGCGGCATATTCAAACGGCGTATTTACGTTGAATAATGCTGATATAGTATCCGAAGCATCAACCAATTTCCAATCTGCATTAAAACTCGTTAACAGAGTTTCGCAGGGCTATGTAGGTGGCGGCGGTGCCGTTGTAGCGGGTTCAACCACATGGGATACGAGCCTTGAGTCTTTGGGCATAACTTCCGGTGTAATTGGCATTTCAAACGGTTCGACTACAAATTATGTCAACCTTGAAATTGCACAAGGGCCGAATGCTGCAGGATTTTTATCAAATTATGTTACATTGACACCAACGACCACGTGTACAACGGCGGCACAGGTACAATCCGCATTGGCGGCAGGTGGCAACGCAACGATAGCGATATCGACTGTAGATGCATTACAGGGCTTATGCGGAAAGACAATCGGTGCAGGCAAAACAGTAATCCTTGCGGCTGATATTGATGCTTCCGGCATTGCGAATTGGACAGGTTTCATTATTAGTGGCGGTACTTTTGACGGCCAGGGGCATACAATTTCCGGCTTAAAAATAACTAGCGGAGATAGCAAAGGTTTTGTAACCAATTTGGCAAGCGGTACAATTTGTAATGTAGGTTTAATAAACGTAAATATTTCCGGTGGTAATAATGTAGGTGCATTAGTAGGAAGTGCAAGCGGCGGTAACGTATTCAATTGTTATGCAAAAGGTACGGTAATGGCAACCGGAACAGTTGGCGGATTGATAGGTTACATTAGTGGGAATGTAGATATATCAAG
>DBYM01000015.1:0-11907 GCA_002309875.1 Cyanobacteria bacterium UBA1186
CTTGTATCCGCAAGCAACGGTCAGTTCGGTATCGGTGTTACTAACGGCTCCAAGTTAGTTGTTAAAGACGGTGCAGGCAACAACACGTTCACATACACTGTAACCGCAACAACAACAATGGGCTCAATCAAGGCTGCTCTTGCAACTCAGGGTATTACACTGAATGTTGATACTACAAATGCAGCAGGCTCCGTATTCAGTTATGAAACTTCAAACGGCAAATATCTTGCTGATTTGAGCGGTAACTTCGTTTCAATGATATTCAACCACGAAAACAAAGTTTATAACTATGCATCAAGCAGCGCCCGTGAAATCACATACTCAGACGGCGGTCAGACTCACGATGCTGATTGGAATACAAAACTCAAAGACCTCGGTATTACAAACGGTACAATTACAATTAAGAATATTCAGACAGGCGCATCAGTCGGTACGATAAACATTAACAACGAACAGACAATGGGTTGGTTAAGAGATGAATTGGCAGCCAAAGGTGTCACTCTGCAAATGAATGTAACCGATGCAGGTGCCGTATCATTTGAATACGAAACCAACGGAACAAGAGTTGAAAGCAATGCTTCGAACATTGTATCCAAGTTGTTCAATAACAATTACACAACTTATGACAGTACAACAGGTGCTCAGTTGAATACATTGTTCACCGAATCCGTAACATATAATGCCGCTCTGAATACGAAGTTAGGCTTTACGACAACTACTCAGGGCCGCTTCACCTTAACATCAGACGGCTTAGGCTGTGTCGGCGGCAAGTATGTTGTCTGCAAAGACGGTGTAAACCACACCTTGTCAATAAGCACTACAAGCACTCTTGCTGATGTTAACAGTCAGATTGCTTCTTACGGTATAACAATTAAGGCAACGACAACCGCAGAAGGTACAAGATTCTATATCGATACATCATCTGATGTTTACCTGAAATCCGCTACGGGCGCAGGCGCATCTGACTTTGTAGATAAATTGTTTGGTAACACTGCCGCAGGTATCTATGAATATACTTCTCACAAAGACATTGAATACGAAGCACAGGTTACATATAACTTCAACGGTGATACAAAACTTACGGAACGCGGTACGCACGTAATTCATAACCCGAACGGTACGACTACAACAGTTGCTACCGGTGCAACTTCGCACTCTATTTCAAACGGTATTTACGATATCGTTCAGTCTGACGGTACAAGAATTACAAAGACTATTACTGCAGATACGACTGTTGATGACTTCCTGAATACATTGAGAAATGCAGGATTTACGGCAGAACTCGTAGGCGAAGGCGTCGATACCAAGATAAGAATTAAAGGCTCGGGTAACCAATACCTCGCTGCTTCAACTTCTGAAGGCACGAAGTCTAATGTCGTATCCGTATTGTTCAACAATTCTAAAGACACAACTTATAACTATTCTTCAGAACTTGATATGTCAACTTCA
The DNA here is from genome assembly GCA_002309875.1 of Cyanobacteria bacterium UBA1186. Lineage (GTDB taxonomy): Bacteria > Cyanobacteriota > Vampirovibrionia > Gastranaerophilales > Gastranaerophilaceae > CAG-196. The sequence continues at coordinate 1,450 of DBYM01000015.1, forward strand.
GGCGATCAGACATTTGATATTGACGCAAATACCGAATTGTCACAACTCGGCATATCTCAGGGTGCATTCAGAATTATATCCGACGGCAGAACAATCGTATCAAATGTTACTGAAGGTATGACATTCGGCGATTTGAAGGGAATACTTGAAGGCTATAATATCAATATGTCATTTGTCAGAGCGAACGACGGTATTCACGTTAAATTGACTTCTGATGATAATTCATATCTTGAAGCCGCAACAGGCGCAGGTGCTTCTAATATAATTACAAAACTCGGCCTTGTAACTACGGGTACTCAGCACGATTACGGCTCAAATACCTTCTATACAACGACAACCGTAACAGAAACTATTTCCGCTACCGGCTCAATGAATCTCTCAGACTTCGGCATAACAACCGGTCAGTACTATGTTGTTCAGAACGGCGAACGTCATGCTTTGAATATCGGTGTTGACGATACATTTGATTCACTGATTAACACTCTGAGGAATTACGGCATAAATGCTAACCTCGTTGAAACCGAGTCAGGCGTATATCTTGATATAACCGCAAACGGTGATTCTTATATTGAAGCAGCAACAGGCTCAGGCTCTTCAAATATTGCCGCAATCCTTGCAAGTTCTACAAATAAGATTTATGACTATAATTCAACAATAACGATTACTACAACTCAAAACCAAACTGTTTCCGCAGGAAATAACGAACTTCTTTCTTCCTTCGGAATAACTTCCGGTGAGTACTACATCTACTCTAACGGTGTAAGAACAACCGCAAATATTTCTAACGACGAAACATTCGGCAGTTTGGCAGACACGTTGTCCAACTTCGGCATAAGAGCATCTCTCGTAGAAACTGCAGAGGGTGTAAAACTCGTTATTAACGGCGACGGAAATTCATATATCGCCAAATCAAATTCTGCAAACGCATCAAATATTGCAGACCACTTCTTCAACAATGACAAAGATTCAATGTACAACTATGAAACAACAATCGGTATAACACATACCAATACACTTGATATTGATGCTACCGAAGATACATTGATAAGCAAGTTTGACCACGGCAGCAACAAGTCTGCAGGCAACCTGTCATTAACAATTAACGGTAAATCCGCTAATATTGCAATCACTGCTGATGAAACATTCGGAAGCCTGATTGAGAAGTTTGCAAAACTCGGTGTTACCGCAACAATTAATGACGGCAAATTCGTTATCCAGAGCGGTTACAACGATGTAACAATTAACAATTCATCTACTTCAAAACTCGTAAGCAACCTCGGTTTAACTCTTAATAACGACCTCGGCGGCTATTCTTCAAGTACCGAAAGCCTGATTTCAAGAGAAACAATAATTACCGACAAGACTCTCTCTGTTGCTAATTATGCTGACTTCGATACACAGATGGGCCTGTTAAATATTTCTAACGGTCTGCTTTCAATATTCAGAAACGGCGTAAGAGCAACGGTTGAAGTTAACAGCGACGAAACATTCGGCGATTTGAGAACAAGAATAAGAAATGCATTCTCAACAGGTGATTTGGATATCAAGTTTACTGACGGAAAACTCGAAATCTTCTCATGGACTGAAGGTGTAAACGTTGAAGCGGGTACGACTACCGACTCATCTAACTTCTACGCAATTTGCGGCCTGACGAAGAGTGATGACAGAGTAACAAGTTCACGTGAATTGTACAAAGTAAACGGCTCTTCAAAGATTACGGGCACAGGTCTCTTCAGAAACGGTAATGTAACGGCAGGTACATTCACCGTCGGCGGTGCAACCTTCACAATCGACAATAACACAACACTTAATGACGTAATATCAATGATTAACTCATCAGATACAACTAATGCAACCGCATATTGGGATTCTGTTGACGGTAAATTGGTTCTGAAATCACGTACAACCGGTTATTCACTGATTAACATTGAAGCAGGTACAAGCAACTTTACCGATATACTCGGATTAACGGCTACCGACAGAGACGGAGGCGGCAACGTAATCACGACAAGACTTCTTTCCGAAAATCAGGAACTTGGTGCAAATGCTATATTTGAAATCAACGGAACAAGATTTACTTCTTCATCAAATCTTGTCGGAAGCGATGTTTCAAAACTGAACGGCATAACCCTCGACCTGAAAGGTGTTTCCGGCAACGAAGAAGTTACAATCACGATTGAACGTGACAGTGAAACAGTTGCAAATACTGTATCCGATATCGTTGATGCTTATAACGAACTCATCAGTAACGTTGACCAGGAACTCGCAAAGACAGGCAGTCTGAGCGATCAGTCCGCACTGAAACTGATAAGAAATCAACTCAGAAGCCTTGTAACAAGTTCAATCGGCGCATCAGGCGTATTCAAGAACCTTTCTCAAATCGGTATATCTGTTGATGCTGCTTCCGCAGGAAACATTTCAACCGATATTAACAACCTGAACTTTGACAGAGAGAAATTTATCAATTCGTTCAAGGCAGACGGCGATTCTATGAAGAAGTTGTTAATCGGTACCGAAGAATACAACGGTATATTCGTATCAATCGATAATATTTTAGACAGAGCACTGAATTCTGTCAGCGGTTACTTCGATTCTGCAACGAGCGCATATAATAAGCAGTTATCTAACTTATCCGATAAGATTACGAGAGCGAATGCCGCTATTGAATCTTACAGAGCAAGACTTGAAAACAAATTCAGTTCTATGGATCTGCTCATAGGTAAAATACAACAGCAATATAGTTCTTTCTTAGGTACGTAATCTGATATTTCACGTTTTTCAATTCTTGCTTTAGACCTCAGTCTCCTGTATAATTGATTTATAATTGGAGAGGTTTTATGGTCTATAAATTAGGAATTATAGGATATCCGCTTACGCACTCAATTTCTGCTGCGATACAGAAATCGGGATTTGAAAGTCTTAGGCTGGAAGGGACTTATGATGTATTGGAAACAACGCCCGAAAATTTGATTGAACGCATTAAGTTCTTAAAAGTCAATGACTACAACGGGTTTAATGTCACAATTCCCTTAAAAGTTCCGATGTCGCTTTTTCTCGACGACATTGATGACTATGCCAATGTTGCAGGGTGCGTTAATACGGTAAAAATAAATTCCGACAAAACATTTGTCGGTTATAATACCGATATTTACGGCTTTAAAAAGGCAATCCCTGCCGATATTGATTTGAAGGGTAAAACCGCAGGAATACTCGGAACGGGCGGTGCTGCAAGAGCGGCAGTCGTCGGCTTGGCGGAAAAAGGAATTAAAAATATTGATTTCTACACGAGAAATATTATCAATTCCAAGCAGACTCTCGATTACGTCAGGGCACAGTTCCCTGATATCGAATTCAATGTTTATCAGATTCAGCATATCAGAAGCCTTAGCGAAACCGATATAATTGTAAATGCAACTCCTATCGGAATGAAGGGGTATATGGCAGATGTAATGCCCTTAGAGCCACATGATCTCGACAGATTAAAACCCGATACGGTAATATATGACATAGTTTACAATCCTATGAAAACCATACTCATAAAGGAAGCCCAAAAGCGCGGATTAAGGACGATTACGGGGATTGACATGCTTATTTATCAGGCACAAAGGGCGATTGAAATATGGACGGGAAAATCTCCCGATGCAAAAGTGATGAAGATTACGGCTTTAGAGACTTTAAACTGATGCTTATTTGCGGTAGGATATGGCTGTAGGGAGAATTAAAAATGAATAAACTTCAGATAAAGGCAGAAATATTAGCAACAATAAGAGCATTTTCGGGCTCGGCCATGCCTGACCCGTCATTATTAACGGATTTGAAGAAAATTCAGGATAAGAGAACTGTTCTTAATATTTTAATCAGAGAACTCGTTAATTCCGATGAGCAAAAAACACTTATTATTTGCTGGTTGCTGACGGAACTTATTGATAAAGACACTCTGAATGACGAATTATGGAATGTTATTAAAAGTTCGGAATATAATGACCATATCAAGATGGTTGCCTTTAATATGCTGAAGGATTTGGGCAATAAGATAGATTATGACGTTATAAGCGGTTATTTTGAAAAGTTTAATGAACTGATTAATAAAGAAACCAAAGAACTTTTAGACACGGCCATAATGAATCCCGAGGCGCAGATTGACTTTATGGACTTTCTTAGCGCACTTTCAGATGACGACAAAATTCTTCTGATAAAATCCCTTGAAGATGATTACGCAAATGATGCTTTGGCAAACATATTAATCCCCGTATTTTTATACTATAAAAATACAAAAATCGGTGAAGTTGCCCTCGATATATTAGGAAGAACACGTTCGCAACTTGCATTTCATGCCTTGGAAAATGCTCAGAATTATGAGGAGGCATTTAAGCAGAGCCAAATCGGTAAAGCCTTGTCATCACTGAAACTTTCAGGAATCAGGGTTGATAATACGGAAGATTTTTATAAAGAGATTTTAAAGGACACAAAGCCATATAAATGCTATGCTTCGTTCCCGGACGGACATGGCAATATTGCGGTTATTTTCTCAAGAATCCGCTCAAACAGAACGCTTCAGTTTTTGGCTGCGGTTATTAATCCAAAATACGGTATTCTTGATGCGTTTGGTTTTAATTCAATGTCCGAGCAGGACTTTTACAGGATTGTCGATAAATTCTATAACTATCAGGAAAAATATGAGATTTCGGCAGGCGTCTTAAAATATTTGTTATTACAGGCGGTTTGTATTTCTTATGCAAACGGGGAACAATTACCGTATGAATACATCTGCTGGGAAAGCATCTTGCTTGACGTTCAGCCTGAAGTTGTAGATGTTGATATCGAGAAACGGGAACTTTCTCAGAAGGATATTGATGCACTTTGCTTAAGTCCTTACGTTCAAACTTGGTTTTTAGATGAATTGACCTCGCTCGAATTTGAAAGGTTTATAAATAAACTGTCAAGAGAATATAAGGCAAATAATTTCTCCGTTGATTTGGACAAATTCATTGCCGATAACTATGACGGAGTTTTCACTCCTGAAGAATTGTCAAGTTGGGCCGTAATATTTAATGTGGCGGCATATTTACGCTTTATTAAAGGCGATATGGATTTGGCACAGATATTCTATTCGCTCGGTTCTAATTATGCCTTTATGACAAACATACTGAGGAAGAGCATATACGAATATTATGTCGGGAAAAGGTATATATTAAAAAATCAGAGGAAAAGCGCAAGTCCGTTTGAAAAGAAGGTTAAACCCGATACAGATGATTTTGAATTGCTGCAATTAGATATGATTATATCAAGCATAGAGGCTAAGTGGGTGGATAATGAATAAAGTGATGGCACTTGACGTAGGGACTAAGAGAATCGGAATTGCACTGAGCGATTTTCTGCAGGTTATTGCCGTTCCTCATTCTTTTATATCAAGAATTCCCGAAGAGAGCGCTGTTGAAGAAATTATCAGGATAGCAAACGAAAACAAGGTTGAGAAAATTGTTGTAGGATTGCCGAAAAATATGGACGATACGGTAGGATTTCAGGCGAAGGATTGCATGGAATTCTCACAAAAAATTTCTGGTTTTGATATAATATTTGAAGACGAGCGGTTGACTTCCGAAGAAGCAGAAACCCGTTTAAGGGAAAGGCGGGTTGATTTTAAAAAGAACAAGGGACTTGTGGATATGGAGAGTGCCGCAGTTATTTTAGAACAATATTTATCTCGGGGGGTAAAGGGGTAAATATTAGAAGAGGAATAATGAAGAAAGTTAAATTATAAGGAGTAAATAATATGGCAGACGAAATGGAACAAAATATCGTAACTATCCAAGACGAAGACGGTTGTGAAACAAAGTGCGAAATCTATGATGTAATAGATTTTGAAGACAAAACTTATGCGTTGCTTCTGCCGCTTGATGAGGACAGTTCCGAAGACCCTGAACTGATTGTTCTTGAGTATATTGAAGAAGGCGAAGAAGGGTACTTCCAAAATATTGAAGATGAAGACGAATTTGACAGGGTTTGTGAATATATTCAAACTCTTGAATATGAAGATGATGAAGACGAGGAAATATAGTTTTTAATGTTCGAGCGGTTTACAGAGAAAGCGATAAATGCAGTCAGCGAAGCCCAGCGTATTGCAAAGGAAATGAAGGGCTCTGAAGTTTTGCCCGAGCACTTGCTGCTTGCAATTGTATCAGAAGCCAAAGGTGTTTCTCTTAAACTGTTCAGAATGTATAATATAACACCCGAAGCACTGAAAGATGTTGTTTCAAAATACGTTGTCTCAACCGCTAAAGGGCCCGAAAATATACCTTTTAGCCACAGTGTTAAAGATATTTTAAAACACACTTTGGATTTGGCATCAAAATCGGGGAATCTTAATATCCTGTTTGAGCATTTGTTTTTATCCGTTATTACCGATAAAAATTCAAATATTCAGTCGATTTTAGGTTCTTTTAAATTCGACATTAATAATGCCCGTGAAATTTTAAATAAACTCGTTCAGCGCAAGGTGAAAAGACTTGCTCACCCTGAGGGAGAAGATGACGAAATCAGAGCCGATTTTGAATCTTTGTACGAAGGTGAAGAACTGAGCGGGGTTTTAGAAAGAGCGGTTTCAAAGTTATCGGCCGCAGGCTATGAAATATTAGGTACCGAGCAGATATTGTCTTCAATATTGGAATCGGATAACTCAGCGCTGCTCGATACAATACATAACAACGGATTAAATGCGGAAAACTTTACATCTGCCTTAGTCGGTATAGATTCACGTCAATCGGAGTATGAAGGCAGAAAAATTATATTCACACCTAATGCTTTTTTGATTATGAATCTTGCAATGCAGACAGCAAAAGAACTCGGCTCGTCCGTTATAACACCCGAACACATTGTCCTGAGCATTTTAAAGGCAAAAAGAGGCCTTGCGTATGATATTATTGATTCGCTCGGAGTAAATAAGGATAAACTTTATGACGAGATAATGAAACCGATAGAGAAACAGATGCCGGAAACATTGATGATTATGAAACTTGCAAAAGAAGAAGCAAGAAGAATCGGCAGAAATGTTGTAGGTACTGAAATGTTCCTGCTCGGGATACTTGCTGAAGGTACAAGTGATGCCTTTGTGGCGCTGACGGATTTAGAGGTTACACTCAAGGACGCAAGGCAGGAGGTTGAGGCATTAATCGGTTACGGTAATGAATACTTCGACAAAGAAATTGTATTTACTGCAAGAGCGAAAAAGGTTTTGGAGAATGCGTGGCTCAGGGCCAAAAAAGCAGACAGGCAGAGAATTGTTGCGTCAGATTTGCTTCTTGCAATAACAGATGATACAAATTCACTTGCGATGAAGGTGCTTGATAATTTAGGAGTAGATGCCATAGAAATAAGGCACGGTTTGAACGTATAGTAAGAGGTTAAAGTGTCCAATATCACAGATACTGTTATAAATTTTTTAAACAAATACAATCTTTCCAATAAGACAATAGTTGTCGGATTTTCGGGGGGATATGATTCAATGTGCCTTTTGCATGCTCTTTCCAAAATCAGAGAGCGTGATGATTTTGAAGACCTCGAGGTTATAGCGGCGCATTTTAATCATAATTGGCGCGGGAATGAATCATTAACGGAGCAGGAAGTATGCAGATTGTTTGCTTCGGGGTGCGGATTCGAGTTTGTTGCAAAAACTGCGCCTTCTGATTTAAAGAAGACAGAGAATGATGCAAGATTGGCTCGTTATGATTTCTTTGAAGAGATTTATGAAGATTATGATGCTGATGCCGTATTCACCGCTCATAATAAAGATGATAATGCAGAAACTGTTTTATATCGTGTTGTAAAAGGAACGGGGCTTTTTGGGCTAAAGGGTATATCGGAGAGGAGAAAATTCTTTTACAGACCGCTTTTGCACGTCTCAAGAGCAGATATATTGAAATACTGCGAAGAGAACAATCTTTGTCCCAATAATGATTCTTCTAATTCGGATATTACATATAACAGAAATTATTTAAGACATAAAATTATTCCTGATTTGGAAAAAATCAATCCGTCCGTTAAAGACTCTCTAGTCAGTTTGGCAGACGTTGCTTCGAGTGAAAACAGTATAATTGAGGAGTATCTTGCGGGAATAAGACCAGAAATCTTTGACGGTGAAACGATAAGACCGGAAAAATTTATAAAACTTTCTTATCCCGTAAGACTGCGATTTGTGCACGAATATATGCGCAGATTTGACTTGGACTATGACTTTAAAAGGATTAAAGAGATAACGGATTTTATTGACGCTAACAGTGTAAAAAGGAACGGTAATACAATTTCTCTGACTTCATCAACCTGGTTATATGTTGATGACAAGGTAATAGAAATTATTCCTCACAGGAAGAATGAAGAAGACGAATACGAAAAATTGAAACATATTGAGGTCAAAATTCCGGGTGTCGGTGAATATGCCTTTGCGGAATATACACTCAAATTAAAAGAATACGTTGATAAAGATGTGTTTGTGTTCCCTGAATCCACCTCCAATTTTGTGTATGTTGATTTGGATAAGTTTAAATCGCCTCTTACTCTCAGAACGAGAAGAGACGGTGATATAATATGTCCTTTCGGAATGACGGGAACAATGAAACTGAAGAAATATCTTAATGCAAAGGGTATTCCCCGCCATAAGAGGGATAAACTGCTTTTGTTGGCGAATGAGAATGAGATACTTTGGGTAGTCGGAGTGGGGCTCAGCAGCAGAATAGGCGTAGTAAAAGTTCCTACGCACGTAATTGAGGTTACAAGAGCCGAAGACAAACCTGAAAATGAGGAAGTGCAAAATGGATAATGTAAAACTGTCGGATTTAAAAATATTGTTTGATGAAGAAACAATACAAAAAGCGGTAAAAGAGATGGCTTCAAGATTGAATTCGGATTACGGCGACGAAGAAGTTTATCTTGTTTCCGTGTTAAAAGGCTCTGTGATGTTTGCGGTAGATTTGGCAAAGGAACTAAAAATGCCTTTGCAAATGGAGTTTATAAGGCTTTCAAGTTACGGCTCATCAATGACATCAAGCGGAAAAGTTAATGCGGTAGATATTACTCTTCCCGACCTGAATAATAAAAATGTGTTGATTGTGGAGGATATTATTGACACAGGGCATACCGCTAAATTTTTGGTAGATTTTATAAAGCAAAATTTCCATGTCAAAAGTCTGAAATTTTGCTCGCTTCTCGACAAGAAGGTTAAGAGGGTTGTTTATATAGATGCGGATTATTACTGTTTTGAGGTTGATGATAAATTTTTAGTCGGTTACGGACTTGATTTGGACGGCCATTTCAGAAATCTTCCTTATATAGGTTATATCGGTTAGGAGAGGGTATGCATAACGTAAGAAAAATTGGCAGTGATTTATATTATATCGGTTGTTCTGACAGGAGGCTGCGGCTTTTTGAAAGTGCGTATCCGATACCCGAGGGGATTTCATATAATTCATATCTTCTGCTTGATGATAAGACGGTGCTTTTCGACACTGTTGATAAAGCATGTCTCGGGCAGTTCCTTGAAAATTTAGGTGCGGGATTAGGAGACAGAAAACTTGATTATATTATTGTTCACCACATGGAACCTGATCACGCTTCTGCAATAATGAATGTTTTGGAAAAATATCCCGAAGCAAAAATCGTCTGTACCGCAAAATCCAAAGATATGATGAATCAGTTCTTCGGGTTTGACGCTGATGAAAAATTTAACGTTGTAAAAGACGGAGATATATTAAATTGCGGAAAACATGAATTGACCTTTATGACGGCGCCGATGGTGCATTGGCCCGAGGTAATGGTAACTTATGACAAAACAACCTTCGGGTTGTTCTCTGCTGATGCCTTCGGCTCATTTGGTGCAATAAACGGAAATCTTTTTGATGAAGAAATTGACTTTTCGCATAAATATATAGATGAAGCGAGAAGATACTATGCAAATATTGTAGGCAAATACGGGGCGCAGGTTCAGGCCTTGCTAAAGAAAGCAAACACTTTAAGAATCAAGGCGATTTACCCGCTGCATGGTGTTATCGTAAGAGTTAATATTGCTGAGTTTATCGGTAAATATGAAAAGTGGTCTGCTTATACTCCTGAAGAAGACGGAGTTTTGATTGCGTTTTCATCTGTTTACGGCAATACGGAGAATGCGGTTGAAATTTTGGCAGGGAAACTCGCCGATAAGGGTGTAATGAATATCAGGTTGGCTGATGTATCATATACGGATTCGTCTTATATTTTGGCTGAGGCGTTCAGAGTTTCGCATATTATTCTTGCGACAACTACGTATAATATGGGTGTATTTGAGTCAATGGAAAAATTCCTGAATGTTCTTGTTGCACACAATTTGCAAAACCGTAAGTACGTTCTGATTGAAAACGGCTCTTGGGCTCCGACTTGCGGTAGTCAGATGCAGGCTGTTTTGGAAAAACTTAAAGGCTCTGAATTTATAAC
>DBYM01000015.1:12069-12764 GCA_002309875.1 Cyanobacteria bacterium UBA1186
GATTGGACCTGCCCGCTTTGCAGTGTCGGGAAAGATATGTTCAACGAGGCATAATCGGACATACAGAGTTTAATATTTTTTGCTGACAGGTCGTAAATCACGACCTGTTGTGCTATAATGTCACTATGGCTTATAAATCTCATACAAATTCATTATTGTTTAATATTGTATGTAGGTTATAATTATATTGATAATTATTATTTTATATGAAAGGAATACGAGATGAGTTTTGTACCTGTAGTAATTGAACAATCAAGCAGAGGAGAAAGGTCTTTTGATATTTTTTCAAGACTTTTAAGAGAAAGAATAATCTTTTTGGGAACTGCTATTGATGATATGGTTGCAAATTTGGTTGTAGCACAACTTCTTTTGCTTGATAGCGAAAACCCTGAAAAAGACATTATGCTTTATATTAACTCTCCGGGAGGAAGCGTTACGGCAGGTTTGGCTATATATGATACTATGCAGCATATCAGAGCAGATGTTCAGACGATTTGTCTTGGTCAGGCTGCTTCAATGGGTGCATTCCTGCTTTGCTCAGGTACTAAAGGAAAGAGAATGGCTCTTCCTCATTCAAGGGTCCTGATTCACCAACCTTTAGGCGGTGCTCAGGGACAGGCTACCGATATTGAAATTCAGGCTCAGGAAATATTGAGAATTAAAAAGAACCTGAATGAAATTATGGCTGCAAATAC
>DBYM01000015.1:12847-13791 GCA_002309875.1 Cyanobacteria bacterium UBA1186
AAGGTAATTACAAAAGAATAGAATATTTATCCCAAGGAGATACATATGTCAACAAGCGACAGATTAAAATGTTCATTTTGCGGTAAGACTCAGGACCAGGTTAAAAAACTGATTGCGGGACCTGATGTATATATATGCGATGAATGCGTAGAACTTTGCAACGAAATTCTTGATGAAGAATTCTTTGAAGCAAAAGAGAAGAATGCTGAGGAAAAGAAATCAGAAAGCAAAGAAAAGACTGAGGAAAAACCGATTCCGAAGCCTCACGAAATCAAAGCATATTTAGATGAACATATTGTCGGTCAAGATGATGCGAAAAAAGTTTTGTCTGTTGCCGTTTATAATCACTATAAGAGACTTAAACACAATAAGACGGGCGATAAGAACGACGTAGAAATTCAGAAATCAAATATCCTTCTTGTAGGTCCTACGGGAAGCGGTAAGACATTACTTGCGCAGACATTGGCTAAAATGCTTGATGTTCCGTTTGCGGTTGCCGATGCGACTACACTTACGGAAGCAGGTTATGTTGGTGATGACGTCGAAAATATTCTGCTGAGATTGTATCAGAATGCTGAATTTGATGCTAAGAAGGCTGAAAGAGGCATTATTTATATTGACGAAATTGATAAGATTGCAAGAAAATCCGAAAATACTTCTATAACAAGAGATGTATCAGGTGAAGGCGTTCAGCAGGCATTGTTGAAACTTATTGAAGGCACGGTTGCAAATGTTCCTCCTCAGGGCGGAAGAAAGCACCCGCAGGCAGAAATGATTCAGATTGATACAAGCAATATTCTCTTTATTGTAGGCGGTGCTTTTGTCGATTTGGATAAGATTATTGAACACAGAGTTAAAGACGGCTCTTCAATCGGGTTTGGCAAGACGCCTCCAACAAGAGTGGAAAGAGAACAGCAGTCTGCTAAATTACTGAAGAAATTGCA
>DBYM01000015.1:13808-16747 GCA_002309875.1 Cyanobacteria bacterium UBA1186
ATACCTGAATTTATCGGCCGTATTCCTGTTTATGCGGTTTTGGACGCTCTTGATGAAGATACATTGAAGATGATTTTGACAGAGCCTAAGAATGCAGTTTTGAAACAGTATAAATGCCTGTTGAATATGGACGGAGTTGAACTTGACTTTGAGCCCGAAGCGGTAGATTTGATAGCCAAAAAGGCAATCAAACGCAAGACGGGTGCAAGAGCATTGAAGTCTATTGTTGAGGAATTGATGCTCGATATAATGTATGACATTCCTTCTGATTCTACGATTAAGAAATTTACCATAACGAAGGAAATGGTAGAGAAGGAAGAAGAGAAGACGGAAACTCAGTCGGAATATCGTGATAACGACGATTTGATAAGATTTCCGAAGAAAACTCAGGCAGAGAGTGCATAAGTAAAAAAAAATACCTGCTTTTGGGGCAGGTATTTTTTTTACTATTTTTTATTAACTATATCAATATAAAGATATGTATGAACTTCTTCGCCTTTATATTTAACCGTCAGTGGCAGTTTGTATGAGCCCGGTTTTGCCGCATCGGTTGTGTAAATTCTGTTGTTTGAGATATACATACCTTGAGGCATTTCATCGAAATAATAACTGAAATCACTGCCGATAACTTTATCATAGTATTTGTCTGTTTCTCTGTTTCTGACGGAGAGTGTTATCGGGAAACTCAGAGGTGTACCATAAGTAGTTGGTAATGTTACAACTTTTCTGCCTTTGCCGTCAGCTCTGAAGTAATCATCAAACGCTGTCTGATAGTCGTATTTTTCAAATTCTGTTTTTTCTCTTTCAGCGACTGTTACGGTAATATCTTGTTCTCTAATAAGCGGCGTTCCGTCTTCAGTTGTATCATATATTTTAACGTGAACTTTATAATCGCCGGGAGCGACATCTTTAGTCGCCTTAACGGCTATTCCGCCAATAGATTTTTCAACTGTAAGTCCGCTTACGCTATGCTGAAATTCAAGTTTTGTATCAGACCATGATATACGTTTAGCACCTTCGTTTCCGGATTTCGGTGTTTTCTTTATTTCACCTGACAGAGAATTTAATTTTGTTGTTCCTGCCTGTCCTTTTAAATTCGGGAATTTCGGAACGTCATAATCATAGCCTGTTATCGGCTCATTAACCGTAATGGTGATTTTGCCTGTAATTATTTTGTTTGTTGTTTTATCATAGTATTGGTAATCTACGCTAAATGTTCCTGCTTTCTTTGCATTTTTTGCGTATACCTGCATTGAAGGAAGATTGTTGCTGATGCCTTTGCTTGTAAGTATTTTTAATGAAACACCGTATTCTTCAAGTTTTTTCTTTGCAGCATCATCAAAAATCAGGTCAGGATACATTCCGCATTCGCCAAATGTTTTATATAAACTTTCGGTTTTTGTTTCACCTTTTGTAAGTTCGTATTCCAAATCATGCAGTTCACGTGTTGTGATAATGATTTTAGCACTGAGTTTGTGAGATTTTATTTCGACTTCATTGGTTGCTTCGTTGATTATATCGATGCTGCAGCCATCAGAAGTCTTTGTTCCGTCAGCATAATATGTTACTTTTCTTGTTGTGGGGTCATATTTGAAATATTTTTCGTCACCGTTGATTTTGCAGGTATATCCTTCAGGAATGGTGAAAGAATAAGACTTCTGAGTTTCTTCAGGATAGTTAACCGTTACCGTGCTGTATGCAAGTAATTCTTTTTTGAAGTCTGCCAACGGGTCGATTTCTTCGTCCTTCGGTATATCAGTAATGTTTGCTTTTAACGTGAGTTCAAATGACTCATTAGTTTTAGGGTCAGTAACTATCATTTTGCATTCGTCCGAAGTCACTGTTTTGTCGGGGTTGTTTGCTTTATAACTGATTTCTCCCGTTGCACGGTTAAATACAAAATACTGGCTGTTATTTACTAATGTGTATGTAAAACCTGTATTTGCAGGGAATTTTGAACTGAATTTCTTTTCTGTTCCGTATTTTACGTTTATTGTTTCACTTTTAACAGTGTTTTTAAATTCCTGAAGTGCGCTTATTACATCGGTAATTTTTACTTTGAAGGTGAATGTTTCAGATTTACCGTTAGGCAAAGTAAGTGTAAGAGTGCAACTGTCATTGCTTTTTCTTTCGTTAGCAGTGTAACTCAAAGTGTTACCTTCATATTTGAACAAATTGTTCTTATTCCATTTTGCTTTTACATTATTAGGAATCGTGAAAGGTTTGAAAGAGCCGGTTGATTTATAAGCAACTATAATCTCGTCCTGGAGGCCGTTTCTGAAATCAGCGAGCGGGTCGATTGTGTAATCTTTACCCCATTCAAAACCTCTTCCGAGAGCATCAATGTTGTTTAATTCACCTTCGCTGATTGCGCCAAATTCTGTATATGTAGTGCCCTGAATCTTGGAATTTAATTGGTTTGTATCCATAATATCCCAGAATTTATCTACCAAATCTTTGGCATTTGTGTATTCCCCATTCCATTCATTTGTCAGAATTTCACCCCAGTTCATCTGGACTGCCTTGTTGAATTCGGATTTGATCAAAGTTTCATCACCGTTTCCGCAGGTTTTTTCGAGGTTTTTAAGGCTCTCTTTAGCACCGCTCCCGCCGAATTGTTGTGATAGGAATTTGAATAAATTATCCATATCTGACATTTGTACGTACTCCTTTTCCTTTTATCTTTGGCATGTATAACGGCATTTTTCCGAAAAACTTTAGTAATTTGAGGCTTTTTTTTATGAATTGTTACATAACTTAACAACATTAAAAAACGGCTCTGTATCAATTACAGAGCCATTTTTGTTTTATTCTTCAGCATGATCTTCGTCATCATCTCTATTCTTTTTTTCGGGGTCTTTTTCGTCGTGTTCGTTCTCGACTTTTTTGCCCTCTTCGTCGGTAATTTTAGTTCCGTCACCACCGTCGCCGCCACCGCC
>DBYM01000034.1:0-545 GCA_002309875.1 Cyanobacteria bacterium UBA1186
TTACGAGCACCGCCTACCATTTCTTTTCTGTTCATCGGGCTGTCTTCACCGCAGTTTTCCTTGATGAATTTTTCTGCAGCGACCATATCAATTGTTACTTTGTTGCCTTCAATCTTTATGAAGTCAAGCATTCCTTCGAGCATTAACGCATCTCTTTCCGGGAATACCTTTCTGATATCGTCTTTAGTCTTTATTTGAGCTAATTTTTCAGGATTCAGGTATGATTCTTCAGACGGAGCTTTTCCGAATATGCGGGTAAGTAATGCCGGGATAACAGCACCCAGGATAATACCTGCAGGGATCAAGTAAGGTGCAACCCAAACTGTTACTGCTGACTGTGCGGTAGCTACAGCAGTTGCTAAAGCTTGTCCGTTTGCAACGACGTCTGCTACTGCGTCAACACCGGCTGAAACTGCTACTTTCCAAAGAAGTGAGCCTGTTGCTGCACCTGTTGCCATACCGCCTGCAATCGGAAGTATGCTTTGTTCGCCGTATGCTTTTGCGTGCTCATAAGGCAGTTTGCATAATTTTTCAGTGATTTTTTG
>DBYM01000034.1:596-4680 GCA_002309875.1 Cyanobacteria bacterium UBA1186
TCTCTTTCTGATTGTTTTTTATCGTCGTGACGGTTGACCTGATAGTCGCTTCCCGTTCTGTTAAGAGCCATATCTGCAACTGCAGTTAAATCGTAAGCATTGCCTTTTTTAAATCCTGCTTTTTCAAAGTCATCTTTTAATTTTTCAAACAGGTCTTTACCGAGAATGCTTCTGACTTCTGCTTCAGATATATTTTCAAGTTTCTTTCTGTTTTCTTCAAATGTGTTTTTACGGGCAAGAATTCCGTGAATATCTTGGTTGTAAACAGCGTCTTTTGCTGCTTTTCTGCCAATTTCATCACGACTGGATATTGCTCCGGCCAAATCTTTTTGCATTACGCCATAAGCAGTCTTTCTGTCGGTTTGCAGATTACGTAAAATATCAGCTTCTGCAATTTCAACAAATTCTCTGCTTCTGGCACCTCTTAATTCGTCTTTGTAATATGAAGTCTTGAGTTTTCCGCTTTCTTTCAATTGTTTTTCTACATTATTTGCTACGACATCATAATTTACATCGCCGATTTTTTTGCCGTTTTCTTCTTTCAGTTTTGCTAATTCATCTCTGTACATTTGAGCGATTTCTTCACGCTCTTTAGCTCTTTGAGCGACTTCCTCTGCTTTTTGAGCATCAGTCTGTTTTGATGATTTAGTCTTTTGTGCTTTAGCCGGAGCATCAACTTTCGGTGCTTCAGCCGGTGCGTCAGCCTTCGGTGCAGCAGGTGCTTCATTGCCTGTTGCAGAAAGCATAGCTTTAATATCTTTATATTGTTTTGGACTTATAAGGCCTTCTTCATAAAGTGTTTCAAGGTCTTCAAGAGTTATTTCCGCATCTTTAAAATAGTTATTGAATAACTGTCTTTCTTTTTCGGTATCAACAATTTTATTCCCGTTTCCCCCATTAATTTCATTGTCTGCAAATTTTGCGGCTCTTGCAGCAATCTTTGAAATAGCTTCTAAATCCATTGTAATCTCCTTTCGATATTTCTGTAACAACCTACTTTGCATGTTATTACGGCAGTTTTCTGAAAAACTTTAATAATTTCGCAAAAATTGTTACAAAAATTAAAACTTATTATCCTATTTCCCGTGTTATACTTCTATAAAGTTTTTTGACTTCAAGAAATTGCTTTTTTGTTAAGATTTTGTTACAAAACGCATAAAATATTGTTAAAATATTTCTCCGTCATTTCGACTGAACGCCTTGATAACAGTTCGTTTTTGAGTTTTTTATTCTTCCTTTCTTTTCTTGGTAACTCTATTGGCGGAACGAGTGCCCAATTTGAGTTGATGGGCTGAAGGGTTCCGTCTAAAGCAGGGTCTGAAATATACTTTGTAAGTGCTCCGAGCATTGTTTCCTGTGGCATTATCAGTAATTCTTCCCCTGTTATTCTTTTATACATATTTATTCCTGCAAGCAGTCCTGTTGCGATGGATTCCGTATAACCTTCCGTTCCTGTTATTTGTCCTGCAAAGAACAAGCCTTCCCTTTGGCGGGTTTCAAGAGTCGGGTTAAGTATTGCGGGACTGTTTATGAAGGTATTCCTGTGCATAACTCCGTATCTTACTATGTTTACGTTTTCTAATCCCGGAATAGAGCGGAGTAATTCTTTTTGCGCACCCCATTTAAGATTTGTCTGAAATCCTACGAGATTGAAAAGAGTTTTTGCCGAATTGTCCTGTCTTAACTGAACGACAGCATAATTTTCAATTCCAGTACGTTTATCAACAAGTCCGACAGGCTTCATTGGCCCGAATCTCAGTGTATCAATTCCCCTTGAAGCGAGTACTTCTATTGGCAGGCAGGATTCGAAGAAAGATTTTTTATCAACTTCGTGTCCTTCAATTCTTGGTGCATTAATTAATATATTGTAGAAATTTTCATATTCCTCTTTGTTCATCGGGCAATTTATATAAGAGGCCTCCCCTTTATCATACCTTGAGGCCCAGAAGGCTTTATCAAAATTTATCGAGTCAACTTCAACAATTGGTGCAATCGCATCAAAGAAATGCAGATGCTCGCTTTTGGTAAATTCTTTTATGCTCTCTGCAAGACTGTCGCTTGTGAGAGGGCCCGATGCGATTATTACGTTTCCTTCAGGGATTTCGGTCACTTCTTCCCGTATTAATTCTATATTGGGATTATTTTCAATCTTATCACTTACCGCCCTTGAGAAATCTTCTCTTGCGATGGCGAGGGCATTCCCTGCCGGAACGGAGTTTTCTTTTGCAATCTTTATAAGTTCCCCGCCCATTATTTCCATTTCTTTTTTGAGCAAACCGCTTGCGTTTGTGATATCAAGTGAGCCAAGACTGTTTGAGCAGACAAATTCGGCGCAGTTTCCTCCTGTATGTGCGCCTGTTGTTTTTTGAGGGCGCATCTCATACAATTTTACCCTGATTCCCCGTTTGGCGAGTTGTAACGCTGCCTCCGAGCCGGCAAGGCCTGCTCCTATTATATGTACTTCTTGCATTTATGACTTTCTTCCGCAAAGACCGAGGCGGAGTTTTTATTATGCGTCTTTACCCATTTTACACACTTTGTTACGACCGTTTTCTTTTGCTATGTACAATCCCTTATCCGCAAATTCAATCAAATCCTGCGCTTCCTCTGCATTGTCAGGGAATGTTGCAACACCTATACTAATCGTAATATTTGTTGTTTCTGATGAATTAACCTGAAATTCTTTTTCTTCAACTGCTTTTCTGAGTCTTTCAGCATTGAATGTTGCTTCTTCCGCATTTGTGTTCGGAAGAATTATACTCATTTCTTCACCGCCGTACCTGCAGACAACGTCGGTCGAACGGGAATTTCTTTTCAATACCTGAGCAACCTGTTTGAGAATTGCGTCACCTGCCTGGTGTCCGTAGGTATCATTAATTTTCTTGAAGAAATCTATATCTGTTATTATCAGCGAGAACGGTTGTTCATATCTCTTTGCAATTTCAATGGTATTTTTTAAAGTGTCCTGGAAATATCTGTGATTGTACAATTCGGTCAAACCGTCTATCGTTGCGAGTTTGTACTGATAGTCAAAATCTCTGGATTTAATGAGGTATTTTGTGAGGAACGACAATGCAAAAGAAAGAATTATTGCAATGGTCGGGATTACAACAGGTATCCATATATTATGCAAATCTATCACATAATAAGTTATGAAAAGGTATGCAATCAGGAATAATGTGGTTGAAAGTACCGCAAATATTGTTGAATAGGAAAGCAGTACGATTATTCCGACAATACCGATTACTGCAAGAATTATTAAAATATCGGTTGCCAAATCCGTCTTTTTGATGAAGTTATTATCAAGCATATTGTTGATGAAGGTTGCGTGAACTTCGACTCCCGGATATACGCCTTCCTGAACGGGAACACTCTTTGTATCGTGAAGGGCCATCGCTGTCGTTCCTATGATAACGACTTTATCTTTAAAATTATATTGAGGTTTTCCTGATTCAATTTCACGAATAAGTTTATACATAGGGTAAATTGTATGAGTGCCGCTGACACCGTACCAATTCAAAATGGCTTCACCGTCCTGGGTAAGCGGAATTGATGTGGTGCCTGAATGTAAATTTTTACGCTTGTCTATATAAAAATAATCCTTATCCATTGACGTAACATAGTCACTTCCTGCTTTGAAGGCAAGATAGGGATAGTATTTTTCTTTGTAATACATAATCGGTGCGACTTTTCTTATTATGCCGTCACTGTTTCTTATGACATTAGTAATTCCGATTTTAGCCTTGCTGTTAAGTAATCCGGATATTATCAGACGGCAGTTTGTAAAGCCGTATTTGTTTGCTATATCAATCTTTGAGCCGTTTTCGAGGTTGACGCTCATTCTCTCCGGTAAATCGGCAGGCAGACGAACGTCGGTAGGCTGATTGTCGAAATTCATTGCAGTATAAATATTGTCATATTTGTTCATTGCATCAACTAAAGCCTGATCGTTCGAACGTGTAGAGCGGATTGATTTAATGAACAACATATCGAATATTATTGCGTGAGGATTATCCTGTTCAATACGGTTGATTATATCGGCATAAACACTTCTCGGAATAGGCCATTCTCCGTACTTGTCCCA
>DBYM01000034.1:4751-10543 GCA_002309875.1 Cyanobacteria bacterium UBA1186
TCGAATGTTCTGTTTTCCGCAACTTCAAAAAATGAATTAATTATACTGTTTAAAGTTTTGTTGTTCTGTAAAAAAACAAATCCTATAAGCAACGTGGCCATAACAAGCAATATATAAGTGCCGTATATGAACCATTTAGTCTGAATAAAATCTTTCACGATACCTCTCCGTTATCTGTTAGTATAGTTAATTTTGACGTTTTTTGCAAGTGTTTTTCCGATATCAAGGCCTTTTAGAATGGCATTGTTATTCAATTTAAGGAGTTCGGTATATTCTGATAGTTCAGTAGGGTTGGAAAGATACCTTAACAAACATTCCTCGTGTAAATTCATTATTAAACCTCGCAAAAATCTTAATATTTGTTACGGAGGTCTTTGACATTTCTTTAATCGTAATTAAAAACTATAGTACAAACAGATGATTTTTGGCGGTAAACACTAAAAATCGGGAAATATTATCCGATATACGAACTAAAGAGGTGATAATTATGTTTAACGGCTTTGTCCCCAGATACGATCTTGAAGCGAGGATACAACACTCAAAAATAGACTCTTGGGGTTATGATTTACCGGGTGCCCGTATGGGAAGGATAGAAGGTCCTGATACGGTGGATTTTTCGAGTGTAATGTCCGGCCTTGTTGAAAATCTGAATAATCAGATGAGCGCACCGGATAACTTACTGAAAGATGCGATGATGGGCAGTGAAAACGTTGATATTCACGATATTATGACTGCAATGTCCAAAGCGGAAATAAGTATTTCGGTTGCAACGACTGCGGTCGGAAAAGTCATACAAGCGTATGATAAAATTATGCAATTACAGATTTAGTCTTCTCATAAACTGCTAAAAAGTGTATAATAAAATAGGGAAGGATATATGGATTTTAACAAAATACTTGAAAATAAAGTGCTTTTAGCCTCAATAATAGGCGGGGTAGTCCTGTTATTGTTAGTTTTTATTATATGCGGAACAATAGCAAGTTCGTCAAAGGCGGATAAGGCACAGATAGATGTGTCAAATGAGCCTCTTAAAGAAGATGTTGACTTGTTGAGTACGGATAATATGGGTAAGGCTCTTGAAATTCAGGCTTTACTTGCGCGTAACAATATTGTTGCAACAAGAACTCTTGACGGTACAAAATCAGTCCTGAAACTTAAAAAAGGCGACTGCACTCCTGGTATGAGAAAATGTACGACCGAGCAAAGAGACCGTGCGATTATGGTAATCGTTGAGAGCGGTTTATATGACCAAAACGTCGGCTTGGAAGTTTTTGATAAGGGTGATTTCACTTCAACAAAAGAAGATAAACGTATAAGACTCGTAAGGGCGATGAACGGTGAATTGTCAAGATTGATAAAGAGAATTGACGGTATTGAAAGCGCTTCTGTATTTATTTCAATTCCCGAACAGACAATGTTTTCATCAATGCAGAAACCGATTACGGCAACTGTACAGTTGACTGTTGCAGTCGGTCAGACTTTAAACCCCGGAACAATAAAAGCGGTTTCAAATCTGCTCTTAGGAAGTGTTTCCGGCCTTACGGCACAAAATATTTCGATCACGGATACCAACGGACACGTGTATAACAGTCTTGTAGATGCTCAGTCAGAGATGCTTCAGCGTTTACAGGAAAACGATAAATATATGCAGGAAAAAGTTCAGGCACAATTGAACAGATTGATTGGTGCAGGCAAATATGTTGCTACGGTAAGCACTTTCCTGAAACAGGCACCTGTTGAAAAGCATACAATTTCCTACGATCCTTCTACAAGAATCGCTTTGAACGAGCAGGTATTCTCCGAAGGTTTGGGCGATCAGACTCAGGATACCAATAAGAATACGAATGCCGTAAGCGTATATTTACCGAACGGCCTGCCTGCAGGAAGTTCTGATTCTTCACAAAACAGAAGTTATTCAAGAACTGCAAGAGAAACTCAGTACGGAGTCGCAAAAGTTCAGACAAGTGAAGTTATGGCTCCAGGAACTTTGGAAGAAATCTCAATAGCCGTAACTCTTGAAAAAGATGCTCTGCCTGTAGAATTAACACTTGAAGAATTGAAAGAATTGGTTGCACATGCGGCAAGTCCGAAGGCATCTCCCGATAATGTAACAATAGCCTTTGCGGAATCTTTGGATCCGTTTATGGCAGGCGATAAGAATGTCAAAGCACCTATCAAGGCTGAACACGGTAATCCTTGGTGGCTTGCAATAGCACTTCTTGCATTCGGTTTGTTCTTCGGTCACAAGGCATTATCTCAGAGAATCAATGCTGCTAAGGCTGCTCAGGAAGAAGAAATGCTCAGACTTAAAGAACAGAATGACGAACAGGATAAACAACTTAAAGATTTAAGTATGAATGCTGCAGATTTGATTGAAAGACAATCTCAACTTCAGCAGGGCTTACTTGAACAGCAGAACAGACCTGCAATAAGAGCGTCAGGCTCCGATATAAGAGAGGCTTTGAGAGAATTGAAACGTGAATTTGATGGTGTTGACGAATCAGATGCGGGCGAAAGAATCAGAAGTTGGATTGAACAATAGAAACGTTCTTAATAAAACTATATAATATATAATATTGGGAAAAGAAGATGGCGATAGAGGGTTTTGATTATAAAGGTTTTGCGGAAAATATGGCGGGGCAGGCAAAAGAACTTGTTCCTGCTGATTTAAAGGATTTTGAAAAAGAATACATAGTTAAGACACTTGGCAATTTCACATTGCTTGCGGGCGAAGCGCTTTATAATGACGAATCTCTCAAACTGACGGCCGAGCAGGCGATATTTATAACACAAATCATTGCCGAGTGGTCATTCCATAAATCTATTGACCTGATACATTCGGGAATCCTTCCGCAGTATTGGGATAGCATAATGCAGAAGATTGCCTTTACCATATTTGAGGTTGCGAAACAGGCTATTGCGAGGAATATTCCTCAAGACCAATTATTGCAGGCAGTAGAGCATCATGTCGTAAAAGTTTATAAACAGAGCATTGATGAACTTCAGGAAAAAGGCATCATTAATGAAGAAGTAAAGAATCAGGCGGAAAGTCAATCCAATATTGATGCTATGGCTCAGCAGGCTCAGGAAGAACAGCAGAAGGCTCAAGAGGAGGCTCAGGCAAAGGCAGTTGAAGATGCTGAAGCAGAACAGAAGAGAAAAGAAGAAAAACGTGCCAAACGTCAGGCAGAACGTCAATCAAATGATGCGATTGCGAAGATTAACGGAATTTCAAACAAGCAGATGAAACTGATGACTTTGGCAATGGTTCTGAAACTTCTTTCGCAGGACAAAGTAACGACAATTTTGAATAAATTTGATTCAAATGATTCTCTTACGATATCTCAGTATATGAACATGGCGGATTTGGAATCAAAACTTGAGAGTGATATTATTGCAAACTGCCTTAAAGATATTCGTGATATTCTTCCGATTAAGCGCAAACTTACCAAAGAGAATGTAATTCTTGATATGAAAGATATTTATGCGGTACATTCAAGAGAAAAAGTTGAGAAAATTCTCAAGAACGAACGTCCGATTGTTAAGAGATTTGTTTCTCAGGCTTATGACGGTGAATACGGAGATTTGCCTTTGCATGTTGCGGGCGTCGTAACGGAATATATTAGTGAGAACGTATAATATATATGATAATAAAGAAGAAAAATCAAAGAATCAGAGAGGAGAAGAGTGTTAAAGAGCCGTTGAAGGTTGAGACGGCAGAAACTCCTGACGTTATTTCGGAAGAAGTAACTGAGGTTGCTCCTGTTGAGGAAAAAACAAGAAATTCCGAGATTGATTTGTTTGACATTGAGAATATTGATTTTAAACAAAGACAAGAGCGCAGACGAGGCTCAAGAAGACGCGGTTACAGAAGAATTGATGACAGAAATCTTGTTTCACGTGCACAGGAAGAGTCTGAAAACATTAAAAAATCGGCCTTTGAAGAAGGTTACAGAGAAGGTTTGGAAAAATCCAAGACGGATTTGGATATATTCAGAACGGAACTTTCTAAGTTTATGACCGCAAAACAAGATGTTTTCGAGTTTATTGCACCTGATATTTTAGAAATCAGTGTTGATATTGCAAAGAAAATCGTAAAGAAAGAACTCGAGTCCGACCCGCAGTCTATCATAAATACTATAACAGATGTTTTAAAAACCGTGTCGAAGAGCGAGCCTAAGATTTCTATAAAGGTTAGACCGCAGGACGTTCAGTTTATAAAGGATACGCTTCCAAACATAACGTATCAGTATGGTATAGATGCAAAGATTAATATTGTTGCTGACCCTTCGATTGAGGAGGGCGGGTGCGTATTTCAGACCAATAACGGGATTGTTGATGCATCTATTGACACACAACTTGAAATCATTAAAAAAGCATTAGAGGTGGGGTAATGATTCAACCGGTAAAACATAATACAAGGACAGATGAAAGGGCATAATGGCAGCAGAGGGAGGAAATAACAAACCGATTTCGGAAATATTTTTGGCTTGTTTCGTGATGACGTTGATTTTAATCCTCATCATCGAGATGCCGAATTGGGTTATTAACTTTTCGATTTCGCTTAATATAACTCTTGGTATTGTGCTTTTGATGATATCTTTGTATGTACAGAAGCCTCTTGAATTGGCAGCCTTCCCTTCCATAATCCTTATCGGCACGATGTTCCGCCTTTGTCTTTCAATCGCATCAACTCGTCTGATTTTGGCAAAAGGTGATGCAGGTGAGGTAATTGATGCGTTCGGGCATTTCGTTACGGGCGGCAGTATGATTGTCGGCGGTGTAATTTTCTTAATTATAACCGTTGTTCAGTTTATGGTTATTACAAAGGGTGCAGAACGTATTGCCGAGGTTGCAGCGCGTTTTGCGTTAGACGCAATGCCCGGTAAACAGATGACCATTGATGCGGATTTCAACGCAGGACTGATTTCTCCGGAAGAAGCGGTTAAACGCCGTGAAGACTTACAGAGAGAATCAAACCTCTTCGGTTCAATGGACGGTTCTATGAAGTTCGTAAAAGGTGATACGATTGCGGGTATCATTATTGTATTAATAAATATTATAGGTGGCTTGTGTATCGGTTGTTTGGTAAACCAAATGCCGATTGCAGATGCGGTAAACAAATACACTGTCTTGACTATTGGTGACGGTTTGGCATCACAACTTCCTTCCCTACTGATGTCAATAGCCGCAGGTATTGTCATGACGCGTGCTTCTGCGGGTAATGCTTCTTTGGGCGGTGATTTGACTGCACAAATAATGTCAAAGCCCTATTCTTTGTTCTTTGCTGCATTGTTCCTTGGTTTAATTACGGTTACTTCACCTGTTACGGGATTGCCGTTCCTGCCGTTTTTAATATTTACTATAGTTCTTGCAATTGCAGGCTTCTCCGTATTGGTCAATGCAGATGTTCAGTCTCAGTTAGGGCAGTTGGAAAGTGTTCGGCAGAATATGCAGGATTTGGTTAACCCGAACAAGATGTACGAACGACTTGGTGTTGATGTCTTGAGTTTGCAGGTTGGTGCAGGCCTGTTGGTTATTGCGGACCCTGATCAGGAAGGTCAGTTACTTGCCAAGATTGCGGCACTTCGTCAGAGAGTTACCGACGAATTGGGTTATATTTTACCGAATATCCGTATTATGGATTCGTCTGCACTTGAGGCAAACGAGTATGTAATTTCTATCCGTAACAACGTTGTTGCGTCCGGTTTTGTTTATCCGGGCAAATATATGGTAATTGCAGATCAGTGGGATTCTGTTAAGAAGAATATTCCTGAAGATGCTATTGTGGG
>DBYM01000034.1:10581-12232 GCA_002309875.1 Cyanobacteria bacterium UBA1186
AAGGGTGCTAAGAATGTCACTGCGGTTGATGCAACAGATGTACTTGTTACTCACCTGCAGGAATGCGTACGTAAGCACGTAGATGAGGTTATGACCAAGACTGATGTGCTTAAACTTATGGAACTTGTCCGTTCTCAGGATCCGACTCTTGTTAACGACCTTGTTCCCGCAATTATCTCAACTTCGGATTTACGTAAGATTTTTGTTAACCTCATCAGAGAAAAAGTTTCTATCAAAGATATTATATTTGTGTTTGAACGTCTTTGCGATTATGCAAGATTTTCAAAAGAGCCCGATATCTTGTCTGAAAGATTACGTGCCGCCCTCGGTCGTCAGATTTGTTTAAGTAATGTTGATAAGGATAAAGTCCTTTATGCCCTGACACTCTCGCCTGAGTGGGAAAAGACACTTGATGACAGTTGTCAGAGAACCGAATTGGGTACGATGTTCCTTCTGAATCCTGTTCAGGTTCAGGATTTGATTGAATCCACCGCCATGACACTGATGAGAGCACATCAGAATATCGGACTTCAGCCCGTAATCCTTTGCTCTCCGAGAATAAGACTTCCGCTGTATCAGTTGCTTGAACGTCATATCCCGACCATTGTTGTTATTTCTTATTCCGAACTCATAACTGATATCAAGGTTGAAGCCGTTGATACAATCGGCGAATCCGGCGGCTACTAGGCAGGGGGTAAATAATAAATATAATAATGTAAATTTGGAATACAAATGAAAATACAAAAGCGAGACAGTATATCTGCCTCGCTTTTTGTTAAGAAAAACCGAGTTTTTATAATTCAACTTTACATTTCTTAACAAAACAAAACAAAAAAGGCAATTTTTTGAAAAAGAAATACTTTATATATACAAGAGATATATAAGAGAGTAATACAATAAATTATCAGACTCAAAGTACAAGAGAGATGTTTATAAACTTTCTTATTAACACATCAAGTCAGGCAAACAGGTGTTTGCACAATTAAAAACTGAATATTATTACATTTACCGCAAAAGGAGAGTATATTATGGCAATCGGCGCAAGAGATTTTATCGACAAATTGTTAGTAGAAAAGTACGCACAGGAGAAAGTGGATAACCACGACGAGGGCTCATTGGTTTCACGAATATCTGCGGACGATATGCTCGATGCGATGGCGACATCTGCAAACAGTTTTAAAACAATGCTTGCACTTAATAACAGACTGACTTCCGTTTGTTACGGAGTTGTTTCGAAGTCGGCAAAATATGTTCATACTGAAGCGGTGGTATAAAACAGTATTTAACCAGGATTTTAGGATTTATATAAGGCTCGTATTTGAATACGGGCCTTTTTATTGTATGATAAAGGTAACAGAGAGGATATTATGAGTGTAAATCAGGAACTAAGACCGATTACGACGGTAAGAAACGGTAATTTATCAATAGGCGGGTGCGATTTGGTTGAACTTGCAAAAAAATACGGAACGCCTTTATATGTTATAGATGAAAAATCTTTGCGTACAATTTGCAGAGAGCACAGGGAGGCTTTTAAAGAGTACCCGAATATTGTTATGACCTATGCTTCAAAGGCTTTGTGCAATTTGGCGGTTACAAAAATTGTTTCAGGCGAAGGTTTCGGGTTTGATACGGTTTCGGCAGGCGAGATTTA
>DBYM01000034.1:12367-15795 GCA_002309875.1 Cyanobacteria bacterium UBA1186
ATAACTCCGGGGATTGAATGTCATACACACGATTATATTCAGACAGGGCAGATTGACTGCAAATTTGGGTTTGATTTGTCTGAGTTAGATGAGATTGTAAATCTGATTAAAAATAAATACAAAAACCTCGATTTAAAGGGGCTTCATGCACATATAGGCTCGCAGATTTTTGAGCCGAAGAGTTTTGAGGACGAGATTGAGATTCTGGTCAGGGAACTTGCTTTAGTAAATGAAAGACACGGTATTAATCTTACAGAACTTAATATGGGCGGAGGTTTGGGTGTTAAATATACCGAGGAAGATTGTCCTCCCTCAGTGCAGGATATTGCAGATATGATAACAGGCTCGATGAAGGCCGCTTCCGAAAAATATTCTATGCCTTTGCCTACAATATACATTGAGCCGGGCAGAAGTATTATTTCGACTTCCGGAGTTACACTTTATACGGTCGGAAGTTCGAAAAAAGTTCCTAATGCAACGAAGTACGTAGCGGTTGACGGCGGAATGGCGGATAATCCCCGTCCTGCAATGTATCAGGCGAAATACACCGCTGAGGTTGCAAATGATATTAAGAATCGTGAATTTGAAAAAGTTACGATTGCAGGAAGATATTGTGAGAGCGGAGATATAATTATTGAAAATATAAATCTCCCAAAACTTTATCCTGACGATATTCTGTGTGTTTATAACACGGGTGCTTACAATTATTCGATGGCATCAAATTATAACAGAGTAGAAAAACCTGCAATGGTACTTGTAAATAATTCACAATCTGATATGATAGTAAATAGAGAGTCCTTAGAGGATTTGATCGCGTTAGAATGTGTTCCCGATAGGTTGTGAAGAAAATGACAGAAACTCTGCTTTCCTTTTTTCAAAATGCTTTAGGCCCTTTAAACTGGTCTTTAAATTGGCTTAACGTTTTGCAGATACTTTTTATCGGTGTCATTATTCTTGTTTTTTACCGCAAATTCATAAGAAACACTCAGTCGGAAAAACTCGTTAAGGGATTATTTATTCTGTTTCTTGCCTGGATTTTCAGTGAAATTCTGATTATGATAAACCTGAACATCGTTGGCGGATTCTTCAGAACAATGGTGCTTTTGATAGCATTAGGTCTTATTGTTATTTTCCAGCCCGAACTCAGAAGATTTTTGGGTTACTTGGGCCAGCCGGGATTTATCAGAAGAGTGTTCTTCAACAGCGGTGAACATGAAAGAGGCTCTCAGGAAGATGTCGATATCATAAAAGAAATTATTGAGGCGGTTAAATATCTTACAAAGACCAAGACGGGCGCTTTGATAGTTTTCAAAAAAGGTATAAGTAATGTTGTTTATTCGGAGGTCGGAACTCATCTTGATGCAAGAATTTCTGCAGAATTGATTTTGACAATCTTTCACCCCAATACACCGCTTCACGACGGAGCGATGGTAATTGAGGGGAATAAGATCCATTCGGCAGGGGTGCTTTTGCCGTTGACGGAAGATCCTAAATTAAGTTGGAAATACGGAACAAGACACAGAGCGGCTTTGGGAATGTCTGAGGTTTCCGATGCGGCGTGTCTCGTGGTTTCCGAAGAAACCGGCGACGTTTCAATATGTATGGACGGAATGCTTAAAAAATACGAAGATTTAACAACATTGAAAACAGACTTGGAATCAATTTTAGGTATAAAACCAATCGAACAGACAGAAAAACATAAGAATATTTTTGACAAACTGCTTGGCAGATAGGGGATTATACAGGGGAGGAAAACATTGTTCTTTCACCACAGAAAGAAAATACAGCCTAGAACTAAGACAAAAAGGGAACTCGTTGGCGAATTTCTGAGACGCGGGATTTTTCTGCTTGTCGGTACGTTTATTGTGGCGGTTGCACTTGAGATGTTTTTACTTCCGAACAAGATTATTGACGGCGGTGTTATCGGTATTTCAATGATGGTATCTTACAAAACCGGTTGGAACTTAGGTCTTTTGATTCTCGGAATAAATATCCCTTTTATACTGCTTGCGTATAAGGCTTTGGGACAAAAATTCGTTCTTAATACCTTCTGCGCGGTAACAATGCTTGCGATTGCGACAAACGTCGTATCCCAATTTCATCATATAACCGAAGATTTGCTTTTGGTAACAATTTTCGGCGGCATTCTGCTCGGTATTGGTGTCGGGCTGATTTTGCGGAACAAAGCATCTTTAGACGGAACTGAAATGATTTCTATTATGTTTGCAAAGAAATTTAAACTGTTTTCCGTCGGGGAACTTTTGATGTTTATGAATCTTTTTATCTATACCTGCGCAGGGTTTGTATTTGAATGGGACAGAGCATTTTATTCAATCCTGACTTATTACATAGCATCAAAGACCATTGATACGGTTCTTGAAGGTTTGGATAAAGCAAAATCCGTCAGAATTGTGTCCGATTATTCGAGAGAAATCGGCGACGAAATTATGAAGGAACTTGATACGAGTGTCACCTATGTTAAAACCCTCGGCGGATATTCAAGGCAGGAAAAGATTTTGACCTTCTGTGTCGTGAATAAATTTGATGTTCCGAAACTCAAAGATGTCGTTCACGATGTTGATCCGAAGGCGTTTATCGTAACGGAAGACGTACACGAGGTTGAAGGCGTAAGATTTAAGAAAAGAAAATAATAAGTACATACAAATCAATAAGGAGTAAATTATGGCAGGAGTAATGGCGGTAAACGGTAGACTTGTCCGTTCATTTGGCGAAGGCGAAAGAAGGAAAATCTTTATAACTACGGCAGACAAATACGGAAATCACGTAACATCTGTTTTTGACAGGAACGGAAAACAGATTATGGAAAGATTTAAATCGATAGGTCAGAGGGAAAATTTTGGCGATAAGTTTGTAAAGACAATTAAGAAAGAAACTGCCGTGCCGCATTTTGGGACAAAACTTGAAATAAGAGAAAGCGTATATAATTCTGCGGGAACAAGACTTGGTGCAAGAGAGACCGTCTTTATGCCTGCCGAAGATTATTTAAACAGGACTGAATACAGATATGCCGGGAGCAAATATGTATCTAAGACCGTTTATGAAGATTGGGTAAGAAGGACAAGATATATTCCGGAAAGCGGCAAACTCATATACTATAACGATAAAGGTTCGGCGATTGAACATATAGAGGGCTAAGGACCTGACTAATATCCTCTAAACAGTTGATAACAAGTGAAAAAAAATATATGATAATGTTAGTGGACAAACTTGGGGAAGTATGGACTTATGTTCAACAACATCAACGACAACAGCAGTGAATTCTTGTACAATTCTCAACTTAATCAGCAGAGCAATATTGTAAATATTGCCTCACTCAGGGCTAATTCACACAGAGGTGTTACTGCAAAAAGCCTTAATCCTTATGTTGATAAAACGGAAATTTCTGCAAGTGCTATTGAACTTTTCCA
>DBYM01000034.1:15841-16641 GCA_002309875.1 Cyanobacteria bacterium UBA1186
TTGTCACACCTTGATTTGATGAAGGAGTTATTTTCACAGGGTGTAATTGATGTTTACGAGGACGATGTAATATCTCAACTTGTAACAAATTCTAAATTACGAGATGATTTAGAGCTGTAAATATGCTAAAATACTGCTATGGCGACTTCTGATTTTTATGTTCAGGACAATTCTGATATAGAAGACAAGAAACTTGAGGCTGCAAAGGGATTGTATCAAACGGGAAACTATTCGGGCGCACTCAGGCTCTATCTTGATATGGTTAATACGAGTTATTCTTATAAACTTTATTATGAAATCGGAAGGTGCTATTACAAACTTAATCAGTTTACCGATGCCGAGAGTAATTTTCAGCGTTCGATTGAACTTGACCGACACAGAAACCCTTCTTATGTATTTCTCGGAAATATTTATTATAAGAACGGAAATGTCCAAAAAGCCATTGAATATTGGACGTTGTCTTATTCGTACAGACCTGATGACGAAGCGGTTTGCTTAAATCTTGCGACTTCGTATTTTTCAAAAGAAATGAAATTTCAGTCAATGTTTTACTATCAAAAATATCTTAAGTATGCTAAGGACAAGACTTCTACCGCATATCTCGAAATTAAGAAAAGCATTGACGAATTCACCAAGATGGGTACAGAATTTTACCAAAAGGCTCAGGCTGCGGTAGCGATGAAGGACAATCAGACGGCGATTCAGGCATTGGAATATGCGGCTAAGAATTTCCCGATAGGATTTGATATAAATTACCTTTTGGGTAAGTTGTATTACGAGGAGAAAGATTACAGGAATGC
>DBYM01000034.1:16831-19017 GCA_002309875.1 Cyanobacteria bacterium UBA1186
GAGGAGTATTACAATGACAACAATTATCAACTTGCCCTTTTTGAATACGAAAACTGCGTAATCCTTGAGCCTAACAGATTTGGAGAACTTGATGAAACTATTCAAAGACTGAAATCATTCATAAATCCCGAGGAGAGAATTATTAAATCCTGCTTTGAACGAGGAGGGGCAAGTTATTCTAACGGGGATTACGGTCAATCCAACAAATATTTCACAAAGATAATGGTACTTGCGGGAGAAAATTCTTCGGAGTACAAATTTGCAAAATCACGGTTAGTAAATGTTTAAGAAGTTAAAAAAGTTTTTTTATTTGTATATTTTAAGGAGAAGATATTACAGAGTCGGGAGTTGTAATGCCTGCGGTAGTTGCTGTAAGAAGATTTATGTCAAACACAGAGACGTGATTAAGACGGAAGAGGAATTTAAACGTCTTCAGAAACTGCACCCTTTTTATACATATTTGAAGGTGGTCGGTAAAGACGAAACAGGTCTTGTATTTGAGTGTACAAATTTAGACCCTGAGACTAACCTGTGCAAAATACATAAAAAACGACCGGGGATTTGCAGAAGGTATCCTCAGGAGGAATTGTTCATGATGGGCGGAACACTTGCCGAGCACTGCGGTTACAAACTTGAGCCGATTGTCAGTTTTGACGAAGTCTTTGAAAAAGTTTCCAAACGTGTGAAATAAGTTATATTTCCTGATACATATTAAAATCTTGAATATATTGTCTTACATTTTTGATGTAGATGTTCGTATCAGGAGTTGCACTTCCTTGTCTGATTTCGTTTTTATGATTATTCCAACAATACAGCAATGCATCGTATGGAGATATTCCCAATTTGTCAATTTGTTCTTTTAAAGCCGGCAGTTCATTTTTGTACATACAACTCAGAACAATCATTGTGCCTATTGCGCATTCTTTTCCGTTCTTAACGTTATCAGCGGTTATGTTGTATTTTTCAAACAAATCTTTAACCTCAGGGTCGGTATAAGATTCGATTTTCATTTGTGTTATACCTCTGGAATTATAACTGTTATTGCCTTTTAGTTTTTTGAAAAAGTTTACAAGTCCTTCATATCTTTCTTTTACGATATAAGGTGTTCCTTTGGATAATCCTGCGTGCCAACTTCCGAAATTTGTTTCTTGTCCTGCAATTCCCAAAGCCCTGAGAGCAATTTCGTTATATGTATCATTGTCCAATTTTAATTCTTGGCAAAGTTCCTGTTTATAGGTAACAATTGCTCTTACCATGTCTATTCCTTCCTGAGAAAGTTCAGGTTTTGTCTCTATGGAAATTTCTTTTATCTGGTCGTTCTTTGTTGTGGTTGTTGCAACATCGCCGGTGTAAACTCTTTGCGTGAAGTGGAGTTCGTTATTTTTAACGCACATGTAATTGTTATCGTCTTCCGGAAGTATGTAAACTTTTGTCCCGATTCCGGATATGTTTTCCATGCAGTCGTAGAAATCTTTAGGCAGCATATTTACACAGCCGCCGCTGAATCTGTTGTTGCTTTCACTTACCCCTTCTCTGTTTAATAAATTAATTCTGTATTGATTGCCGTTAGGAACAGCATGTATAGCAACACCTGTTTCTCCGTTTCCTACCCCTTTTGCTTTCAGCCCGTCATTGGATAAAGTCAGAACTCTGTCGCCGTAAAGATGAGCATACCCATCTCTGCCGGAGGCCCTGTAGTTTGCCGTATATATACCTGCGGTTGTTGATGCAAAATCATTTATGCCGCGTTTGCTTCTTTTTAACAGAGCATCGGTTTTGTTTTTTGCAACCCCGATTTCATATTTTTTCACAACTTGTCCGTCAGGAGTATATATTGTTGCAGAAAAATCCGTTTTATCAATTATGACATAATTTTTTGTGCTTTCACTGTTAAATTCTTTGTTCCAGGCAATAATCCTTTCTCTGTCGGTCGGAAGAGAATTTATTTTGTCTTGTTTTTCTCTGTAACTTTGATAACTTTCCATTTCAATATCAGTTCCCGGCTCCGGACCTATAATATGAGTGACTTCCGATGCTTGGAGCGTAGAATCTGCTCCGAGCGGGATTATACTGTCTTTTTGCGATTGTGCGGACTTTTGGGTTTTCAGTTTAGAGTGATATGATATGATTGAATCGATAGCATCATTGAAAGGAATCATCGGATCGGAAGATAAGGTTTCTTTACC
>DBYM01000034.1:19222-21990 GCA_002309875.1 Cyanobacteria bacterium UBA1186
ATGTAACTCATATTAATCCCTCGTTATGTACTAATATAAAGTTATTTATAAAATGAAAATTGCTTTTTCGTTACAAAACTTAAAATATTAATTAATAATTAAAAAAATCTTGATTTTTCAAAAATATCATTAAAATGTAAATAGGGGTAAATATAAACCCTGAAAGTTCCGCATATTAACGGAACAAACAACGGAGTTCAGATTATGATTAATTTCGAAAAATTTACTAATTATTCGCAGGAAATTATATTTGCTGCAAATGCAAAGAAAGATTTCTACAAGAATACCGAAGTTCAGCCGGAACATATTGTTATGGCGATGATTGAGGACAAAGGAATTGCGAAGGACTATCTTGAAGAATTGAAACTTCTAAATCAGCACTTTATCAATGAAGTTGTTGCAAAGATAAAATCTTATCCGACAATTTCGAGCCCGAGCGGATCTCAGCAGGTATTTTTATCAAGAGAGACGAATTCGCTTCTTGAGATTGCTGCACAGGAAGCAGAAAATCTTAAAGATGAATTTGTCGGAATTGAATGTATTTTGATTGCATTTACCAAGTTGGAAGGCTCTTTTATACAGGAACAATTAAAGAAGCAGGGTGT
Source organism: Cyanobacteria bacterium UBA1186 (assembly GCA_002309875.1). Classification (GTDB taxonomy): domain Bacteria; phylum Cyanobacteriota; class Vampirovibrionia; order Gastranaerophilales; family Gastranaerophilaceae; genus CAG-196. The sequence continues at coordinate 19,828 of DBYM01000034.1, forward strand.
AAGTACGAATTCAATACTTAATGCAATGAAGAAAATAAGAGGTAACAAAAAAGTGGATACTAAAAATGCAGAAGAAAATATGAAAGCCTTAGAAAAATACTCTACGGATTTAACCGACAGAGCAAGAAAGGGTAAACTCGACCCTGTAATCGGACGTGACGAAGAAGTCCGCCGTATAATTCAGGTATTGAACAGAAGAACGAAAAATAATCCTGTTCTTATTGGTGAGCCGGGTGTAGGTAAAACCGCCATTGTTGAAGGTTTGGCGCAAAGAATTATCAGAGGTGATGTTCCGGAAAGTCTGAAAGAAGTCAAATTGATTTCTTTGGATTTGGGGGCATTGGTTGCCGGTGCAAAATTCAGAGGCGAGTTTGAAGAAAGACTGAAAGCCGTGCTCAAAGAAGTTCAGGAATCAAACGGTGAAATCGTTATGTTTATTGACGAACTTCATACGGTAGTCGGTGCAGGTTCAACCGAAGGCTCAATGGACGCAGGAAACCTTCTTAAACCTATGCTTGCCAGAGGTGAATTGAGAACAATCGGTGCAACGACGATTAACGAATACCGTAAGTATATTGAAAAAGACCCTGCTCTTGAAAGAAGGTTTCAGCCTGTAATGGTTGACGAGCCGAGTGTTGAAGACACTATTTCAATCCTGAGAGGGCTGAAAGAAAAATACGAAGTACATCACGGAATAAGAATTTTGGATAGCGCTTTGATTCAGGCTGCCACTTTGTCTGACAGATATATTACGGACAGATTTCTTCCGGATAAAGCAATTGATTTAATTGATGAGGCTGCTTCGGCTTTGAGAATTGAGATTGATTCAATGCCTGAAGAAATTGATACGATGTATCGTCAGAAGATTCAACTTGAAATCGAAAGGGAAGCGCTCAAGAAAGAAACTTCACCCGAAAGTATTGCCAAGATTGATAAACTGACTGCAGAGATAGACGACCTTGACGGTAAAATCAACAAATTAAAAGCACAGTGGGAAGCCGAGAAAAATACGATTTCAGGCGAAGCGGGAATTAAAGACGAAATTGATAAGGTTAAAAATCGTATTGCCGAAGCTGAAAGAAATACCGATTTGCAGACTGCCGCAGAACTCAAATACGGAAAATTAATGGAACTAGAAAAGAAACTGCAGTCCGTTCAAAATCAGGAAAAGAGCGAGAACAAACTCCTTAAAGAAGAAATTGACGGAGATGATATCGCAAATATTGTAAGCAAGTGGACAGGAATTCCTGTTACCAAACTTGTTGAATCTGAAATGCAGAAATTATTGAGAATGGAAGATGTTTTGCATAAACGTTTAATTGGGCAGGAAGAAGCGGTTGATACGGTTTCTGACGCAATCAGACGTGCAAGATCAGGTTTAAAAGACCCCAAACGACCGATTGGAACGTTTATTTTCTTAGGGCCTACAGGTGTTGGTAAAACTGAATTGGCAAAGACTCTTGCAGAGTTCTTGTTCAATGACGAAGATGCTATTGTTAGAATTGATATGTCCGAATATATGGAGAAACACAATGTTTCAAGATTGGTTGGTGCTCCTCCGGGGTATGTCGGTTATGAAGAAGGCGGTCAGCTGACTGAGGCAGTAAGAAGAAAACCATATTCTGTCGTGCTTTTTGATGAAATTGAGAAGGCTCATCCTGATGTCTTCAATATTATGCTTCAGATATTTGATGATGGCAGACTGACGGATTCTAAAGGCAGAACCGTTGATTTCAAGAATACCGTCATCATTATGACTTCAAATATCGGAAGTGATATTATTCTTGAAGACTCTCTGAATGCTTCTCTGAACGGTGGAAACTTTGAAGAAACAAAGGAAAAGGTAAACGCTATTATGAGAGAAAAATTCAAACCTGAATTTTTGAACAGGGTTGATGAAACAATCTTCTTTAAAGCGTTAAATCTTCAGCAGTTGTCTGCAATTGTGGATATTCAGATGGAACACTTGAGGGCCTTGCTTAAAGACCACAATATCAGCTTTGAAATAACTGATGACGCAAAGGAATTTCTTGCAACACGCGGCTTTAACCCTGTTTACGGGGCAAGACCTCTTAAGAGAGTAATCAGACAACTGGTTGAAAATCCTTTGTCAAAGCTTATCTTGGCTCAAAAGTTCATTGACGGTGACAATTTGGTTATTGA
>DBYM01000051.1:0-7445 GCA_002309875.1 Cyanobacteria bacterium UBA1186
GTTCTCAAAGTTTCATTGTTTTTTTCCATTTTCTATCCTTTCCGGAGCAAACTCCAAACCAATAGTCACATCTAAAGGTTTATCTCATTTGCTCCCACAGAGGTGGATCCCTCAAACTATTACTCTGAATATTTTAGCACGAACTTATTAAGATGTCTTTATTATTGTTTGTTTTTGAATGTTGTGTTATAATCATCGAACAAACGGGAGGAATTTTATGCATATTCAGCCGATTAATGATGTTAATCTTAAAGGTAAATTCATTATTAATGAAAATCTGTCAGTGAAAGAACAAGAAGTTGTTAATAAATTTTTGAATAACAAATACGGGAGAAGCACACTGCGGGAATTTATTGAAAAAACCCCCTATGATATAGTCATGAAAAGGAGTGAACAACAATCTAATTATCTGCAAATGTGGACTCATTTTAAAACATTATTTGATGAGAAAGAAAAAGGGGTTTTTATATCAGCATTAAATGTAAATAGTGAAAACCTGAACAATGATATAAAAAATTTCCGAGGCGGAATTGAATTGTTTAAATTGTATAAAAAAGACAATTACGGTTATAACAGCGAATTTGAAAAGTTCAGGAGAAATATGCGGTTTTACTTTTTTGGTTAATACAGAACATAAAAAACGGACTTATGTAAGTCCGTTTTTTAATATCAAATTTTAATCAAAGATTAAGCACGATTGCTTCCGGTAACGGAGATTTCGTGTCTTCCTTTGGCACGTCTTCTGTTCAGAACTTCACGACCGCCCGGAGTTGCCATTCTTGCTCTGAAACCGCTAACGTGTTGTCTTTTGAGTTTTGTTCCTTCTAATGTACGTTTCATTTTTCTATTTCCTTTTCAGCCGGTTTTACTTATAATGCTTTTATACTAAACAAAACATGTTTTTTAGTCAAACCCATGTATTAAGGAATATTAAGGGGTAAAGAGGCAAATAATGAGTAAAATAAAGAAAATCGGTTTTATCGGCTGCGGTAAAATGGCAGGTGCAATAATCAGAGGAATAATTAAATCGGGTTTTATAGAGCCCGCTGATGTTTTGGCTTCAAAATCAAATCCTGAAAATACGGCTCAGATTTCCAAAGAACTTGGGATTAAAATTACACTCGACAATAAAGAAGTTGCAAAATTCGGTGATATTGTTTTTATTGCCGTTAAGCCGAATCAGGTTAAAGAAGTTTTGGAAGAAATTAAGGATTATATAACTTCGGATAAACTTGTTGTATCAGTTGCCGCAGGAGTCAAAACGGGCTTTATTGAAGACATTTTACCTAAAAATTCAAAGGTTATAAGAGTTATGCCGAACACCCCCGTCCTTGTAAACGAAGGAATGGCCGGGATTAGCGGAGGAAAGTGTGTAAATAATTCTGATATTGAACAGGTTCAGGCAATATTTGATTCAATCGGGAAATCGGTTGTGGTTGAAGAAAATCAAATGGATATAGTAACGGCTATATCAGGCTCAGGCCCTGCATTTTTCTATAAAGTTATAAACGATATTGCACGTGCGGGAGAAAAACTCGGACTTGATTACGAAAAAGCATTGTTGCTTAGTATTCAGACTGCAACAGGCTCGTCAAAAATGGCACTGAACAGAGAAATCCCTATGGAAGAATTAATCTCAAATGTTGCAACAAAAGGCGGGTGTACCCGTGTCGGTGTTGATGTTATGGAAAATATTGATACCGAAAAAATCTTTTATGACGTTATAAAATCGACTGCCGAAAAAGCAAAAGGTTTGGGGTAAATGGGATAGTGGAGTAAAGATATTTATAATACAAAAAAGGCAGGTTTATTACCTGCCTTTTTGTTATTTTTTTAATCAGACTACTTAATATTTGAATATGTCCATGCATCAAATGTCGGAGTTTCAGAAACATTAAGTTCTTTCTTCTTTTCGCCTGCAGAATTGTCATTGTGTGCAATCGGATTGTACAATCTGTTGTAGTATTCAATAACCATTCTGTCAGAGTTGAAATAAGCCTCAGATGTTCTGATTGCCTGTCTCATAAGTCTTGCCCATTCAGGTTTGTTAGTGTAATAAGTAGGTATAATCTGATCTTCAATAATACTCATTACACATTCGTGGTCTTTCCAGTGTCTTTCTTCCCAAGGCATATCGTCATCAAGACCTTCGTATTCAACAGTGTAACCGTTTATACCGTTAAACGTACCTTCAACGGTCCAGCCGTCAAAGATAGATAAGTGTAAAGCCCCGTTCATATTAGCGGACATGCCTGAAGTACCTGATGCCTCAAACGGTCTGAGAGGTGTATTTAACCAGATATCAGACCCTCTCTTTAACATTCCGGATAACTGAAGTTCGTATCCCGGAAGTACAACGACGTTCTTTAATGAGTGAGAACGGTTCAGTAATTTATTGAACATTTCCTTACCCATAACATCATCAGGGTGGAATTTACCTGCGAAAATAATCTGAACTTTGTCTGCATTAAGCAGTTTTCCTATTCTGTCTTTGTCCATCAAAATAAGCCAAGCACGTTTGTAATCAGCAAATCTTCTTGCCCATGTAATCGTCAGAACATCAGGATTAAATCTCTTACCTGCAACGTTTGCAATATATTTGAACAATTCTGCTTTCATTTCACGTTTTACATCAAGTAATTTCTGCGGGTCATTTTGTGCGGCAGCAATTCTCTTATCCTGCCAATAATGAAGATTTACGGCATTTGTAATTGCTCTGATCGGGCATCTGTCTTCAACCCATTCCCACATCTTGTTTGCAACAAGGCCGTGGAGTTGAGATACTGCGTTTGCAATTCTTGACATTCTGAGAGCGGCAACCGTAAGCGAGAAGTTTTCTCCTCCAAGTTCGATTGCTTTTTCTCTTGAAGCACCTGCAAAGAAACCGCCTTCGAGAAGGGTGTCAACCCAGTGAACTTCGTTACCTGCGGCAACAGGAGTGTGAGTTGTAAATACGGTTTTCTTTCTTACTTCCTGAAGGTCGCCGTTATATTGTCTTAAAAGTTCAAATGCAGCCGGGAGTGCGTGTCCTTCGTTCATGTGGATTACATCAAATTTGTAACCTGCTTTTTGCAGAACTCTTACACCCGCAATACCCAAAACAGTTTCCTGAGCAATTCTTATTCTTTCATTACCGTCATAAAGTCTGTGAGAAATGCTCTTTGCCCAATCGCTGTTACCGTCAATATCGGTAGTCAGCAGATATACAGGGCAGGTTCCGAACAATTCCGGATTAACGAGGTATGCTTTAACCTTTACTTTTTCTCCGAAAGTATCAACCTCAACCGTAATTCCCGGGTCTTCAAGGTAATCATAATACTTTCTGATATAAGCAACTTCTACGTTTCCCGAGTGGTCGATTCGCTGGTCATAATAACCGTAAGACCAAAGCATTGTTACGCCGACCATCGGCATCTGTAAATAACCTGCTGAAAGCATGTGTGAGCCTGCCAAGAAGCCCAAACCGCCCGAATAAGTGCTCAATGACTGATCCATTGCGATTTCCATTGAGAAATAAGCTACATTTGGTAATGTCATAATTTTTATCCCTTTTAATGTGTACTACTTTAGAATTATATAAACCCTATTCAAACATATCAATAATATACCATATAATCAATACTTTGTGTATATAAAATACTCCTCTTGGACTAGTTTGGAGTTTAAAAATATATACAAATCAAGATTTGGCGAGGTGTAAAGAATTGTTAAAAAGTAATACTTAAGGATTAATTCTCAGTGATGACATACAAATAAACCTACTCACTACTCACTAGTCACTATTTTTAAGATAACTTTCAAAACTTTTGTCTTCAACCTTATATCCGCACCCTTCGTGAAGTTTTCCCGGATAACCGATTTTTGGCGCAGGATATTTTCGGCACATTCTCAGCCTTTTGTCGTAAACCGAGCATAAACCCTCGTCGGTAACGTATTTGCAGGCAAAAATAAGGTTTCCTTCCTCATCTTTTCCTCTTATGTAAAATCTTCTGTATGAAGGAAACAGAAACTGCATAATTTTAAAATCGGTTGTCGTGTATGTATCAAAACTGTACATATAACGGCAGCATTTCCCGCACTTAAGGCACTCTCCCGTAATTTTGTACTCCATTTTTTCCGGTACAAAATAGGACAAAAATTCGTTTTTTATGGTTTCAAGAAATCCGAACATAGTAACAGTATAGAATTAAGAGAACATTAAGGCAACAGGAGCCTGCTTATTCTCCGATGCTTGATAAAAGCAGATTAATTTCGGAAATCAAATCTTCATTTCCTGTTTTAACGGCATTTACGAGAGCCTTCTTTAACAAAGATTTTGCTTTGTTCGGACTGTTAAACTGAATCATTAATTCTGCCGCTGATTTGTAATTTTCCGCAATTTCTTCTACGGAGTTGGATTTTTCATAATTTTTAACCGCTTCTGCATAGTATTTGAGTGCTTTGTCATTTTTACGGAACTGAACACAGGCATCTGCTGTATTTGAAAGAACATATCCTTTCATATTGCTGTCTGCGGTCTGCTCGATAAGTTTGCGTGCCGTATCATAATATTCAAAAGCATATTCGTCGTATTTATCAGTGAAAATATTACCCACTCTTGTCAGGGAATCGGACTGACCGATTAAATCATCGGATTTTCCCGCATAAGAAATAGAAGTAATATAGTGATCCAATGCAGGCTCTATCTGGTTTACGTCATCATAAATCTGTGCCATTGAAAAATGGGCATGAGATTTAACGTTGGTATCTGTTGTGTATTGCAGAGACTTGTTATAACTGTTAAGTGCCTGTACAACAAAATCGTTGTCATCATAAATCTTTCCGATTTCAAGACAAATTCTTGACTGAGTTTCCGTATCCCTGATTTCTTCCGCTCTTGAGAAGGCCTCTTTGAATATAGCCATTGCTCTCTGAGGATTGTTTGAGAAAGCCTGTTTCTTTGCTTCCATAAACAGAGATTTAAGTCTTGTATCCTGCGGAATTATTGTAATGTTCGGTTTTTGGGAAATTGTTGCCTGAGCTTGGGTAAACTCCTCCTCCAAGGTTTGAGGTACATATTCTTCAAGCTCGGGGTATATGTCTGTTTCTGTGTTATCGGTATTTGTTACAGCAACCTGCTCTCCTTCTGCTTCGGCAGTCGGAACTTCCTGTTCTCTGCGTTGTTCCGCTTCTGCTTTTCTTTCGTTTTCGTCAGGGAACTGCACCAAGAAACTCGGATTTATTTCCTGCTCATCATAACTGTAGTTTATTCTCTGAAGGAATAAAGCATCAAGCCAATTCTGAACAACTTTGGAATCCTTGTTCAGAGTTTCTGAGATATATTTATCAAGCAAAGATGCCGCAATTTTCAGATTGCTTTGAATTAAATTAACCTGAGGTTTCGGGTCGTGTACCATCTGCTCGACAATCTTGAGGTAATTATTAACCTGTTCTTCAATCTCAGGCGGAGTCGCAATTGCCTTAATCGTGTTTCTGAAATCTCTTAAAATCTGAGCAATATTAACCTTGTTGCTTCTTGGCATACCTGCAGGTTTCGGTTGCTGAACAGGCTGCTGCGGAATCGGTTGATAACTCGATTGCAGGGTTTGATACTGCTGAGGATTAACCTGATTTACGGGTATATTGTAGCCTCTGTTTAACTGAGGCGGGGTTTGAGTCGGGTAAGTTGCCTGCGGGTAAGCATTTGCTGCAGGCGAATATACTGCCTGACGGGGCTGCTGAACGGCTGTTTGCTGAACATCTTGCGCCCTTCCGCGTGCTACGGTCTGACCTCCCTGCTGACGCTGATCCTGGGCATTCTGATTATGACCGTCCTTGTCAGCCGTGTCGTTTCCTGCGTTATAATTGCCGTTACCTCTTTGGGGATATGGTCTCGGGCGAACTGTGTTCATTGTGTTAAACAATTTTTACCGTCCTTCCTTAAGTATTATCGGTATTTTTAATGGTTTTCTGTACCGTTTTATAAAAAAATCATTCGTTTAGATGATATTTTTTTAATGATTGTTTTTTAAAAGTCATGATTTGGGAATAGTGAATAGTAAGTAGTGAGTAGTGAATAGCATTCCCCTCCCCTTGAGGGAGGGGTTAGGGGTGGGGTGATTATTGACTTGGGAATAGTGAACAGAATCGAATTGAATTACAACTCGCGATACCTTTACAAAACTGCTCATTCATGCTCTAATATTGCTATCGGGAGTATTTATATAAAGGAGAAGTTATGAGACCTGAAGAAAGAACATTCGTTGCGATTAAGCCTGACGGAGTAAAGAGAGGGCTTATCGGCAGAATTATTGAAAGATTTGAGGATAAAGGATTTAAGATTGTCGGAATGAAACTTTTGCAGGTCACTCCTGAACTTGCGGCACAGCATTATGCCGAACACGTCGGGAAATCTTTTTATAACAGACTGATTTATTACATAACAAGCGCACCGATTGTTGCAATGGTTGTTCAGGGTTACAATGCGGTTGAGAGCGTACGTCATACCGTTGGTGCAACAAGCCCTATGAATGCCGATGTCGGTACTATTCGTGCTGATTTTGCACAAATTATGGAATACAACGTAATCCACGCTTCTGATTCTCCTGCAAGTGCAGAAAGAGAAATCGGGATTTATTTTAAACCTGAAGAGATTTATGACAATTGGCAGTCTATGCAGGAAATGATTGCGTATGATGAAGAACGTTATACTCAACAGGGACTGTAATGGAATCCGTATTTGATAATTTTAGTTATAAATTAGTTCATACCGATAAAAAAACAGGCGCACGTGCGGGAATATTGCATACTCCTCACGGTGATATTCTGACGCCGATTTTTATGCCCGTTGGTACAAATTCGACCGTTAAACTCGTTACAAATAATAACCTTTACGACACAGGCGCACAGATAATTCTTGCAAATTCTTACCACTTGTATTTGAGAGCAGGGCATAAACTGATTGAAAAATTCGGCGGTATTCATGGTTTTATGAATTGGAATAAGCCTGTTCTTACGGATTCGGGCGGATTTCAGGTATTTTCGCTCGCCCATTTAAGAAAAATTTCTGAGGAAGGTGTTGAATTTCGTGACCCGAAAGACGGAAAAAAACATTTTATAAGTCCCGAAGTTTCTATGGAAATTCAGCAGTCAATCGGTGCGGATATAATTATGGCATTCGATTGGTGCGCACCTTACCCATGCGATTACGATACGGCAAAAGAAGCGATGGAGCGTACTCACAGATGGCTTGAAAGATGCGTTAAAGCAAAAACAAATCCTAAACAGGCATTATTCCCGATTTGTCAGGGGGCTTTTTATGATGATTTAAGACGTGAAAGTGCGGCTTTCGTTTCTTCGATTCCTGCCGCAGGTTATGCCATAGGCGGTTTAAGCGTTGGTGAAGATAAAGAAACAATGAACCATTTTGTCGAATTTACCGCTCCGCTTCTGCCTGAGGACAAACC
>DBYM01000051.1:7544-9867 GCA_002309875.1 Cyanobacteria bacterium UBA1186
TTCTTCACTTATAACGGCAAATCTCAGATTAAAAATTCCGCATATTACGATGACCCTAAACCTCTTGACGAAAACTGCGATTGTTATACCTGCAAAAACCACTCGAGAGCATATTTAAGACATTTGTACAAGTGCGGAGAAGGAACTGCTCAGGCTCTGATTTCGATACATAACATCAAATTTCTGATAGATTTTTCACAAAAAGCACGTCAGGCAATTTTAGAAGACAGGTTTGAAGAATTTTACAACGAGCATTACGAAAACATGACGGCTCGGGAATAGGTAATTAAACTTTTATGTTATAATTTTTTCAGCAGAAACAGAGGGAAATATAAATGGAAAAATTTTATATAACAACGGCAATTGACTATGTTAACGGTGCTCCGCATATCGGGCATGCATACGAAAAAATATTAACGGACGTTATTTACAGACATTTTACCCAAAGATGTGATAACACGTTCTTTCTGACGGGTACCGATGAGCACGGAATAAAAATCCAAAAAACGTCTGCCGCACAAGGTATGACCCCGAAAGAACTTTGCGATATGAATGCAAATAAGTTTCAAGACGCATGGAAACGGCTTGGCGTTGATTATACAAAATTTATCAGAACAACGGACGATTATCACGAAAAAGCCGTTCAGAAGATTTTTGACAAACTTCTTAAAAAAGGAGATATCTATAAACACTCTTATACGGGACTTTACTGCTCCGGCTGCGAAGCCTTTTTGAGTGAAAAAGACCTGACGGAAGACGGACTTTGTCCTGACCACCAAAAGAAACCCGAAGTGGTTGAGGAGGAAAATTATTTCTTCAGACTTACAAAATACAAAGACGCAATAATCAGACATATCAAGACACACCCTGATTTTATCGTCCCGTCTTTCAGAGCAAACGAGGTTTTAAATCAACTTGAAAACATTGAAGATATTTCTGTTTCAAGAACAACGGCGAATGTAAGTTGGGGTGTTCCCGTTCTTGGTGATCCGGAACAGTCAATCTATGTTTGGATTGATGCGCTTTCAAATTATATTACGGCTCTCGGCTACGATACCGAGGCTGATACTGAAACATATAAGCAATTCTGGCCTGCAACAGTCCATGTTATCGGAAAAGATATTCTGAAATTCCACAGTATTTATTGGCCTGCAATTCTTATGGCATTGGATTTACCGCTCCCTGAGCATATTCTTGCTCACGGTTGGATTACGATTGATCAGACAAAAATGTCAAAATCTTTAGGTAATGTTATTTCTCCTGAGAGCATTATGCAGGCATTTAACCTTGAAATTCCCGACCCTCTCAGATATTATATGGCATCAGCAGCACCCTGCGGGAAGGACGGAAATTATTCCGACGAGGATTTCAAAGAAAAAGTTAACGCTCATCTTGCAAACTCAATGGGCAACCTTTTGAACAGAACGCTTTCCATGCTTGTTAAATATTTTGACGGCGACGTTAAACCCGAATTCAGGGGTAAATCGGGGGGGAAATCCGAGTTGTTTGACAAGGCTCTTGAAACGGTCAAAGAGGTTAAACATCATTTTGATTATTTTGAAGTTCAGGAGGCTGCGCAGAAGATTGTCGAATTGGTTGATATTACGAACAAATACGTAACGGATAATGCTCCGTGGACATTGGCAAAAGAAGGTCAGATGGATAAATGCGGTGAAGTTCTGACCACAGTTCTTGAAATAATGTGCGTCATTGCATCACTAATTTACCCCTATTGTCCTAATATTGCAAAATCAATGGCAGAACAGTTATCCTATGATTTAAGCACAAAACTTGACGATATAACCTGCGATAATATTAAGGCAGGGCATTTGATTGACAAAGAAAACATTAAACCTGTTTTCCTGAGAATGGACAGCGAACTTGCCGACAAGAGCAAGAAAGATTAAATTCTTTAGCTGCTCTAAGGCATAAAAGCACCTATTCACTGTTCACTAGTCACTATTCACTATGTATCAATGTTTGTTGCGTAAACGGCGTTTCTTTCGATGAATTCACGGCGGGGTTCAACTTTGTCCCCCATAAGAACATCAAACAACTGATCGCACATCATTGCATCTTCAAGATTAACCTTAAGCAGAGTTCTTGTTTCAGGATCCATTGTTGTTTCCCAAAGTTGCTGAGGCATCATTTCACCAAGACCTTTAAACCTTTGGATTGTCATACCTCTCTGACCTCTGTCGTCAACAATCTTTTGGAGTTGTTCAAAAGATTTAATCTCTGTTTCGCCTGTTTCGGATTCCAAAATCAGACTTTCTTCTTCTTCGATTAAGAAATCACGAATCAGAGGATAAGAGTTTTTAAG
>DBYM01000029.1:0-3390 GCA_002309875.1 Cyanobacteria bacterium UBA1186
TGCGGGAACATTTTGCCCGAAAACTTGTTCAGCAGGTGGCAGCAAAGAGCGGTTTCTATGCAGGCTGCAGCGCCGAGACAATGCCCTGTCAGAGGTTTTGTGGAACTGACTGGGATTTTTTCTCCGAAAACGGAATTTATTGCTTCCGCTTCCATCTTGTCATTGGCGAGAGTTCCTGTTCCGTGAAGGTTTATGTAATCAACTTCTTCGGGCGAAACTTTTGCATCATTAAGCGCATCTTTGAGCGCATTTTTGACGGCTTTTGCTTCCGGGTCGGGAGTTGTGCTGTGGAAAGTATCGGAGTTTTCGGCAATTCCTAAAATTTCTATACCATTATTTTCCACACCTTTATTTACCCCTACCCCATCATTTACCCCATTTACCCCCTCTACTATGAAGCAGGTGCAGGCTTCGCCGATATTTATGCCGGTATAATTTTTGCTGAAAGGATTTGTCGGCTCCTGTGACAGAATTTCTAACGAACTGAAACCGTACAAAGGAAGTCTTGCTATGGTATCAACCCCGATAACCAGGACGGCTTTTGCAAGTCCCGTATTCAGATAATTTCTTGCGGCCGAAAATGCTTTTGTTCCCGAAGAACATGCGGTCGAAACCGTTATTGCGGAATTTTTCAGTCCGAGAAGGTCTTTGGTAAACATTGCGGGCGAGCCGAGTTCGGAATGTACAAGCAGTTTGCTTGTTTCAAATTCTTCCACTCCGCTGTTTGTGGTTGCGATAATAACGGCAATTTCGTCTTTTGGGTATTTTGAAAAGAGTTCTTCCGTTTGCGGTTTTATGAGGCTTAAAACATGTTTAATCAGGCGGTTACATCTTGTGTTGTAGTTGATACTGCCGATTAAATCAGGCTCAAGGTCAATCTTTCCGAGTCTCAGGGGTAAATTGGGAATTAATGTTGTATCATTTGTAAAATGAGTATTATCACCGTATATTGCACGGGTATAAATCTCGTCAATATTGAGTCCTAAGTTGCAAAGAGCCTCGTATGCAGTTATTTTTATACTCATAAAATCCCAAAAAGTTGTTTATACTATAATATTAGCATGAATAATCTTGTGTTTTACATGGAAAAATTTGTGTATTCAAAGCGGGAAGACAATTTGGATTTAAGTTTTATTCCTGCCAACACAAGACGCAGACTCAACACTTTTGACAGGCATGTGATTTTTATGCTCAACTCCTGTTTTGACGAGAATTGCGGAAATATTATTCTGTCCTCGAGGTATGGTGAATTTCGGCGGTTATTTGAACTTGTCGATCAGCATAACGAGTTTAACGAATCTTCTCCTATGATGTTTTCTTCTTCCGTTCACAATCATATTTTAGGGCAATTTACGATGCTGAAACAAAGAACAATCCCGACTCTTGCTGTTTCGGCGGGAGAAGAATCGTTTATTAACGGACTTGTAACGGCGGTAACATCACCGCAGAAAAGCGTCATATATTGTTATGCAGATGATGTTGAAAATGATATTTTGGGAATGGGTTTCAGGATTGCCAAAACAGGAATTGAAGAAAACAAGTATCTTCTTAAAAAATCTGAAAACGGAAAAAACTTTGACACTAATGACGCGGTGAAATTCTTTGAAGGAAAAGGCGGGAACTTAAGTTTGAATAACTTTTGTATTGAAAGAGTGAAATGAAAAAAATCAGAAGTTTGTTGGTAATAATAAGTTTTGGAATATTCGGGATATTTTCTTTGTTTGTCGGTTTGGGAATATTCCCGCTCGTAAGAATGTTTGTAAAAGACGAAGACAAACGATTGGATACATATTCCAAAATAGTTCATAATTCGTGGAATATGTTTGTAAAACTCATTCAGTTTATGACAATAATCAGAATTGATGCCGAGGATTTGGAAAAACTGAGGTCGGTTAAAAACTCCGTGATTGTTTCTACTCACCCGAGTTATATTGATGTTCTGATTATATTGTCGCTTATTCCGAAAACCACATGTTTTGTCGCTCCGAGACTTACACAAAACAAATTTTTCAAAAAAATTGTCGAATCAATGTTTCTGATTTCGGGCAAACCTCTTGAGGAACTGAAACAGGACAGCAAATATATGCTCGATAGAGGTTTCAATGTTTTAATTTTTCCGTCGGGCATAAGACACAGAAAGGGAGAACAGCCCAAGATACGAAAAGGGGCTTCGATGATTGCTCTGAGTGCAAAAAAAGACGTTGTTCCGATAATTATGTTCACAAATTTTGATTTTCTTCAAATCGGGCAATCAATTTGTGATGCGGGCTCGGAACCTGCGGTTTACAGTATAAAATGTGCCGATACAATCAAAATTGAAGAATTTCTGAAGGAAGATGATGAAGTCAGTCAGAGAAAAAATTTAACGAATGAGATAAAAAAATCTTTGTACGAATTGTAAAAAATATCATGGTATGATAGGATTTAACTATGGAATTGGAAGACGAGATAAAAGAATTAATCATAAACTCATTGGGCCTTGAAGACATTACGGCCGGTGATATTAAGAATGACGAGTCATTGTTCGGGGAAGGTTTAGGTCTCGATTCGATTGATGCTTTGGAACTCGGAATGGCATTAAAAAGACATTTTGATTTGACTTTAAGTTCAAACAAAGAAGAAAATGCGAAGCATTTCTATTCTGTCAATACTCTTGCAGATCTTATCAGGAGTCAGAAAAATGGCTAAAAAATATTCAAAAGAACAAATAAAAGAAAAATTAACGGAAATTCTTGAAAGCGAATTTGAATTAAACAGAGCCGATATCAAAGACGATTCAAATTTGTTTACGGATTTGGGTTTTGACAGTATTGATGCGGTTGATTTGGCGGTCAGGTTGCAGCAGTTTACCGACAAAAAAATATCACCCGAAGAATTTAAAGAAATCAGAACTGTTGAAGATGTTGTTAATGCGATTTATGAATTGATTTAATATGAGAATATTTCCGTTCATTTTTACGATTTGTGTGTTTGTCCTTTTTTATTTTAAAAGATTTTTTGTCATACGGTTTTATCCGCCGTTAATGAATTTTCTGATTTTTATGCTGTTTTTCCTGTCATTATTCGGAGAAGAAACCATTATCCAAAAATTTGCGAAGATGGGGAAAAGCGAACTTGAGCCTGCGGAACTTACATATACGAGAAATTTAACTTATGTATGGTGCGTATTTTTGTTTCTGAATTTTCTGATTTCGGTTATAACGATATTTTTGAGCGACAGAATATGGATTTTTTATAACTGTTTTCTTTCTTATTTTTTGGTCGGAACTTTGTTTATAATAGAATATGTTGTAAGGGTTATTTATCGCAAGAGGCATAATTTGTAATGTTGGAATTCTTTTATACCGATAAATTTGATGATGAACCGGTTTTTCTGAACGGGGGTAAATG
>DBYM01000029.1:3456-17123 GCA_002309875.1 Cyanobacteria bacterium UBA1186
GTTACTTAAGGATAAGAAAAAAAATGTTGTTATTTCGGCCGATGACATTCTGACTTTTACCGTAAACTTTTTTGCGTCCGTATTTACAGGTAAAAATATTTATCTTGTTGATGATATTAAAAGGGGCAGAAATTTTGAATTTGATATTGATATTTTGGATTCATATTCCCAATCAGAAAATGACAATCCGTATCTGTTCCCCGAGATTAACCCTGATGATGTTGTTATAAATTTACTCACTTCGGGCAGCAGCGGAGGGGGTAAATGTATAAAGAAAAGCCTTACCAATCTTATTAATGAAGCGAAAGACATACAAAACACCTTTAAATTCAAAGAACGGTTTGTCGTAACATGTTCTACGACCTGCGGACATTTGTTCGGTCTGACCTTCGGGTTTATGTTCCCTTTGTGCAACCATCATTCAATATATTCGGATAATATAGAATATCCCGATTTGTATGATGTTGAAAACAGTTTCTTTGTTTCGACTCCCGCATTTTTAGATATAGTCAGGAAAAATAATATTAAACTCAATTCCGAATATATAGTTTCGGCAGGCTCCAAACTCAAAGACGATACTTTTGAATATCTTGAAGGTTTTTCAAAAATCATTGAAATCTATGGTAGTACGGAAACGGGTGTAATCGCTTACAGGAGACATTTTAATGAGGATTGCCTGACGCTTTTTGAGAATGTCAGACTGAAATGTCTTGAGGACGCAACTCTTGTGGCATCTCCTTATTCGTTTGAAGGACGGGTTGAAATTAACGATAAAGTGGAGCAGAAAAATAATAAAATTGTTCTCAAAAACAGAACGGACAGACTGCTTAAAATTCAGGAAAAAAGAGTTTCTGCCGAGGGTATGGAAAATTATTTAAACAGTTCAGACTTGGTAAATGAAAGTTATTGTTTTAAAAATCAGGATAAAATAGCCTGCCTGTGCGTATTATCCGAATCAGGAATAAATTTTCTCAAAAATAACGGTGTTCCCGAATTTACGAAGGATTTGAAAAAACATCTTCATAATGAATTTGAAATCGTTCCGCAGAGGTTTAAGTTTATTGACGAATTGCCGAGAACAAAGACGGGCAAAATTGATAAGAATTTTATTGAGCATTTATTTGAAATAAATACCTCTCTGCCGGTCATTTTAAAAAGAGAAGTCAGCGGAAACAGTGTATCTTTGGAGATGTTATTCTACAAAAACTGTGATTTTTATTCGGGACATTTTCCCGGTTTTCCGATAACGCCGGGAGTTGTGCAGTTGTATTTTGCATCTTTTTTCGGAGAATATTTTTTTCGGGACAAATTGGCAGACGGGCAAATGAAACGTATCAAATTTAATAACATAATTCATGCCGGCGAAACGGTAAGACTAAGACTTGAAAAAAAAGATGCAACGGTTTCTTTTGAATATTCAAATGATAACAACGTGTTTTCGTCAGGCGTATTTTCATGTGAAAATATTTTTGAAGGAGTATTGGAATGAGTTTATTCAAATCCGAATTTGAAATAAAAATTCCGTTTCACGACTTAGACCCGATGGACGTCGTTTGGCACGGGAACTATATCAAATATATGGAGCAGTCACGCTGCGATATGTTTAATAAAATAAATTACACATATTACGATATGAAAAATGACAATTATGCCTATCCCGTAGCGAAGATGCAAACCAAGTATATAAAGCCTTTGAGGTTTAATCAGGAGGTTTTGATTGAGACATCTTTGGAAGAAGTTGAGCCTGCAATTATAATCAGGTATAAAATGTTTGACAAGGCAACAAGAGTGGAAGTGTTCAGTGCAGAAACAATGCAGATAGGGGTAGATATAAAGACGGGTGAAAGCGTTTATACTCCGCCCGCAAATCTGTTGAAAAGGTTAGAGAAAATTAATGAAAAGTAAATTCGGATACTTAATCATATGTTTTTTATTCTTTATTCTTTCCTGCAGTGCTTCTGTATATGACCACAAAACCAATGCAAAAGTACTGATGAAGGAACTTCCCGTTTTAAATAATATCGAATGCACTTTTAAACAGGAAAAGATTTTAAAGAACATTGAAAAACCGCTGATTTCGGGCGGGAATTTCAAATTCGACAAATCCCGGGGTGTGTTTTTTGAAACGACTTATCCGATAAGAACAATAACATCATACACGAACAAAGATTATGAACAGATAAACGATATAATTCTTGCGATATCAAACAGGCAGTATTCAAAGTTGGATAACGCATTTGATTTGTATTACCAAAAAAATACGGAAGATTGGACACTCGGACTTGTTCCCAAGGGAACAACCATATTGGATAAATACGTGGGTTCAATTACAATTGACGGAAGTGATTACATCAAAAAGATAGTTATTGATTTCAGAGACGGGAGCAGGACAACCCAATGGTTTTCAGTAGAATAAATGTTTTCAGAATACTTTTTATAAGTGTTTTGTCATTAATATTCATAATTATGGCGGTAAAAAACAATAAACCGTTTGAAACAAGTCTTATCAAATCAATTCTGCCTGAAAATATAACGGAAAAAACAAAGATGGTTTCCGTATTGGACAATTCATCTTCACTGATAAAAATTGTTTTTGAATCCGATAACAGCGATAAACTCTCGGAACTGAAGAAATCTTTTATGGAGGAACTTAATTCGGACGGGTTTGCGATTTCCAACCATAATTATGCACCTCTGCTTGATTGGTATAGTCAAACTCCTTCCAATTTCCTTTCTTCAAAGACAAGAAAACTGTTATCGGATAAGAAATACGATTTGGTCTATGAACAGGGACTTGAGCGGTTGTATAATCCTGTCGGAATATCCGTTGTTGAGATTACCAAAGACCCGTTTTTGTTACTGACTGATTTTCTGATGCAGAATAATCTCGGAAACGGAAATAATTATTTTGACGGAAAGTATTACGATACAGAGAGGATAAAAATTGATTCAAATGCCGATTGGGCAAATCATAAAATATCGGACCTTATTAAGATACGGAACAAATATTCGGAAAACGGCAATAAGGTTTATCTTGCGGGAACGCCGATTCATACTTATTACACAACGGTTGCGAGCACAATATCAATTAATATAATCTGCGTTCTTATAACTTTTTTGATTATATTTTTAACCTATTTTTATTTTAAAAAATTCAAGTTGCTTATTCCGATTGTGTTAAGTATTGCGTTCGGTTTTCTTGCGGGTTTTGCAATCACAAAAAGTATTTACCTCAACTTCCATCTGATAACGTTTTTGTTCGGAACAACTCTTATAGGTATCGGAATAGATTATTCATACCATTATATTTTCAGAGACGATTCGGACAAAAGTTTTCTTAAAAATTTAACGATGAGTCTTTTATCGACGGTAATATCGTTTTCGCTTTTATACATATTAAAAATCGATATACTCAGCCAAACGGCTACTTTTACAATAGCGGGTTTAACGGGTATTTACCTTTTTATAGTCATTTTGTACCCTGTGATAAATTTCCCGAAAGAATTTAAAACATTTGACCCGAACTTTAACAAAAAAACAAAAATCACATTATCTGTTATTATTATTGCGGTTATTTCAGTCGGATTATTCCGGGTTAAATTCGACGATTCGCTCCTTTCTTTGTACGTTCCGGGTAAAAAACTCGTAACGGCCGAAACTCTTTTCAATAAGGCGTCGAAGCACGATATAAAAAATAGTGCGGTAATAGCGGTCAGAGGGAATACTCTGAAAGAACTCACCGAAGAAGAAGAAAAAGTTACGGATTTGCTTGATGAAAAAGATATAAATTACATCTGTGTTTCAAAATTTATTCCTTCGGAAAAAAGGCAGCGTGAGAACTATGATTTAACTAAGGAACTTTATAAAAACGAACTTAACAAATATGACGGCATACTGTCGGCTAAGCAGATAAACAAACTGAAAAAAGAAGATTTTTTATACAGTAATTTTGATATCAGAAATCTGCCCGATTTTAAGGATTTAATGCCCGATAACAATACTTCTTTAATAATTTCTTTTTCGAATGACTTGCCGAAAATAGAATCCGCCAACGTTGAGGTGATTGATTTTCAGACTACTGTTTCAGATTATCTCAGAACGTACAGAGTGAATCTTTTGAAAATACTTCCGCTCATTTATCTCGTTTTATATTTTGTTCTTCTGTTTTCTTACGGGATAAAGAAATCCGTAAAAATGTTTCTGCCGATTATTTTGTCTGCGGTTTTTGTCCTGTCCTTTATAAGCATGATTGGGATTAAATTAAATCTGTTCACGGTTTTAGGGCTGCTTTTGGTATTGGGTTTCACGACGGATTATTCTATATTCAGCGGAAGCAAATCCAAAAACAGTTCTTCTGCGGTATTTTTAGCCTGCCTGACAACCGCTTTGTCTTTTGCATTATTAATTTTTACGACTTTTAAACTTATAAGTATGCTCGCACTGACAACATCTCTCGGAATATTATCGAGTTATATTTTCATAAAAATATTACCGAAGGATAAGGAAAACGTGGTATAATCTGACTATGATTAAAAGGGCTGAGAAAAAACAATCACGAATAACGGCACTTGCAGATGCTCAGAAACTTGTGTTTGCACCGCTCACTTTTCAGGCAATAGGAACAATGCTTGATATCGGGCTTATAAAACTTCTTGATAATAATTCATTGACAATAAAAGAGATTATTAAAGCCTTAAACTCGGACGAATATACGGTTAAAACTCTTTTGCAGATTGCAAAAATTGTTGGAATTGTTGAAAAAGACTCCGATAAATACAGATTATCCAAAACGGGCGAAGCCTTTTTGTATGATGATATGACCGTTGCCAACTTCAATTTTGTAAAAGATATTTGCTATCTCGGAGCAAGCGAACTGACAAAATCTTTTAAGAACAAATCTCCCGAAGGGCTCAAAAAATTCATAAAGGATTCCGAAACAATTTACCCTCTTGTTCCAAATCTTGAGGAGCCGCTTAAATCGAGTTGGTATAATTTTGATAATTTGTATTCGGATAATTGCTTTGACAAAGTTTGTGAAATTATTTCTTCAAAATACAAAAACATTTTTGATATTGGCGGAAATACGGGAAAATTTGAAAAAATTTGTTTAAAAAACAAAGATATTAATGTTACAATGCTTGATTTGCCCGAAAATATATCGGCAAGGATTGATAATCCCGAACTTAAAGGGTGCAATTTTTATCCCGTTGATGTTTTGGATAAGAATATAAAGTATCCGAAAATGAAGAATTGCGCGGTTTTAATGAGTCAGTTCCTTGATTGTTTTTCAAAAGAGCAGATTGTCAAAATCCTTACCGATTTAAAAAACAATATTGATACGGAATCAGGTGTTTTTATTTTAGAGCCGTTCATGGACAAACAGCCGTTTGAGGCGGGAGAATATTCACTTGTACACATTTCTCTTTATTTTACCTGTATGGCAAACGGTGTAAGTAAAATGTATGAACAATCCGAGATGACTGACCTTGTCAAACAGGCGGGATTAACGGTTTCAAAAATATATGATGATATCGGGCCTTTTGGCTATACAATGCTGGAATGTAAAAAAGATGGAATGGTTTAATACAAACGAAAAAGCGGCAGGCAGGAGACGCCTGATGTTTTCCTGGTTTTTGTACAGAATTTTGGGTACAAAAATCCTGCTTGTCATCGCATTTTTTGCTTCGCTTGTCACTTTTTTAACCAACAAAGATTTGAGAGGGTATTCCAGCAGGTACTTTCAGGCACTCTATTCATACACGAAAAACGAAAAATTTAAACCCTCTCTTTTCAACAGTTTTAAACATATACATTCCTTTGCGGAATCTTTGGTTTACAGAATAGAAGCATTTGCAAATACCCTCAAGAGTATTAAGGTCAATTTTGTTGACCAAACTTTAAAGCAGAAAATCTTTGACCAAATCAACAGAAAAGAAGGAATACTGCTCATTTGTAACCATATCGGCAACATTGACGTTATAAGAACTTTTTTGTCCGACAACGATTATGCTCAGCCGTTTAATATTTCGGTTTTTCTGCAAAAAGACCGATGCGCAATATTTAATAATTTTTTAGACAGAATTGCCGTAAAACGTGAGGATATAAAAATATACCCGATAGAAGAAATAGATATTACGACAATTTCTCAGGTTGACGATGATATGAAAAAAGGCGGAATAGTTTTGATTGCAGGGGACAGAATTTCGCTTAACAACTCCGATAAACATATTGAAGCAGACTTTTTGGGCGAAAAAATATACTTACCGCAGGGAACTTTCAGGCTTGCAAAAATCTTAAATGCGCATACATATTTTATCAGTTGCCTGCAGAACAAAAAAGAATATGCTGTTTATGTCGAGGAGCAGACTGATTTGAATGAAGAAAATTTATACTTAAACTTTACCGGGTTTCTTGAAAGAATGACATTGACCGCACCATACCAATTTTATCATTTTTATGATATCTTTAAGGGGGGGGAAAATATAAGTAAATAAAGGGGTAAATATAGGAGTTTAGATATGAAAAAGAGTTTTGTTTTAGTTTTAATTGCAAGTTTTATGTTATGGAGTATTCCTGCGTTTGCATTGAGCGAAGAGGATTCGGTGCATTTGCGTGATATGAGGGTACAGCCGAGCGAGCCGAAAAATGCTCCGAGATGGACGGATTATGTTCCTGCAAAATACGAAAACCCGAGAACGGATTTTACCCGTAAATCCGCAACAAAAGAACTTATATGGGGCGGGGTGCTTACTGATTTGGTAATAACGGCTCCGATTGGTATTCCGATGCTTTGCCACGGTACGACAAAACTCAGAAATGCTAATTATGCAATGAAAAAAGAGAAATTCTTTAACGGTTTGGAAGAGGCTTTGAAACTTCCTGAGGCAGAACGTGCAGCGTTTTATAAAGAACTTCCGAAAAAATGCGGCCTAAAAAAGATGTATATTGATTAGGGTAAAATTTTTGTAAATATTAATAAAAAAGAGTCCATGCAGGACTCTTTTTTATGGAGCGGAAGACGAGACTCGAACTCGCGACAGCCTGCTTGGAAGGCAGGTACTCTACCACTGAGCTACTTCCGCATGTTTATTATTTAGTTTTCAATTAGTTTCGCTCAGTGGCAGAGTATATTCTCGGATACGCTCCACTTCGTTTCGCTTTGGCACTGAACTACTTCCGCATAACCCAATAATAAAATAAAAATTTTATTATTTCAAGTTATTCGACCGGCCGAATTATTAATGCTATAATTTTGTTATGACTACTGACAAAATAACAATCAAGGGAGCGAGGGAACACAACCTTCAGAACGTATCTTTGGAAATTCCGAAGAACGAACTCGTCGTGTTTACGGGTGTTTCGGGCTCGGGCAAAAGTTCGCTTGCGTTTGATACGATTTTTGCGGAAGGACAAAGACGTTATATTGAGAGCCTTTCAACTTACGCACGGCAGTTTTTGGGGCAGATGGATAAGCCCGATGTTGATTATATTGACGGACTTACGCCCGCAATTTCCATTGATCAGAAATCCACGAGCAACAACCCGCGTTCTACTGTCGGAACAGTTACCGAAATTTACGACTACCTGAGGCTTTTGTACGCAAGAATAGGAACTCCTTATTGCCCGAATTGCGGTAAACCCATTAAACCGCAGACAATTGATGAGATTGTTGACAGTATCTTAAAACTCCCCGAAGGCACGAAAATACAGATACTTGCTCCGCTTATTAAGGGCAAAAAAGGCGAGTATCAGTCACTTTTTGAGGAATTAAAGCAGGAAGGCTTTGTCAGGGTAAAGGTTGACGGCGAAATTTATAATCTTGACGAGGACGAAATTTCTCTTGCAAAAACCAAGACCCACAATATTTCCGTTGTTGTAGATAGGGTTGTGGTTAAACCCGAGGCCCGCTCGAGAATTGCGGACAGTGTTCAGATTGCGCTTAAAAAAGCCGACGGAGTTACAAATATTGATAAACTTGACGGGGAAGAAATTATATACAGCGAAAAACTCGCATGTCCCGATTGCAACCTGAGTTTTGAAGAATTATCTCCGAGAATATTCTCTTTCAATGCACCGTACGGGGCCTGTGACAAATGCGGAGGTTTAGGTGTAGATTTCAGAATTGACCCCGATTTGGTTGTTCCGGATAAAACACTTTCGGTCAACAGTGGAGCGATTTATCCATGGAGCAGGTCTGCAACTTCTTATTATGATGATGTTTTGCGTGCGGTGCAGGAAGCGTACGGCATAGATTACGACATTCCGTTCGGAGATTTGCCTCAGGAGCACCAGGATATAATTTTGTATGGCTCTGACGAGCGTATTCCTATGAGGATAAGGGAATTCGGGAGCCACAGGTACAGAAATGTCGTTCAGAAATTTATCGGCGTAATTCCCTTCTTAATGAAGCATTACAATATCGAGAGCGAGTATTGGAAGGCCGAAATTGAGAAATACATGGTTACGACACCCTGCGAAAAATGCGGTGGCGCAAGGCTTAAACCTTTCCCGCTTGCGGTCAGAATCGGCGGCAAAAATATCCACGAATTTTGTTCAATGTCCGTTGAAAAAGAGCATGAGTTTATTTCCGATTTATACCTCACTCTGACTGATTTTCAGATGAAGATTGGCAAACAGATTCTTGACGAAATCAGGGCAAGGCTCAAATTCCTTATTGATGTCGGCCTGAGTTATCTTGATTTGGCGAGAATGGCGGGAACCCTTTCCGGAGGCGAAGCGCAGAGGATAAGACTTGCAACGCAAATCGGAAGCGGTCTGTCCGGTGTGCTTTATGTCCTTGACGAGCCGTCAATAGGTTTGCACCAAAGGGATAATGCAAGATTGATTAAGACTCTTATGAAACTCAGAAATATGGGCAACTCTCTGATTGTTGTCGAGCATGACGAAGAAACAATCAGAAATGCGGATTATCTTGTTGATATCGGGCCGAAGGCGGGGATTAACGGCGGGCAGATAGTATCGCAGGGCAATCTGAATGATATTATTGCGGCAAAGGATTCCATTACGGGCAAGTATCTGAGCGGTGAGTATTCAATTCCTCTGCCTGACAAAACAAGAGAGGGCAACGGGCAGTTTTTGCAAATCAGAAATGCTTTTAAGAACAATCTTAAAAACATAGATTTGGATATTCCGCTCGGCAAGATTGTTGTTCTGACAGGTGTTTCAGGCTCGGGCAAATCCACATTGATGCAGGATTTGATTTACGAATACGCAATTCATAAACTCCGCAAGAACAAACCGAAACCTCAGGGGGTTGACGAAATATTGGGGTTTGAATACCTCGATAAGATTATTGATATTGACCAATCCCCGATTGGAAGAACTCCAAGGTCAAACCCTGCAACCTATACGGACGTATTCACTCCGATAAGAGAACTCTATTCCAAAACCAACGAGGCAAAAATGCGTGGTTACAAACCTGGACGGTTCAGTTTCAACGTCAAAGGCGGGAGGTGCGAAGCCTGCTCGGGCGACGGTGTCTTAAAAATCGAGATGAACTTCTTGTCTGATGTTTATGTAAAATGCGATGTCTGCAAAGGGCAAAGGTATAATAACGAGACGCTCGAAGTCAAATACAAAGGTAAATCGATTGCCGACGTGCTTGAGATGAGTGTAAAAGAGGCTTATGAATTTTTTGAAAATATTCCGCAGATTTCAAAAAAACTCAAAACTCTTGTAGATGTCGGTTTGGATTATATCAAATTAGGTCAGAGTGCGACCACGCTTTCGGGCGGAGAAGCGCAAAGGATTAAACTTGCGTCAGAACTGAATAAGCACGCAACGGGCAAGACGCTTTATCTGCTTGACGAGCCTTCTGTCGGTTTGCATTGGCATGATTTGGATAAACTGATTAAGATTATTCAGCAGTTGGCAGATAACGGGAATACAATTTTGATTATTGAACACAATCTTGACTTGATTAAGATTGCGGATTATGTAATAGATTTAGGCCCCGAAGGCGGGGATTTCGGAGGAGAAGTTATTGCAACCGGAACGCCTGAGGAAGTTTCCCGAAATCCTAAATCATATACGGGACAATATCTCAGACAATTCTTCTCAAAATAGTGTATAATATCTGTTATGAACGACACGTTACTTGAGAGTATAAAACTTGTACCGACGAATCCAGGCTGCTATCTTTATTACGATAAAGAGGGCACTATTATTTATGTCGGCAAGGCCAAGAATCTCAAACGCAGGGTTTACAGTTATTTTCACAAGCAGCACGACAGTGTAAAGACCAATGTTCTTGTTTCCCAGATAGAAAAACTCGAATATATTATCACCGATTCTGAGGTCGAGGCTTTGATTTTGGAATCTCATTTGATTAAGAAACATAAGCCGAAATACAATATCCTGCTCAAAGACGACAAAAAATATCCGTATTTTCTGATTACTGATGAAGATTTTCCGAGAATACAGATTGTAAGAAAGAAAAACTTAAACCCTGACCACGGCAGATTTTACGGCCCTTATACCGATATAAGAGCGATGCATGCCACTTTGGATTTTCTGAAAAAGATTTTTCCTCTGAAACAGTGTAAAACTCCGAAATTTACTAACAGACCTTGCCTTTATTATCACATAGGGAAATGTCTTGCGCCCTGTCAGGGCAAGGTTACGCCTGAAGAATACCAAAAACTTATACATCAGGTTGAACTGTTTCTGAGCGGTAAACAGACCGAACTTATTAAACAGATACAAACCCAGATGCAGAAATATTCTGAAGAAGAGCAGTTTGAAAAAGCCGCGAAAATGCGTGACAGTTATCTTGACCTGCAAAAGACACTTGAACATCAGAAGGTCGTTTACGAAAACACCAAACTCAATGAGGATATTATTGCGGTAATTTACGAAGAAGGTATTCTTGCGATTGTAATTATGATGATAAGAGAAGGCAGGTTGATTGATAAAAAGGACTTCACTTATTTTGTTGACAACGTTGATAAAACAGAGTATTTTGAGACCTTTTTCAGGGATTATTATGCGGGTCTGAAACTCGAATTTCCCGATAAAATTGTATCCAAAGACCTTGAAGAAGTCGGAGAAAAGGAACTATATGAGGATTGGCTCCGTATTCTTTCGGGCAAAAAGGTCGGGATAAGTTATGCCAAAAGGGGTAAATACGGTGAATTGTACGAACTTGCGAGAAAAAATGCGGAAAATCTTCTGGAGAATGCAAAACTTAAGAAAATGGCTCAGATTCGTGATGATTTCAATGAAGTAGGTTCTTATTTGGCGGAAAAACTTAAACTTGCCAATTTCCCGAACAGAATTGAATGCTATGATATTTCGCATATACAAGGTACAAATACCGTCGCTTCGATGGTTGTTTTCCAAAACGGACTACCGAAAAAGACTGCGTACCGCAAGTTTAAGGTCAAGATGACCGAGGGTAAACCTGACGACTTTTTGTCAATGAAAGAAGTTCTTTCACGCAGATTATCCCGTCTTGGTGAGCCAAAGTGGGAAAAACCGGATTTGATTATTATTGACGGTGGTAAAGGACAACTTTCAAGTGTTATGCAAATAGTTGAAGAATTTGGCGTAAAAGACATTGATTTTGTATCACTTGCAAAGCGGGAAGAAGAAGTATTTTTGCCTAATCAGTCAAAATCAATAATGCTGCCGAGAAATTCCAACGCACTTTACTTAATCCAGCGCATAAGAGATGAAGCGCACAGATTTGCGATAACATATCACAGAGATTTGCGGAGCAAGCCTTTTAAAATTTGATTTCTACCCTGCATGGTTTAAGTCCGAAAATCAAATATATAAGTCTAAGCATAATAATCTAACCTCTTTGTTGATTGAATGTGTTCTGCCTGAGCCTTTATTGCACGGGCTTTTGACGCAACTTTATAGTCCTGTTCGGAAGGGTCATCAGGAGCGAGAGCCGATTTTATAACAATATCAGCCTGCTCGATTGCCTTTTCGGGATTATTTGGGTCTATGGAAGGCATTTGGATTGAAACATGCCCGCCCACGGGAATTCCGTCAGCATCTTTTTCAATTACGATAGGGCCTGCCAATGCGCCTGCGGCATTTTTATGTGCAAGTTCATGAGTATAGATTTCGTTATATCTTTCTCTGATGGCCTGATTTCTCAGACTTCTGAACATTGATACTGACATTGAATCCATAGACTTTACCTCTTCCGCCCTTTTATCCGAACGTAAATTGAAGCGCTTTTTTATTATACATTTTTTTGAGATTAGTGCAATAGGTAAGATTGAAATATTAAGAACTATGAACTTGTCCGAAATTCTGTAATTCAATAGTTATGCGACTTATGAAAAAGTGTTAATTTTTGTAGACTAAAATGCGCAAATTTTGGATTTATGGGTTATAATATATTAACAGTAAAAATAATGAAAATTATTATACCTGACTTCGGGAATCAATCATAAACAAAGAATGTTATCAAAGGAGATTTAATTAATGCCGGAATCGACTATGGAAAAGGCAAATTTGACGTCTGATTTTGTTGGCGGCAAGTGGCAAGTTGAGATAAACGTAAGAGATTTTATACAGAAAAATTACACACCCTATTATGGTGATTCAAGTTTTTTGGCAGGCCCTACCGAGGCTACTAAAAGGCTTTGGCAGGAATGCTGTGATTTGTTTGAAAAAGAACGTGAGAATATGGGCGTTCTTGACATGGATACAAAGATTGTATCTACAATAACATCTCACGGGGCAGGTTATATTGACAAACCTTATGAAAAAATTGTAGGCTTACAGACTGATAAGCCGTTAAAACGTGCATTACAGCCGTTTGGCGGAATAAGAATGGCAGAAAGTGCATGCGAATCCTACGATTACAAAGTTGACAGTGAAGTATCCGAAATTTTCAGGAAATACAGAAAAACTCACAACCAGGGTGTTTTTGATGTTTATACTCCCGAGATGAGAAAAGCCCGTCATGCCGGCATTCTGACAGGTCTTCCCGACGCATACGGAAGAGGCCGTATTATTGGCGATTACAGAAGGATTGCTCTTTACGGTATAGACAGACTTATAGAGGATAAGGTTGAACAGCATGCATCTGTTCACGGCACTATGACTCCGGAAAAAATCCAGTTGAAAGAAGAACTCGCAGAGCAAATCAGGGCTTTGGAAGAAATGAAGGAACTCGGAAAAATATACGGGTTTGACATTTCAAAACCTGCTGCAAACGCACAGGAAGCGGTTCAATGGTTGTATTTCGGTTATTTATCTGCCGTAAAAGAACAAAACGGTGCCGCAATGAGTATCGGCAGAACTTCTACCTTCCTTGATATCTTCATTGAAAGAGATTTAAAGAAGGGGTTGATTACCGAATCCGAGGCTCAGGAACTTATTGACCATTTTGTAATGAAACTCAGACTTGTTAAGTTTGCTAGAACTCCCGAATACAATGCCCTGTTTTCCGGAGATCCTACATGGGTTACGGAATCCATAGGCGGTATCGGCGTTGACGGAAGACCTTTGGTTACAAAGAATTCTTTCAGATATCTGCATACTCTTGAAAACTTAGGAACTGCCCCCGAGCCGAACCTGACGGTTTTATGGTCAAAGAAATTACCCCGTAATTTCAAACAGTATGCGGCGCATATTTCGATTACGACATCATCTATTCAGTATGAAAATGATGATATGATGAG
>DBYM01000029.1:17206-20592 GCA_002309875.1 Cyanobacteria bacterium UBA1186
TTATTGTATGCAATCAACGGCGGTATTGACGAGAAATTAAAAGAGCAGGTCGGTCCTAAATACAGAAGAATTACCTCGGAATATCTTGATTATGATGAGGTAATGGAAAAATACGAAAGTATGATGGATTGGTTAGCATGGCTGTATGTTAATACTCTGAACGTTATTCACTATATGCATGACAAATATTGTTACGAACGTTCACAGATGGCTTTGCATGACAGAGATGTTAAAAGGTATTTTGCAACAGGTGTTGCAGGACTTTCCGTTGTTGCGGATTCGCTTTCCGCAATTAAGTATGCGAAAGTTAAGACCGTTCGTGATGAAAACGGCATAGTTGTTGATTATGAGATTGAAGGAGATTATCCGAAGTACGGAAACAATGATGACAGAGTTGATTCAATTGCGGTAGATATTGTTCACAAGTTTATGAACATGATAAGAACTCATGATACTTACAGAAATTCAATACCTACAATGTCGATTTTGACTATTACGTCAAATGTTGTTTACGGTAAAAAGACAGGAAATACTCCTGACGGAAGAAAAGCGGGAGTTCCGTTAGCACCGGGCGCAAACCCGATGCACGGAAGAGATTCGCACGGTGCGGTAGCATCATTGGCATCGGTTGCAAAACTTCCGTTCGGTGATGCACAGGACGGTATTTCAAATACGTTCTCAATTATTCCTAATGCTTTGGG
Organism: Cyanobacteria bacterium UBA1186; assembly: GCA_002309875.1. Lineage (GTDB taxonomy): Bacteria > Cyanobacteriota > Vampirovibrionia > Gastranaerophilales > Gastranaerophilaceae > CAG-196. The sequence goes on from DBYM01000029.1 coordinate 17,908, forward strand.
TAAAGACGAAGTATTTATGGGCGATTTGGATATAGATTTGGGCATTCAGACAGATTGCGGGTGTTGCAGTGATGTTATATATGACGAAGGCTCAAAGAGCAAGTATATGACGCCTTTGATGAACAAGACACCTGACAGACAAAAAAGTGATACATATCAAAATGTGTAGGAGAGGTATAATATGACGACTCAACAGGAAGAAAATCTTATAGAACTGCTTGACGGATATGTTGAAAAAGGCGGTCATCATTTAAATGTAAATGTACTTAATAAAGAAACTTTGCTTGATGCGCAGGCTCACCCCGAAAAATACCCTCAGTTAACGGTAAGGGTTTCCGGTTATGCTGTTAATTTTATAAAACTTACAAAAGAACAGCAGGACGATGTAATTTCCAGGACTTTCCACAGTTCTCTCGGTAAATAGGAGAATTGCGTCAAATGATCAGTCCCGTTGGCAATGTTGATAGTTGTAAACCGTTGTTTCGCGGTAGGATTAATAATTCCGAAGTTTTGAATAAGGCATTAAAGAATTTGTCCGAAAAAGATTATGCCGAGTTTTTAGCGCTGAGAGAAAAAGCCTCAAAGGTTGATGACGGAAGAGTTTTCAGTTTCTTCAACAGCAAGAGATACGGACGGAATGCTAAGGGTGAAATAACGAGTGTCAGCAGAGGTTTTGGGCTGATGGAATCCGGAAAAGGAACGATAAGCAATAATGTATATTCCTTTGAACATAACGGGAAAGTAAGGATAGAGGACGAAAGGGCTTTGTTTAAGACACTTATTGAGCCATTGAGGAAGATATACGGATAGTCGAAATGCCGGAGATTTACGGGAATATACATTCAATAGAGAGTTGCGGAACAGTTGACGGTCCGGGAGTAAGATTTGTTATTTTTACTCAGGGCTGTCCGATGCGCTGTTTGTACTGCCATAACCCCGATACGTGGAGTGTAAATGAAAGTGTCCAAAAATGTACTGTTGAGGAGATTTTAGGGCAATATGACGGAGTAAAGGAATTTTGCAAAGGCGGAATAACTGTAACGGGCGGAGAGCCTTTGGTGCAGACGGATTTTGTTACCGAATTGTTCAGAGAAGCAAGGGAAAGAGATATTCACACTGCTCTTGATACTTCGGGAATTCTCTTTAACCGTGAAAATACGGCGAAAATCGACAAACTCATGGAATATACAAGCCTTGTAATGCTTGATATTAAACACATTGATGACGATGAACACAAAAAACTTACGGGACATTCAAATAAGAATATATTGGATTTTGCAAAGTATCTTTCCGGTAAAAATATTCCGGCATGGATAAGACATGTTGTTGTTCCCGGAATAAATGACAAAGAGGTGTATCTGAAAAGATTGGGCGGGTTTTTGGCGGAATTGCATAACGTAAAAGCATTGGACGTAATCCCTTATCATGATATGGCAATTCCCAAATACGAAGCGCTCGGAATAGAATACCCGCTCAAAGGGGTTCCTCCTCTCAGCAAGGAAGATGCAATAAAAGCAAGGGATATAATTATTAGTGCAATGAGAAACTCTTGCAGTAAAAGCAAATAAGCGAATTGTTAAGAAATTTAATAAAATTTTACAATAGGCTGAAAGTACTGTAATATCTGCGATACGATATGATATGTGTTGAATTGCATTGTAACAATATTTTAATTTACCCTAAAGTTTAACAAAAAAATGCCGATAACACTTCTGTAGCGAAATAGTAAATAAACGCGAAAGGAGTAAGATTTTATGGGTATGGAAATTAACAGAGCAGGCTTTCAGCCGCGTGTGCAGAAGCAGCAGGAAGTTGTCAAACAGAATGACGAACAGAAAGTTAAAGACGCTCAGGTAATTAACGATAACGGAGATAAGTTTGTCAGAGAAATTGATGAACCTGATACACCTGTAGCAAGTGAGCAAGGCTGGCTAAGCAATGCTTTCCACAAAATAGGTGATTGGTTTGATCAAGGAGGCGGCATACTTGGACCATTCCTTGGCGGTATGTTCAATTTCTTTGGTGACACCCTGGATATGCTGGATAACTTACTTTCATAACCATATGGTGAGGGCTGAGGCTTGATTCTCGGCTTAACAAAAGTAATAGGCCGGACAATATATTGTCCGGCTTTTATTTCGGAAAATTTTTATGCTATTATTTTGTTATGGTAATGGCGAATTCGTTTGAAGAACTTGTTTCACTAATAAAAGACCGGCTGGATATAGTAGATGTCGTATCACAATATGTAGTTCTCAAAAAGAGCGGTGCAAACTATTGGGGATTGTGTCCTTTTCATAATGACACAAAGCCTTCTATGTCCGTAAGCCCTTCCAAAGGGATTTACAAGTGTTTTTCCTGCGGTGTGGGCGGTGATGCGCTTAACTTTTTGGTGCGTATTCAGAACAGAGAGTACAAAGAGGTTGTACTTGAACTTGCGGAGAAATTCGGTATAGAACTTCCGAAGAAGATGAGCCCGTCAAATGAAAACAAGACCGAAAAATCCGAAATGATTAAGGCTTGCGCAAAGGCTGCCAAATTCTATCATACACAACTCAGAACCGCTGATGATGCAAATATCGCAATGACCGCACTCCGCAAACGTGAAATCACGGACGAAATTATCGACAAGTTTACGTTAGGCTGGGCTCCGAATAAATATGACCTTTTGTACAAAGAGTTGAA
>DBYM01000029.1:20703-22087 GCA_002309875.1 Cyanobacteria bacterium UBA1186
TTGCGTTTGGCGCAAGAGCGGTGGAGGAAGGACAGAATCCGAAATATTTAAATTCGGCAGATTCACTGATTTATAACAAAAGCAGGCTCCTTTTCGGCCTTAACTCTGCTCAGGAGGCTATAAAGGCGGAAGACGCAGTTGTAATAATGGAAGGTTATTTTGATGTGATTTCGGCTCAGGCGCATGGTGTCGGGAATGCGGTTGCTTCCTGCGGAACGGCTTTGACTCCCGAGCATGTTAAACTTTTGAGCAGATATACAAAATCCCGCAGAATTTATCTTTCGTTTGATACGGATAACGCAGGTGTCAATGCGACAAAGCGCGGAAGTGAGGTTATTAAGGAAACTTTGGCGGCTTTGGGTAATGTAAAACAGTTTGACGAAAGCCATATATCATCTGTTGTTGACAACAAATATGCCTGCGAAATAAGGGTTGTATCGCCGCCAATGGGCAAAGACCCCGATGAATTCATACGTTCTGTGGGCGGTGAGGAGTTTAAGAAACATATTAAAGAGGCTCCGTTGCTTATAGATTTTCTTCTGAACAATGTTTTGCGGGAGAAAAACAATGCAAAAACTCCGCAGGAGAAGGGTGCTCTTGTTTCTCAGATTATAGAAATATTGCAGGACGTGAATAACAAGGTCATTCAGTCCGAGTATGTAAAGATGGTTTCATCGGCACTTCAGATTAATGAAAATGCTCTGTTAAAAGAATTGAACAAATACTCAAATGCATATGAACACAGTGTTATGCCGAATTTTGCATCAAAAGTTGTAACAAATTCTTCACAATTCGAAATAAAAGCGCAAAAAAATTTATTGAGCGTTTTTCTATCTGACAGCACTTCAAATAATTATGAAAAATTAAGCGAAATGTTACCTCAAGATATCATTCGCGATGAAACATTAATAATTGTAAAAAATACAATTGACAAATTGTCTCATACAGTAAATAATGTTAGGGAATTGACAAAAGGTTTATACACAGAGTTCATTGAGGATGATAACTTAACACAGATACTGACCGATTTGGTAGAGATGTCGGAAGCATTCAGCGGACTTGACGAGGCTGAAACCAAGCGGGCAGTAGAAGAAAATATAGAAAGATTAAAGCGATGTTATTCCGAAAACGAGGCGAAAATGCTTCGTGAACGGTATCGTGAAGTGAATGACAATGACCCTGAAGCTCTGAAATTGCAAATGCAGCTTCGTGACAAAATAAAATTAAGGACTGGAGATAAATAAATGACCCAAAGAAAAAATTCAAGATCATCGGTAGTAAGTGTTATAGATGATGAAAGTCTTGATTTGATGGATTTTGACGCGGAAAAAAATGACGATACGGTTGATTATATCGGGACGGATTTAGGCACTGATAATATAGA
>DBYM01000029.1:22168-22565 GCA_002309875.1 Cyanobacteria bacterium UBA1186
CGGATATAGACTTGGAAGCCCCGAAAGGTGTTGCCGTAGAAGACCCTGTAAGACTTTATCTTCGTGAAATCGGCCGTATTAAACTGCTTTCTACCAATGAGGAAATCGAATTGGCAAGAAAGATTATACAAGGCGGGACTCCGGGCGCTATCGCAAAGAGAAAACTCGTACAGGCTAATTTGAGATTAGTTGTTTCTATTGCAAAAAAATATGTCGGCAGAGGAATGTTGTTCCTTGATTTGATTCAGGAAGGTAACTTAGGTTTGATTCGTGCTGCCGAAAAGTTTGACCACGAAAGAGGTTTCAAGTTTTCAACTTATGCAACATGGTGGATTAGACAGGCTATCACAAGAGCAATTGCGGATCAGGCAAGAACAATCCGTATTCCTGTTCACAT
>DBYM01000029.1:22583-22954 GCA_002309875.1 Cyanobacteria bacterium UBA1186
GCACAGGAACTTTCAAGAAAGCCGACCGAGGAAGAATTGGCAGTAGAAATGGGCGTTTCCATTTCCAAACTGAGAGAAATCGTTAAAATTGCGCAGGAGCCTTTATCTTTGGAAACTCCGATTGGTAAAGAGGAAGATTCAAGATTAGGTGACTTTATCGAAGATAAAGAGGCTGACGCTCCTATTAAGACTGTTGCTTCAGAACTTTTAAGAGAAGATTTGGCAGAAGTTTTATGTACATTATCTCCTCGTGAAAGAGATGTTTTGAGATTACGTTTCGGTATGGACGACGGCAGACAGAGAACTTTGGAAGAAGTAGGTCAGTTGTTTGGTGTTACCCGTGAACGTATCAGACAGATTGAAGCAAAGGC
>DBYM01000029.1:23006-27124 GCA_002309875.1 Cyanobacteria bacterium UBA1186
GGGGGGTAAATGTAAAGGTAAATACAGGTGTAAATATAAACTTTAAGGCGGATTTGTTAACAAATCCGCCTTTTTGTAGTATTATGTATTCAAAGATAACTTTTAAGGAGTTAACACTATGGCTATCACGGTTGAAGACGGTATTAATAAAAAAAGTTTAGCGGACAGGGCATCTGCAAACAGAACTTTGGACACGGAACTTGAGGCGATTTCAAGGTTAAGGGATTCCGTTGCCCTCACCAATTTGACTGCGGCATTGGATTTGATGCAGAGTGCGCCGGGAAGAATTATTGTGACGGGTATGGGTAAATCCGGTCATATCGGGAATAAGATTGCCGCTTCGCTGGCTTCAACGGGTTCTCCTTCGTTTTTTGTCCACCCTGCCGAAGCAAGCCATGGCGATTTGGGAATGATTACCGAGGACGATGTTGTTATAGCAATATCAAACAGCGGTGAATCAAGAGAATTGGTTGATATTATAAACTATTGCAAAAGATTTGATATTAAGATTATTGCCATTACAAAGAATGCTGAGAGTTCTTTGGGCAAGGCTGCGACAATTGTGCTTGAACTTCCTAAGTATGAGGAGGCTTGTCCTTTGGGTTTGGCACCTACAAGTTCCACAACTGCAACTTTGGTTTTGGGGGATATTCTTACGGTTGGCTTAATCGAGAGAAAAGGTTTTTCAAAAGAGGACTTTAACCTCAGGCACCCCGGAGGGAAATTGGGCTCTATTTTGAAACGTGTCGGCGATTTGATGCATACGGGGCAGGATATGCCGATTTTGGACGAAAACTCAAATATGCAGGCCGTACTTTTGGAAATGACTTCAAAATGTCTCGGCTGCGTCGGATTTATAAATTCTAAGGGCGACCTGACCGGAATGCTTACCGACGGCGATTTAAGAAGATGCCTTTCTTCTTCTATTCTGGAAGAAAAAGCAATCAATCTTATGACAAAGAATCCAAAGACCGTTACTAAAGATATGATTTCTGCCGAAGCATTAAGGATTATGCACGACAAAAAGATTACGAATATGTTTGTTCTTGAGGGGACGAAGCCTGTTGGCGTAATCCATATCCACGACCTTTTGAATAACGGTGTTGCTTAATATATCGTTACATTCTCTTTGCAATGATATATAATCATGATATTATCTATATACAATTTAGTATCCGACAATCACAATCATATGCAAGGAGAAAGCAATGCTTGATTTTCTGTTCAGGAAGGAAGTTTCAGCTACGGAAGGTTTGAACGAATTCTATTCTAAACTTCGTGAGATGCATTCATTTGAATCAATTTCCGATGAAAGAAAAGATTACCTCAAAACCACGATGGCGAAATACGGATACCTTCCTTACCCCCATATAAAGGCTTTGGAAGAATTGAGCGATGCCGAAGTTTTATGGGCATTGGAATCCAAGTGGGAAAACGAGGGTGTTTTCAGAGACGGAGAATTTGAGTTCAGCAAAGCGAGTGTACTTGCAAGAAACGGGGTTAAGGATTCCTCGTGGCTTCAGAAAGAAGGCCACGACATAAAACTTGTTAATCTTGCGGGTTTGGGAAACGGTAACGAGACTGAAGAATGCGGTAAATTTATGTCCTGGTTAAGACAACTTTTGATTTTGCCGACGGGAAGCAAAGAAAACGGTATTTTCGGGACTACAATGTATCTGATACCTTTTCACCCGAGGGAATTCGGCTGTGCATATTTACCGACTGCAAGTTGCGTAAGTCCAAATCTTGAGGACAAAGAATTGGCTGAAAAGACCGGTCTGAATGCTGATGGGCAGGTAAAAATGTTCATAAAGATGGCTCAACTTGCCGGACACCCTGTTATTTACGATATCCTTCCGCAGACGGGAAGATTTTCAAAAATTGTTCTTACAACCCCCGACTGTGCAAGATGGTTTGATATAAAGGCTTTGATAGAAGAATTATGCAAGAATGTTGATAAAATAGCTGAATTGATTAGGGAAAAGTATTCCCGCGACGATTTGGATATCGTCTGCGGGATTTACAAAAAAGCCGTAAGAGGAGAGAGTTACGGCGATTTGACGGAGCATTACCGGAATATCTTTAACGAGATTGATGAACTTTTGAAAGAGACAAAGATTTTCCTTTCAAATTCAATGCTTGAAAAGAGTATTCAGGATAAATTGCATAAGAAGGCGAAGGCTATCATCAATCACACTTGTGCTAATTACAGAGGGCGCAAGATGTCTGAAGAAGATATAACCAATCAGGGTGAAATCATTCAGACACTGATTAGCGAAGGAATGTGGCCTGCTCCGGGCGGAGCCTGGTGTTCTGCTGGTGTTCCCGTTTTCGACAAGATGAGCGAAGGTGCGTCATATCCGATTTTCAAACATTATGATGTTAACGGAGATGATGTTACTCATTTTGCAAACCTTGACTGTCAGACACCTTATTATTTCGTTTGCCTTGAGAACGGAAAATACAATAATGATGTTATAAAATTCTTCATTGACTATATGAAGGGTTTACAGGAAGAATACGGTTTTGACGGATACAGAGTTGACCATATAGACCACGTTGTAGATGATGTATCCGAAGAAAACGGAACTCCGATAAGTTACAGAGCGCCCCGCAGGGTTTTGGGAATGCTTAATTCCGCTATGATGGAGAAAATTCCTTATTTTGCAACACTTGCGGAATATATGCTTTGGGATAAATATTACAAAGAATACCACGAGGATATGAATTTTGACGTTCTTTGGGGTAACGATATTGTTCAGCAGAGCGATAAGACGCCTGAACATATTGCGGACGACAATTTGTATCTTTCGAATTATAATACTTCGACAAAGAAGAATACACCGCTTTCTGTTTTGAAAACTTATAACAATCAGGACGGCGAATTTGAGGCAATAGACAGATTTCCTGCTCAATTAGGCAGAGACGGAGCATTGTTTAAATGGTTTAAATACAAGTTCTTACCGGGCGGAAAGTTTGCGCAGAGACCTGTTTTGTATGTTGACGGGGACGAATCTTTCACTCAGAGAGGAATTGAGGGTGCGATTGGCGCCGAAATTTCTATGAAAAGGGAAAAAGATTACGATTTCTTCTCCAAGTTTGATGCGATAGACAGATTTGTCAAGAATAATCCTGTAATAACCGATGGAGAGGCACATATCATCAGACAGGACGATGACGGTTTTGTGGCCTGGCAGATACAGAAGGAAGGGCTTAAAACTTCTATTTTGGTTATTGCAAACTATAATTCTCCGAGGGAAAAATTTGCGGTTGAACAGGACGGGAATTCCTGGACGGAAGAAAGAGAAGGTAGAGAAGTCTTTGACAAGAGTATTGAACTTTCGTGCGACTATTCAATAGTTTCTGAATACAGATTTGACGGAAGCGATTATATAGAGGAGAAATTTGTAACTGCGACGAATTTGCTGACGTTTGGCAAATTAATGCCTGCAGAGTTTAAGTTTTTCACAGTGGTTAAATAGACTACGATTAAGTAATAATGGGATATAGCCGAACGGGTTCAGGGGAGCGGTTCGGCTTTCTTTTTATGGTTTTTGGGGATTTATTTTAATTGACAATATAATATGTTTCTAGTAGTATAGACTTTGTTGCCGGTATAGCTCAACGGTAGAGCAACGGTTTTGTAAACCGTAGGTTGTAGGTTCGATTCCTATTACCGGCTTTTTTTAATTGAAGGGATAAACGAGAATTTACCTTTCGGTTTGAAAACTAAATACCTGACGGGCAAAGAACGATTTTTATGCCCTTGTGGCTCAGAGGTAGAGCACTCCCTTGGTAAGGGAGAGGTCACGAGTTCAAGTCTCGTCAAGGGCAAATTTAAAAAGGTGTACAAACATCTTGCCCTCGCTCCTTGAGGGAGAGGGATAAAATTTCTTAATGAGCGAAGCGAGTTTAGAAATTTAGGGTGAGGGGTTTCCCTTACACAATGACAACTAAATACGGGTAGGTGGCCGAGTGGCTAAAGGCGACAGACTGTAAATCTGTTCACGCGAGTGTACGGTGGTTCGAATCCACCCCTGCCCAAGTTTTTAAAAAGAGGTTGGAGTTTCTCTCCTAACCTCTTTTTATTTGTGTGTACAGTGGATAAGAACCACCAC
>DBYM01000076.1:0-11358 GCA_002309875.1 Cyanobacteria bacterium UBA1186
GTATTTAATAAAATGTACTAAATAATTTATAATACTTCCTGTTTCTCCTTTTAACAGAATAAGTATTATGGAACTAACATTAAAGATAAATCTGATAAATGTAGTTATAGAAATAACGGGTAGTAAGTATGGCTTATCAAAGGATTTTTTATTGCAAATACTGAAAAATAGAAACACTAAAAGCAGTATGTTTATTAATAATAAAATATCCGATATTATTGGTAATAAAGGTATAGTCACAATAAAACATAGAATAATAACTGATATTACATCCAAAAGTGTTCTTTTATGTTCTTTTAATATTTTTCTTGCAGTATCTTTCATTCTCATTTTACCTCCTATAATTTTTACTTGATTTTGATTAAAAAATTATTAACATTTTTTGTTTTAACAATACATAATCTTATCCTTTTTACATATTGTAGTATGTTTTATAATATTCTCTGCGTTTTATTAGTAACGAACATATAAACTTTTGATAATACTTCTGCGATAGGTATATTGAATTTTCCGCCTTCTGTATCTTTGGGTGACATTGTTTTGCGTCTGCCAAGTTTTTCTTCAATTGATTGTTTTATTTTTTCATTTACATTATTGTGACGTTCTTTTGAATATTTATTAAGTATAATATCCAAATAACATAGGATTTCTTCTTGGGTAAGGTTTGCCGGTTTGTTTTCATAGTAATTAAATACTTTTGTAAAATATAAATAACCTTTTAGATAATCTCCTTTTCTAAACCAGGTTTTTGATAAATATATTTCCAGCATTATACTGGGCTGTATTTTATAAAGTCTTTCAAAAATTGGCAAAACTTCGTCATAATAACCCATTGCATATAAAATTCGCGCTTTAACTTCAAGCTCGTTATTGGTTCTTTGAAAATTATTTTTATCTAATTCCATCGCCTTATTTATTAATTTTAGTGCTTTAAATAGATTACAATTTCCCATACAATAACAATTAGCAAGATAAAAATAAACTCCGGAGCCGGCATAATAGGGTTCTTCGTAATCTTCTATTTCCTCAAATAAAACTGCTGCTTTGTTTTCGTATCCGCAGAGATATAATGTTTGAGCATAGATAAATATTGCATCTTCAGACTCAGGATGATATTTATATGCAATGCGTGCAAGCTTCAATGCTTCAGCATATTTATCATCTTTAAGCAAGTCTCTTGCAGCATACAAAGCTGTTTTACTTTGTTTAAATTCATTTATATTACATAAACAACTTTGAGCCATTTAAATTTTTCCTATTTTGTGAACCTTATCTGCCGCATCAATTATAGGTTTGCTGTGGCTTACCGCAATGATTTGAGTATTTTTTGTTATCCTCTTTAATTCTTTTGCATAGTTTTCTGCTTCTTTTAAATTCATGCAAATACCGCAATCATCAATAAGTTGAGTATCAATTTGTCTTGCAAAATTAGCTACTTTTGCCTTTATTGATAATTTGCCATTGATATAGTATTTGCTTACTGTATGACCAGAAGTGCATTGTTTTAAAACTCTTTCAATTGTTTGGTTATCGTCAGTTGTTATTTTGACAGCAGCTTTTCCTGAATCATTTTTCTTATTAAAAAAGAATCCGTTATAATCAACTCTTTTATCTTTTTCCCCGAAAACAAAACCAATGCTATCCAGAATATTTGATTTTCCCACACCGTTTGCACCGGTAATAACATTCAAGCCGCCGCTAAAGGATAAAGTTTCTTTATCACAAACTGTTTTAAAATTTTCAATTTCTAATTTAGTTATAATCATTTTTACCTCCTTATTTATATTCTGCAAAAATCTTTGGATAATGGGCTCTTAAATATGCCATATAATAAATTTGCATTGTATACCCGATTGCGTGTGATTTGGAATAAGCAAAAGAGCCATCTTCAGTTAAAAGTTTTGTAATATGGCTAGCAAAAGTTTTATCATAGCCGTTTTTTGTTAATGTGTTAATAAATGATTTTTTATCAAAAATCTCTTTTTTAATGTCATTTCTTAAGATATCTGCTTTTGCGAACGTACATTTTGTCAGTTTTCTTATTATTTCAATTACTTGTTCTTCATAAACTAAGATACCGTAAGTGCTTTCTAAAACAGATTGTAATTCAGAACTAATATATTCAAAACTTTTGCCGTTTTTTCTTTCGATATATTCTTTCATTAAACCGTTTTTAATTGGTTTTTCTCTAAACAAAGCGAGAAACGTACAGAATTGTTCAAAATTTTCAGGCTTTAGTTCTTTAACATATTTGATACAGTCATTCGTGCAAAGAGTATAAATATCTTTTGTTTCACCTTTTGTAATCAGGTCATAAGTGCTATTATCGTCTATTGATATTTCCCCCAATTCTATACCTGCACTATTAGCAACATCATTAATAAAGGAAATGTATCTGTTTGGTATAATATTAAATTTGGTATATCCCAAATTATCCATTATATGTATAGGATATTGCGCAATCAGTTCTTCAAACATGTTGTACCGTAGGGGAATAGTACAATCTAATTTTTTTGGTGAAATTATTGAACCGGCACTTATAGTACCGCATTTATCCTTTAATCCTTCGTAGATTATTGCGTTGTGTACAATTTTTCTGAGACTTACATCCTCGCCGGAACGGGTTTTAATAGTATAATTTTCGTCATATAGTTTTTTAAACTTGGAACTTTTAAGTTTAATAATATCCTTTAAACTGGTTTTATTAGAACTCTTTAGCATTTTGCACAGAGTTTTGCACTCTGAATAAGGAATATCATATAATCTGCATATCCACATAAAATTTGCTACAGGAGAAAATGTTACATGCGTGGATATTTTTACGGTTTGATTTTCGTATTTTTGGTTTATGTATTTTAAAAGATTTTTGCTTTCAGAAGCCCCAACATCAATATTTATACTTGGTAGCGTATCTGTTTCAGGATTTAAGAATCTCTCAAAATACAAATTGTTTTTTATAGGATCAATGTGTGTAATTTCAAGTGCATAACAAATAACGCTGCATGTTGCATAACCTCGTCCTAAACCATACGGAATGTTATTTTCTTTTGCATATTTTATGTAATCCCAAACAATTAAAAAATAATCTGCCAGATTTTTTTGCTTTATTACCTGCAATTCGTATTCATATCGATTTTTAATTTCATCGGTAATTTTTGAGTATCTTTCAGCTATACCTTTTTTAACAAGTTCTTCTAAATAATCCTGCGAGGTATAACTTTTGGGTGTATCGTATTTTGGTAATTTAGAAAAATCATAAAATTTTTCTAAATCGACATTACATTTTTGAATTATTTCATCAATATTTGAAATATATTCATTAAACTGCTTACTGTCTAAAAAATGGTAAATTTTTCTTAATTCATCAAGTGACCGATAATGAAAATATCCCCACAAATATTCTTTATTAGGTCTGTCATAATCTAACCTTTCACTATAAAAAGAGTTAAATTTTGGGAATTCATTATTCTTAAAATATCTTGCCTCACATGTAATAACAGGTTTTATTTTCAGTTTCTTGGCAATATTTATCAGGTTAATAAAATGTTCATTGCGTATATTAATTTCATCTTCATTTAATCCGATATATAAATCTTCTCCAAAAATATTTTCATACTTTTTTATTTGTTCTATTAATTGTGAATTAGTTTTATTGGGCAATAATTCATATGTTACGCATATTAGACCTTCCGAATACTTGCTCAAAACATTAAAATCAATTCTGAACTTTTCAAAATTGCCTTTTGTATTTGCATAATTGGACAATTGAATTAGATTTTCAAAACCTTCGTTATTTTTTGCGTATAGCAATATTTCGGATAGTGTTTTTTTACGACCGGATTCTGCACTATTTTTGCATATATTAAATTTAGTGCCGATAATTGGTTTTATTCCGTTTTCTACTGCTTTTTGGTAAAATTCTACAGCTCCGGATAATATAGAATCGTCAGTTAATGCAATAGCTTTTAATTTGTTCTTTTTAGCAAAATCAATATAGTCATCTATTTTAATAAGACTTTGCCCCAATTCATAATCACTATGAACATTTAATTGCGTAATGTAATTCATCTTATATTACCTCCAAATTCTTAAAAATAATTGTTGTCATATCTAATTTGTCTGATAATTGCGCTAATTTATCAGTTATATAAATCAATTCTTCATCTTTATTATTAAATTTCTTGTTTTTAACTGTTATGTTGCTTACTTCATCAATAAACAGGTGGTCCAAACAAAATTCATCTTCAGAAATTCTTAAACATTCATCTGTTATTTCTTCAAGCGAAAAATTCGGCTTATATTTCATATAAATTGCCTCTGCAATTAACTTTGCACTATCTTTTTCCAAGTCAGTTTCCAAGTCTGTATAGTTAAGGATTCTTTCTATGATGTTTTTACAAAAATTTGAGGTTATAAAAATTGCAGTTGGTAAATTGGAATCCTTTAAGATTTTATTTAACAAACTTGTAACATAATTCTGTACATCTTGAATTTCTGCAGCATCAATTAAATCAAAATGTTTCATATTTATTTTAAATCTCCGTAAATATTGTCAATATTTGCTATGCGTTTTAGTATGCCTTTTAAAATTTGCTCAATTGCAACATTTGTAAATTCACATTTAAAATCATCATTTAATATTTTTGATTTTGTCTTTTTTACAATCATTTTGTACGGAACCGCATAAAGAGTTTGTCCCTCAATGTTGTAATTTCTGACCTCCAGTTTTCTTCTGGGAACAGGTTTCTTGGGATTTTTAGGAGTTAAAATAATTATAAAAAGAGCAATACCCAACTCATTTGCCCAGTCTGCGAAAGGGAAAAGGCTGTTTCTTCCGAATGCTGAATCGTGAGAAATTACTAAAAATAAAACATGCGCATCTTTCATTAAATTTTTTATTTGATTTTCCGAACTTAAAAGAGCTTCTTTTGCGAGTTCATTATCATCGCTGCATGCTAAACCTTTTGTAACTTTTTTGCCAATTAAAATTTTATGTTTTAAATTAGCAAAACAGTTTTGTAAAAGCTCTTTATCACAATTCAAACCATACATATCAATGTTTTTTATGTTCTTTGAAGCAATCTTATCGGCAATATCGCAGCCAAAAGTTCCAACACCAAATAATTTTACTTTGAAATTCTTTTTCTTTAATTTCCCGTAATTTTTGATAAAATACTCAATATTATCAATATTGGCTTGGATTCTTGAATCTTCCATATAACAATCCTTTCTCTTTTATATTTTGATTATAAGGGGTTAGTATGTCAGAAACGGGTGTATAAAAATTTTTTGTGTTAAAATAATCATGTCCGAATGTGACAGAGTAATTTGATATATTGGAGTTATGATTATGGAAGATAAACCGAGGTATTCAAGAATATCAGATATTTTAGACTTGTTGATTTTAATGCAATCCAAAGTGTTGGGAGTGACTCTTTCTGATATTCAAAAGCACTTTAATATTTCGCGCAGAACTGCTGAAAGAATGCGCGATAGTGTTTTGGCAGTTTTACCGCAAGTCAATGAAATCGAAACAAATTCAAGAGAAAAGCATTGGGGATTTACATCAAATCATATAAAAGAAATCGTGAATTTTTCAAATGAAGAAGTTGCGAATCTTGAAAATCTGCAAAAATATATTCAGGCGGATAGTTTTCAGGATAAAGAAAAAATGCTTGAAAAAACTATTTCAAAAATCAAAACATTGCAAAGAAAAAATAATTATATATCAGATAACACTATTGAAATGCTGCTTCAAACTGAAGGTTTTGCCGTAAAACAAGCTCCTAAATATAAAATTAACTTGCAATTTTTAGAAATAATAAGAGAAGCACTCTCAAAAAATAAAAAGATAAATGCAAGATATAATGACAGAGAGCGCTTGTTATGTCCTTATGGTTTGATATACGGAGATAAATTATACCTAATCTGCGTTGATGAAAAACACGGAACGGAACCTTATTGTTATTTGATGCACAAGTTTACGGATATAAAGTTGACAGAAGAAACCTTTGACAAAGGAGATTTTGACTTGGATAAATATGCAAAAAAATCATTTGGTGTTTATCAGGGCGAGATTTATAATGTCAAACTTTTGTTCAAAAAAGAAGCTGAAGAAGATGTTTTGAATTACAATTTCCATCCGACACAAAAAGTAAAACAGAATCAGGACGGAACAATAACTGTTACATTTAAAGCTTCCGGAAATAAGGAAATTATCTGGCATTTATTTAAATGGGGGAATTTAGTCAAAATACTTGCTCCTGCATCTTTAAGAAAAGAATACGAAGATTATTTAAAAGATGTGTTGAAAAATATAATGCCCAATTAATGTATTTTTAAATGCTGTTTAAAAGGGTTTTAAACCTGTTTTAAACAAGGTTTAAATTTTCAATATCTTTTTCGTGATCAATAAAAAATGCATTCAAGACATCTGCATCATTTCGCAGGTGCTTAACTACCGGCGCCAAATTATAGCATGCTTCTATTTCTGGCTGATTCGCAACGAAATAATCAATAACAACAGCAGTGTTATAAATATTTTCCGACCACTTGCTTAATTGCTTAAACTCTTTCGGTGTAATATTCAATCCGACTTTTTCCATACAAAAACCTCCTTTGACACACAACATTAGCGTGAAAAAAGAATAAAAGCAGAAAAGTTTTACAAAACAACACAAATCTGATTTTCAGAAGCTATTTTACTACTTGCCAATAACCATTTTTATTAGCACCAATTCTCTTTATAAATCCGCTATTCTGTAGTTTTTTCATGTTAGCAGTTATGCTCTTCTTTGTTATCCCAACAATATCGGCGAGTTCTTCTTGCGTTACATATGGATTTGTCTTAATTGCATCAATAATTTTTTGTTGATTTATGGTAACCTTTATAGTAACCTTTGAAGTAACCTCTTCTTCCGCTTTGATAATTTCTTTTATTGTGTTTAAAATCAAAGCAAGCATGAATTCTATGAATTTTGTGCTATTTGCAGCACTATCACTTGCACCTAGAACACTATAATATTCTTTTTGATTTTCTTTAATTAATGTTTCAACAGGAAGCCACGCAAAAACTTCTTTCCATTCCTTTAAAATAACAGTTTGCCATAAACGCCCCATTCTGCCATTTCCATCTTGGAACGGGTGTATAAATTCAAATTCGTAATGAAAAACACAACTTTTTATTAGAGGATGTGCATCACTTGTTTTCAACCATTCAAATAAATCTCCCATAAGTTCTGAAACTCTGTCCGCAGGAGGTGCCATATGAACAACTTTTTCCCCGTCAAAAATTCCTACGCCGTCTGTTCTATATTTGCCGTTTCTTTCAACCAAGTCCTGCATCATAAGTTTATGAGCTTTTAGTAAATCCTTCTCTTTATATGGATTTAGTGATAAAAGTAAATCGTATGCCTGAATGGAATTCTTTACTTCTTGTATTTCATTTGGATTTCCTAAAACTCGTTTTCCGTCAATTATTGCAGTAATTTGTTTTATGCTTAAACTGTTATTTTCAATAGCCAAAGATGAATGAATTGTTTTTATTCGATTTTCTTTTCTCAATTGAACATGGTACGGACTATCTTGAAGCGAATTTATTTCTCCAATTTTTTCAGAAATATTGGAGATAAGTTCAATTATTTTTGATGTAATTTCAAATGGCGGTGTGTACATTATTCACTTCCTTATATACTCTTCTGAATCCTGTGTCGCCCATATTATAATGTAATTCTACCATAATTATTTCCATTTTAAATAAAATATAAAATCACTTAGTGCATCCCAAAAAGTTCTTTTCAAATTCTTGTATAGTGGTATTTCAAAAAGTTGATATTCATTTGGTTGTATAGTATTAAAATACCCTTGAAACGTCTCATTTTTATCAAAAAATGTTTCATCTTTAAGTTGTAATGTTTTAAAAGGTGTTCCCAAATTATTTATAACTACACAATATTTCTTTAAATAGTGATGAAAAAATGCTTCTAAGTGACATGCCGCATTATAACTCATAATTAAAGATCTTGTTACTGTTGTATCATAAGATTCAAATAAAGAACGTCTATATAACATTTGTCCTCTTGCTACATTCAGATTTTCTTTATAATTTTTATCGTCACTAATAATCCTATAATCATGAAATTGAGAGCGTGGTTTCCCTACGTTTTCCTCATTGTACTGTTTTATTGTTTCTTGAATATTTGAAATTATATTATACTGAGTATCTAATCTATTACAAATTGTTCCAAAGATTAAATCGCCAAAATGAGATAACAATACAGATTCTTTTTTAAAGCTTGTAGTATCAATATATGTAAAGTGTTGTCTTGTGGCAACAGATATAACTAAATCTCTAGATAATTTAGAAACCTGCATTATAGCATATTTCTTTTTATCAGGGACTTCTATACTTATTGGTGGTTCTCCATTTTTTAATGCCCAATCCATGTACTTTTCAATTTCATTTAAAGTATTTAAAAAATTATCAATTTCTTGTAAAGCAGGACTTGAGATTTGTTCTTTAATATTAGATAATTCTTCAAAATTTTTACAAATCAATGAAAATAAATACGAAAAAGTTGCAATATTTGTTCTAACCTCTTTTTCTATGGCTTGCTTATGGTATGTATGCCATGCAATAAAAGCAGAAATTATAACACCTATTATTGGTGATATGAAATTTATAAAATTATTGCTGTGATGTATACTTATTTCAAATAATGCCATGTTTTACTAAATACCAACTCCTTTTTTGACTCATAATTTTTATAATAGTTCGATTGTACGTTTTTCTCCAGTAATATCTCCTTTGATCAATGACACTGAATACGGACTAAACATTAGTCGGTTTAAATCTTCTTCCGGTATAGATATTTCATTTGATATATTTTGCAATGTTTTATTATCTTCTTTTAAAAATTTAAAAATACTTTTAAATACAGTAGAAGTTTCTTTTTCTATCGGTTCTGGCTCTTTTTTATCATATCCCCATTTTTTAGACTGTAAATATAACGATCTATATACCCAATCAGAAATCAACCCCAGCTTATTATATCTATACATAATTGCTTGAAGTGAAACTTTCCAAAGTTTCTTGTATTGAATAAAATTAGCCAAAGATGGTATATCAGGAATATGTTTTTTAATAGATTCTTCCGGCATAAGCATTTCGGAAGCAAACTGATTAGCTTCATCTTCAATACTTTTATCTCTATTTGTTTTATTTCTATGTAAAACTAAATGCCCTAGTTCATGCATGGCATCAAATCGACTTCTTTCTGATGTTTTTGTAGGTTTTAATACAATAAATGGAACTTCGTCAAACCATTTTGATAGAGCATCATAATCATTACAAATTTCTATTAAAGAATATACTCGCACACCATGCTGTTCTAGTATATGAATTGTATTATTTATACATTCTTCTAAATTCCACTCTTTGCGAATAATTTTTGCAGCTTCTACAGGACCATATCCAGCCATATTAGGCAGTTGAATTTGAGGCAAGTTGAAATGCTTATCAACCCATTTATTTATTAATGAAGCTATATTTAAGTTTGCAATAGCTTTGTCCCTATCGGATGCTGATAATCTTGATAAAGCTCTAAAACTGATGTTTTCTACTTGCATCTTAAAATCTTCATCCGTATAGAAAAACTCTATTGGAAATTTTAAAAATTCTGCAACTTGTTGAATATTTTCATATTTCGGAATTGCTTTTCCTGTTTCCCACTCTGATAGAGTTTTTTGTGCAATATTAAGACTGTCAGCTAAATCCTTTTTAGATTTACCTCTTAACTTACGTGCAAGTATTAACTTTTCTATTACAAACATTCCTATTATTCTTTTCTAGTAATAATTATTTCTTCTCCACTATTATTACATAATGGTGATAGCTGTGGATAATTTATTTGGTGGATTTCTTCTGGTGTAAGTGGCGGAAGCAAAATACGTTCCGACCATCCGGTAATTTTTTGCATGCTTTCATCAAAATAATTTGGGAGGGATAACTCGCCTTTTAGTATGTGTTTATCGTAATAATACAATAAAAACCAATGTTGCATGTCTTGTAAAGAATATTTATTATTGGTCTCTACATAATCATAGCTATGAAAATCTAATAGCGTTAGTTGTTGAGCATTATTCACTTCTACAGCCGCTTCAGAAACCGCTCCTTTTGTATTTTTAGTTTGAGGATTGAACTGTGTACTAACATTTTCATCTCCAGAAGACACTGTTATTGCATATTTACCTGGCAAAAATGTTTTATTAAAACCGAATTTGTCATCTTTTTGCCATCCTATAGGACATAATTCATCTCTCAATGCAGTAATAGTACCACTCCATAGCCCGAGGTTTTTCTCTAATGCAGGTGCATTAACTGGTTTTTCTGCTTGATATTTTACACCTTTAGCAAGTACCCGCTGCAAGAATTCTATAGTTAGCCCCAAGTCTTTAAGTCTTTTTACTGCATCTTCTCTCTCGTAAATGATAGTTGATTTTCTAACTGGTAATTGTAAAATGTTGTTATCAATTGGAATCATTTTTCATCCTCCTAATAAAATCATAACACAAAAGATGTAAAAAAAATTAACCCACTCGTTAAATATTTACATTTTGTTACAAATTTAAGTACGTGCTTATTCTGTTTTGTAAACCATCTCCATCTCTTAGTTAATTTAATCTTGTTTTGTGTGTCAAATTACAACCAAAATCTTATTTTGGCGGGTTTGTGCGCAAGTTCTCCCCTGCTCAATACAAAATATACAGAGAGCAGAACCTTCTGCTCTCTGTATATTTGGGCCTGGCGAGAGTCGAACTCGCGGCAGACGCGGTTTAGGAAACCGCCGCTCTATCCTACTGAGCTACAGACCCGTAAACTTATTTAATTATGTACGGAGACGGCTCCGTTCGTCAACCTTCACGCCTTGCCCATTCACAAGCCGTTACGGTTGGCTCACTCCACCTCGCAGGTTTCACCTGCTCGGCTTGCCCATAGCTCGCCGCATGGCACTGAGCTACAGACCCGTATTGTATGATTGTACCTCAAAAATGGCGTAACTCCTATAATGAGGTTTCAACAAAAATACATTGTAATTATATCTCAAAAATGATAGAATAAGTTCAAATGGGGAATAAGAAAAAGAAAAGAGTTTTGGCTATTCTTCCGATTAGTATTGGCGGAAGACTCACGACAAACAGTATAATAGGCGGTTACAGACAGAACAACTGTGACGTCACTGTTTATGACGAACTTTTTGATGATAATTTGAACGAAATTTTGGAAAAGGACTATTCTCAGATTATTGGTTACGATTTTTCGGGTTTAAAAATTAAAATTGACCATAACCTCAAAATCCC
>DBYM01000076.1:11417-21094 GCA_002309875.1 Cyanobacteria bacterium UBA1186
CTTATCTTGAAGACGACGATAATTATACATTTTATTGGGATAAGGCTTTGACGAGTTATGAAAACTTCAAAAATATTCATTATCTTCCGCATTTTGTAGATTTTGATATTTACAAAGACCTCGGGACGGAGCCGGAATTTGATGTAATGTTTGCGGGAAGGCTCGATACGGATTACAGGCTGAGTTTTTTTGAAGAATTGGTTTTAAAACTTCCTCATCTGAAATTTGCGTGGTATGCAATCGGCAAGCATCACGAAGATGCAAGAAAACGTTCAAAATATCCCGAAATAATCGACCTGTGCTATCAGGGGTTTATTGATAATGAAGAGGATATGGCAAAGGCAATCAATAACGCAAAAATTGTCTTTAATATGAATGCCCAGGGGATTTCCTCCCTCAATTACAGAACTTTCCAAACCGTTGCCTGCAAAAGGCTTATGATAAGCGATTACAGAGACGAACTTGCCCTGTTTGAAGGGGTAATGCCTTTCTATGAAGACTTTTCGGATTTGATTTTTAAGATAGAAAGTTATCTTGATGACAAGGAAGCATACGACAAGGTTGTTAACGAGTGTTATGAAATAGCAAAAAGAAGCCACAACTCCAAAGATTGCGTAAAATATATGTTAAAAGTTGCGGACTCCGCTTTGAAGTGCTAAGTTTTATTTATGG
This sequence comes from Cyanobacteria bacterium UBA1186, assembly GCA_002309875.1. Lineage (GTDB taxonomy): Bacteria > Cyanobacteriota > Vampirovibrionia > Gastranaerophilales > Gastranaerophilaceae > CAG-196. The sequence goes on from DBYM01000076.1 coordinate 12,090, forward strand.
CAAAAACAATTTTTATAACGGGAACGGGAACAGATGTCGGCAAGACGTATATTTCTGCGCTTATTGTAAAAAAAATGAGAGAGGCGGGATATAATTGCGGGTACTACAAACCTGTTCTGAGCGGTGTTGAAACAGAGAACGGGAAATTAAAAAAAAGCGACTGCAATTATGTTGTTGAAACCGCTAAATTGCCCGTTTCGGCAGATGATTGTGTTACATATTGGTGGGAAAAGGCTGTTTCTCCGCATCTTGCGGCAAAGTTATCAGGACAAATAATTGATATTGAAAGAATAAAAACCGATTTTCAAACGGCCTGCAATAAGTATGACTACCTTTTGGTTGAAGGAGCAGGTGGAATTACCTGCCCTTTGAAACTTGAAAATGATGAAAAATACCTGATGAAGGATTTGATTAAAGATTTGAATACTTCGGTGATTATTGTTGCTGACGGCGGGCTCGGAACCATTAATTCCACTCTCTTGACGGTTGAATATGCAAAAGCATACGGTATAAATGTTGAAGGGATAGTCCTGAATAACTATAAACAGGGCGATGTAATGTATGAGGATAACCTGAAACAGACAGAATTTTTAACAGGGAAAAAAGTGCTTGCAAAAATCGGTATAAATGAAACCGATATTCCTTTGCTGAAGGATTTTTTCGGGTAATCTGATACAAATTGATGATTTTTTCCGATTTCTGTATTTTATTTTGAAAAAATGTGCTAAAATCGGGATATGAAACAGTTTAAGATGAGGGTAATAGCATTCATTTTTGCATTGATAACTTCGGTTATTGGTGTAATTGCTGCGGATAATTATACGAATGAACTTACAGGGATTAGTTTTGAGCCTGTTTCAAATTCTGCGATAAATATAGTTGTAAAAACACGAAATGCGTATAGCGGTCAGATTATTCCGAGAAAACAAGATGAAAATACTTATGTGATTATGCTTCCCAACACTTCAAGTTCCGCAGCAAATCCTGATTTATCGGATTTTCCGGACATATCCAAAGTTACGGTAAGGACAATGCCTTATACCCAATCGGGAAACGGATATACAAGGATTACGGTTAAAACAAACAGTTCTGTGCGTATTTTGGGGAAAAATGAAATTATGAGAACAAGAAGACCGCTATCAGATTCAGACAAGTCCAATGTTTCTTCAAGAACGACGGAAAGACAACGCAGAGCGGCTGAATCAAGAACGGCAGCACAATCTTCATCTCAGGCAAACAATTCTGCAGACAGGTCAAAATACAGCGAAACACCAAAAAAAGCCAATACTGCCGTAAACAAAAATATGCAGAAGCCTCAGCCGATTGTGAATGAAGAGCCTGCGCAGGTTAATAACAGCCTGCCTGATGAACAAAACAATACCGGTGAAAAACTTATTCTTGTTCTTGTCGGCATCTTGGTTATAGCGATTGCGGTTTTGTCTTATATGAAAGCAAAAGACAAACTTACCGAAATAGCGGGTGAAAGGCTTGATATTGAGGTAGATGAAGACGCTGACAAGCAGGAGAAAGAAAGGAAAGATAAAGAAAAGAAGAAAAAAGCAAAAAAAGTCAGCATACAAAATCAGATAAAATCATTTGACGAAAAATACAGCAATCCTGTTTCTATGCCCGTAGTGTCCGATTATGATGCTCCCCAACCGACAATGAATGCCGAAAAATCCACTGACGATATGAATATTGTTGACCTTGACGAGTTGTTTAACGAACATAAAAATCAGGAGAATGATGCTCTTGATGATTTTCTGAGCAGTTATGATTTTGGTGATGAAGAAGACAATACTCCGCAGGAGCCTGAGGTTCCGCCGTTTGACGATGATTTGTATAATCGTATTCTGAAAAGTAAGAATATAAAATTTAATCCAAAAGATCTTGAATGTATTGAAAAAATTCTTTCCGTTGAAATCAGTGATGAAACACTTAATAACATTGATCAGTATGCGGCTGCAAAACCTGTTCAGAAATCCCAAAAACAGAGATTGGAAGATTTAGTTGCTGACTATTCTATTTCTCAGAACATCAAGTTTAGCGAGGAAGACATTCAGGCGATGGATAAAATTATGAATGTTGAACTCGATGCGGATTTTGTAACTGACCTGAGAACGGATTCAAAACGTACAAAAGAAATGGAAACCGAAATTTGGGCAAGGAATCAGGAATACAAAAAACCTTCGGAAATAGTTATGCTGAAAGTTTCCGATCTGCTTCCGGATTTGAGTGACGTACTTGCAAATCCCGAAAAATATGCAGAGCCTGAGCCCGAAAAAGCGGTTGCCGATGAAAGCAAACTTCTTAAAAATATAGAAAATGTTTCGTTTAAACCTTTTGATGACGGTACAAGAGATTTTGAAGTTTTGAACGATTTTGATGACAAAGAAGAAGTCATTGAACTGTATTCGGAAGATTTTGTCGAGAAGAAACACAAAACCGACATGCCTGCAAAGCCTGCCATAAAACGTCCTGAAGAAAGACCTGTTGTTAAAAAGCCTGAGGCAAGCCCAATCCCGAAGCGTCCCGAAGCAAGACCAATGCACAGACGCCCTGAAGTAAGACCTGCCGAAAGAATTCAGGAGGCAAAACCTGTTAATAATACTTCTGAAGCAAGGCATCAAAATGTGATTAAGTGTATTTTGGAAGGAAAATCTTATACGATTTTAAGTTCGGTTGAACTTTCGGGAAATATTGGCTGCCACCTTGCAAAAAATGAAAGCGGATATACAATTTTGGGTTATGTTGGAGATAACCTTACGGCATTGAAGCATTATGATGATTTGAAGAGCGAAAAAATTCAGGCGAGGGTTACGGATAAACCTGATGAAGAAACTCTCAGGTACATTATAAGAATCGGCCTTAACAAGTTTATGGTTGATATTAAAGACAATTGTATTATCTATGTGATGGATTTATGATAAAGAAATCTTTGGTACTCCTTATAGTTTCTGTACTCCTTTGCGGCTGCACCGCCAAATCTTCGCTTGAGGAGGTAACTTTTTCATCTTGGGGCTCAATCAGCGAGGTTGAAATAATAAAGAAAGTTATCAGGGATTTTGAAGAGGAAAATCCGTCCGTAAAAATCAAATTTCTGCATATTCCGCAAAATTATTTTCAGAAAATACAACTTTTGTTTGCCTCTAATACTGCACCGGACGTGATATTTATAAACAATTTGTATCTGCCGGTATATGAATCAAGGCTTGAGGACTTGTCGGAGATAATAGACAAAGAGAAGTTTTACCCTCAGGCACTAAAAGGAATGAGTTATAACGGCAGAACTCTCGGAGTTCCCCGTGATATTTCAAATCAGATTTTTTATGTTAATACGGATATGATGAGCCTGCCTGCTAAGGAATGGACCATAGAGGATCTGCTTAAATATGCGCAGAAAGCAACCTCAAAAGACGTTTTCGGAATAAGTTATGAAGATACAATCTATTGGGCGCTTCCTTATTTGAGATACTTTGGAGGAGGAGTTCTTGATATGGACGGAAACGTTATTATTAACACTCCCGGGAGTATTGAAGGTATAGATTTTTACAGGGCACTGAAAAACAAATATAAAGTTGCACCTTCGGACAGTCAGGTCGGGAGTTCAACTCTTGCGCAAATGTTTCTGGACAAAAAACTTGCAATGTATTTTTCGGGGCGCTGGTTATATCCCAAAATCAGCGAAAAAGCAGATTTTAACTGGGCGGTTATAAATTTCCCGATTGGTAAAACTCCGCTTCCGTGCGATGTTTCAGGCTGGGCAATTTCCAAAAATTCAAAGCATAAAGAATCGGCAATAAAGTTTGTTAAATATTTATCTGACGAAAAAACGGCAAAATACTTTGCGGAAACAGGACTTATTGTTCCGGCAAATATTGAAGCGTCAAAACTTTTAAACAAAGATGAACATAATGAAAAGGTATTTCTTGAGGTTATTAACTACTCCGAAAATACCCCCGTCAATAAAAATTACAAAAAACTGACAGATGAAATAAATGATACCCTGAGGCTTTAACCAATCTTGTTGACCTTCGGGTTTGTACACGGTTTAATTTATACAGGAGAAAAATTATGCTGATATCAATTTTGGAACATATAAATGATTTTAATGAACGGGTATTTGCACCTGTTGATAAATTAATAAACCTTTTACCGCTTGAAGATTGGATTTTGGACGCAATAACGGACAGTATTCATCTTCTGCCGTTTTTATTTATAATTTTTGTTTTGATTGAAATTTTGGAATTTTATTTTGCCGATAAAATCAATGCATGGATAAAGAAAGCAAGAAGAAGCGAAGTGGCAGTGGGCTCGCTTGCTTCAATACTTCCTCAGTGCGGGTTTTCCGTTATTGCAAGCAGTTTATATTCAAGAAAAATGATTACAAGAGGCTGCCTGATTGCGGTTTATTTGGGAACTTCCGATGAAACAATTCCGATATTGCTCGCACACCCTGAAAAAGCCTGTTTAATTCTGCCTATAATCGGACTGAAACTTTTGATTGCGATTTCGGTCGGTTATATTATTGACGTGATATCAAGGCAGTTTACCGACGAAGACACTAAACTTGCCGAAATTCCTGAAGATGAAAAAATCGAAATTCATGAAGAAGGCTGTTGTAACCATAATCCTGATACAAGGAATAAAAAAGAACTCATTCTTCACCCGATTTCTCATACTGTCAATATTTTCGGCTTCATACTCATTATTACTCTGATTTTGAATTATGCCCTTGAGCACCTTTCTATTGCCAACTTTTTGACGGCAAGTTCGCACAGATACCTGCAATGCGTAGTTTCAGCAATTGTCGGCCTGATTCCTAATTGTGCGGTTTCAATAGCGATTACAATGATGCTTATAAAAGGTACTCTGACATTCAGCGCTGCAATGAGCGGACTTCTCTCAAACGCAGGATTAGGCCTTCTTGTACTTCTTAAAAACAATGATTTTAAAGACACGTTAAAGATTATTTTTCTCCTTCTGTTAATAAGTATATTGGCGGGTTTTGCAATCGAATTTATTTTATAATATAATTTTTTGAGAGGAAGAAAAAACACCTGCCATGAAAGTTATAAATAGTCAGCAAGAAGAATATCGGGCATTTTTAAAAAATATCAGAGAAGAACGGCAAGAGTCTTCAAACCTTGTTAAAATTGTTTTTACTCTCGCAATAGCACTTCTTTGTGCGGTAATTGTCTGTGTTGTTCTTGTGGAAAATAATTTCTTCTTAAATTCAATTGACAGCAGAACGGAGGATATGACGGGTATTTTCAGAGTAACCCGTAAACAGCGTGCTGCTTTTGAAGTTCCTTTTACTCCGAGACGTCAGAACATTCTGCTTTTGGGTGTAGATTCAAACGGTGCCGGAACGGATATGTGGGAAGGAACACGTTCCGATACCATTATGGTGGTTAACATTGACCCCAAAACGAATACCCTCAAGGCAATATCAATCCCGAGAGACAGTAAGGTTTATCTTCCCGAGAATAAAGGAATACAAAAGATAAATTCCGCACATGCTTTGGGCGGAGTAAATCTTGTTAAAAAGACTTTGAAAGAAACTTTCGGTATAAAGATAGACAAGTACATAATTGTACATGACGAAGCGGTCGAAAAAGTAGTTGATGCATTGGGCGGAGTTCCTGTTTATGTTGAAAAGAAGATGTACTATAACGACTATGCCGGCAAATTGCATATTAACCTTGAAAAAGGTCCTAATGTACTTAACGGAAAACAGGCCATAGGCTATTTGAGATACAGATATGACGGACTTGGTGATATTGGCAGAACTCAGCGTCAGCAGTGGTTTATGAAGAGTTTGTTCGAAAAATTACACTCTGCGCAGGTTATAACCAAGATACCGGAAGTCCTGAAAATAGCAAAAGACTACATAAAAACCGATATGAGTTTTTTGGAATTGTCACAGTATGCAGGATTGGCCAAGAGTATAGACAAAAACAAGATTGAAATTGCTACTTTACCCGGTGCGCCGAACCAAAAAGGCTATATAAGTTATTGGATTTTAGACCCTGTCAAAACGCAGGAAGTTATAAACAGAATGATATATCGTGACAAGCCCGTACAGGACGGAACGAGATTTAAAGCGGGAATTATGTATTCACCGACAAGAGAGGCTGATGCGGAAAGAATTAAAGAAAAACTCAACGATTTGGGCTTTGAGGTTAATATGCTGAATATTACGCACCTTTCCCATTCCCGTTTTGTTGCCAATAAAAATGCGGTTACGGTTGAGTTTTATACCGATTATTTGGGGAAAAAGATTCCCGAAATTCAAAATATGCAGTTCCTTTATGACCCGACGGAGAATTTTTCTGTCGGAAGTGACTTCACTATAGTGTTAGCAGAACAATAGGAGGGTAAAATTATGGCAGACCTGATGGAAATTATTTCGAAAAGAAAAAGTGTAAGAAAATATTCTCAAAAACATATTCCTGACGGGGATTTGCGCAAAGTTCTCGAAGCGGGAAGGCTTGCACCCTCCTGGATGAATGTTCAGAGTTGGAAGTTTATACTTATAAAATCTCAGGAAAACAAAGATTTAATTTCCGAATTATCAATAGGCCAGCAGCAGGTTAAACATGCCGATGCGCTGATTGTGTGTATAGCAGATACAAATGCATGGGACGAGGCAAAAATTACCGATATACAAAACCCTGCTTTAAACCCTGCACTGCAGTGTGAAAACGGAATTGTTATCCGTTCTCTTGAACAGGTTATTTATCCTGTTTCTTATATGATGCTTGAGGCAGAATCGCTCGGAATAAGTTCATGTATTATTGGTGCTTTCGGAAGCGATGTTACGGAAATTCTTCCCGACGTTCATGAAAGAGTCCGCAAGACCCTGAACCTGAGTGAAGGTCAGATTATCTCAACAATTATTGCATTAGGATATGAAGAAGAACACAAAGAGACGGTTAAGACCAGAAAAAGTTTTGATGAAGTTGTTGCATTGGAAAAATTGGGACAAAAATTCTAGTCCGTAATCTCAGGCTCGCCGATAGCGGCTTTCAGAATTTCAATAACTTTAGGCATTTGGCAGACAAACGAATAATGACCGTTTGTTATTGAGCATTGTGAACAATCGCCGTTAAGTTTGTAGCATTCTATTGCCTGTTCTGTCCAGTTTTTTGTAATTGAATCTGAAATTGCTGTTGATTCAGGTTGTACAATACTGTTAAACATTTTTTCTCTCCCAAGGGCTTTTAACACAAATCCCCTCTCTTATCATAGACTTTTTTTTGAATCTAACATCGTATGAATATATGATTTTTTCCGTAAAAAAACTTTGTAAATTTTTGTAAAAATTAACCTGAAAATTCTAAAGTTTTGCCTTAAAAATGCCGTAAATCATGATGCAAAGCGGTTTAAAAAATTGACGTCACGACCGCAAGAGATAAGTAAGATAAAGGTAGCAGAATGGAACCCATAGGGATACAGGCAAAAATAGCTGCGTTCAAGCGGGCATATCCTGAGTATGACAATTCGGTCATGACTCTGGATTCTATTTTGCGTGCCATGCAGGAGCATGGTATTACGGTTACACCTGCAGAGGTGGAGGAAGCAAAAAGGGGAAGTATTTTCGGATCATCATTTACTCCGAACGGACTCGAAACAGGCTGGACGGTTGAAATTACCGGTGGCAACAAAGACCTAAGAAAAGACATTGCGGTAACTCACCGGATTGTAGGATCATTGTGCGGAATACCGGAAAAAATGTGTGAAGAGTTAAAGATCGGGGATAACATTGTTCAAATTCTTACACAAAAGGGTCTGCCTGTAACAACGGAAAATATAATACAAGTTCTTTTAGATCTTGGAATTATTGAAGAAAAGAAGGAACCGCCGCGTAAACCGACAGAAAGTATGGCAAGAGCATATCTGGCTCAATATTTGCTTGAGCAGACAAATAGTATAGCTGAAATGTTCGAACAGACTGCAAACTCTGATACAAGTTTGTGGACAATGGGTACAGGAATTTTAGTAGAATTAAACGACTTGTATGAGATGGTGGCAAAAGCAGTCAATGACCTTATCGGAGCACCTCTTTTGGTTGAAAATAATAATAGCAGAAAGGATATGAGAGCCAAAATATATGACTTGAGACAGAAATGTGAAACGTTGGTCAAAATTGCCGAACGTGATGCAAATGATAGTAAAAGTGGCAAAAACTTTGAAAAAAGCTTTAAACAAGCATTTGGTAAGGATATTGAGTACGACAAAATTATTAATTATTTGGAAACAGTTCAGGAATATGAAAACGCACCCGATGCAGATAAAAAGAATGACAAATCAGAAATTTATCAAAAGCTTTTAAAAGCACAGGAAGAATTTGAAGCAACAAATCCTCTTAATAAAATTTCAAAAGAATTTGCTAATCATTCAAAATTTTTAAACAACACGGGCGGCTTGGTTGATTTGGGTATAAATGTAGCTTTAATATATTTATCCGGAGGAAGCGCAGCTATTGCAAGATCTGCAGGGGCTGCGGGTAATGCTGCAAGGTACACAGTCGGGAATATAATCAAAAAATCAGTATCTAAAGGTGCAAAAGTATCAAATGACGTAAAATTTGTAGCACAGGAAATCGCCGGAATTTTGTCAAGTGCAACAGTAAACGCAATAGAAACATCTGCATTCTTTAATGCAACTAAAGTCATTGCTGCAGTTGAAGATGGTAAAGTAGAAGCAGAAGAAGTTGCAATTGTTACCGAGAGTTTTAAGGGGCTATGTGATTTTACAATAGTAGGCGGGCTTTTGGCAGGTCCTCTAGGTATAAAAACATCTGAACTTATAGGTAAAATGTGCAATTCGGAACGGGCTATCTCAAGTACTATGAAGTTTGCTATTGAAGGTAAAGGTTCAACATTAGATAAGGTATTAAAAGCGTTATCTGAAGACTCCGCTGCAGTAAGTAAGATAGCAGAATTCGGAACGAGTTTCTCTGTAAATGCGGGATATATGGCGCTTTCTGACGGGACAAG
>DBYM01000076.1:21133-24576 GCA_002309875.1 Cyanobacteria bacterium UBA1186
GTTGCTATGCTCGGCGGCAAACACGTATCATTTTTAACCCCGCAAAAAGTTCAGCAAATAAAAACTGAAATGGCAGGTTATAAGGTTGAGTTCTCGATATATAAAGGTAAAAAAGTATATGTTGTAACCGACAAAACCGGTACAAAGACACGTCTTGCAAATGAGCAGGAATTATTTATGTTTATCGTTGACAAAGAAGTTAATATTCTGATGGAAGATCCTGCAGTAAAGAATAGTGTAAAAGAACCGATAAAAGAAACAAAATCTCAGGAAGCAAAAGTTTCGCAAACGGAAGCAGAGCCTGAAACGGAAGAGTTTACGGTGGAATTGGCTGAGCGCCCGAGTACTGCATATTCGGACATGAAAAGGAAGAATTTATCCGTATTGGATATAATGAATTCACCCGAACTGACACCTTTTGAGCGTAAAATTGCACGGGAAACATATAACAAATTATCCGATAGGGGTTATAAAGAATATATTGATAATAATCCGGAGTTTTTAATTGATATACTTGAAGCGGATATTCTGGCTACCTGTTATGAAAACCAAAATAATCTGAACTTAAAAAAATACAGCGACCTTACTAACGACCAAATTGAGATTATGATATATTCTTATGACCAGTTTAAGAATGATAAAGTTTCAATGAGAACTCAGGATTTGGTTGCTGACAGAAGAAACAATCAGACTCCTTGGGAATGGTTTGAATATATTGATAATCCTGATAAAATTTCTGATGAAGCATCAAAATCTTTCGGTGTTAGAGCGGACATTATAAAAAAATATCTTGGTGATGCAAGAGAATTGCGCAGTTTTCTGGATACACAATCAACTCCCGTAAATACAATGGTATATAGAGAAGAACGTTTTGGAGTCTTTAAACAGATAAAAGTCGGCAACGAAACACTTGCGGATATTATGGCAGATCCCGCAAGAGTTGATGAGGCACTCAAAATACTCAATAACACTGAAAAGCCGGCCACTGTTCATTATGACAATTTTATCGGAACGACTCTTGATGAAAATATTATGAAGCCCAATGATATTTATGAGGTTTATCTTGAGATTGATCTTCCCAAAAATTCAAAAGCGGCTTATCTTGATGCATTAGGCCATGATTTGGCTGACACGGAAATGTGTTTTGACGGAGAGATGGAAGTTCTGTTGCAAAGCAACACGGATTTGGTAATAAAAAATGCACGTTTTGAAAACGGTAAATATTTTATGGAAGTTACGGCAAAAACTCCTCAGGAAAATGCACTTCATAAACTTGCACCGAGAATTGAACAATCTGCAAAAGATATTCGCAGCCATTGGCTTGAAGAAGACGGTGACGGTAAAACAAGACAGAATAATGTCGAGCAGGCTTTGCGTGATGCAGGTTTTGACAAAGTCGGCTATGACATGGGCTCTCGTATTAAGGGTGAATCAAGTCTGAGAGATAAGATTACAAATTATCTTAAGAAAAATCCGAAAGCAACGATAGAAGATGCAGTATCAAGTGTTCGTGATGCATTTGGTGCAAGAACAAAGGTTGCTTCAGGAAATTTTGCAAACCATCCTGAGGTTCGGGCGTTATTAAAAGCCGGAGATATAGAGGGTGCGAAACTTAGAGCGGCAGAACTTCAGTCTGAGCCGACTTTGGATATGCTTAAAGCCCTTATTGAAAAACAGGCGAGCGGAGAGGGCGAATTTAAGATGGAGAGAATCGTCAATTATGTTTCCGAAGACGGCATTCCATATTTTTCGGAAAGACAATTGGAAGATTTGAGTTTATTTGCAAGAAAATTCGGTATTGAAATAGGTTATGTTAAGAGAATTCCTAAAGATTCTCCGGCTTATGATAGAACCCAGGAGCCTACGACAAGATCGCAACCTTCCGGATATACGGCACTGCAACTCAATTTAAGAACCAAAGCGGGCGAAGTAATTGAGTGGCAATACAGAGGCGATAAGGTAAATACTTTCGCCGAAGGGGAACATGTTCCTTATGACATAAGAACGGGCAAAAATCCGGGTGCGGGTAATCCGGCTTTGGAAGCACTTTATGAACCTTATAAAGAAATGTTGTCTAAAGAAAAAATGACGGAAGATATGTTCGGAGAGTATAACAGGTATCTGAATGATTATTATACCCATCTGCGTAATCTTGAATTAGGTTTTGAAAGCGTTGAACCGAAACTTTCGGATTACGGTAAAGGACATAAATTTGACGACTGTCTTAGTGCCCAAAGTCTTATGGAACTTCATGAAAAAGCCGAAAAGATTAAAAAGTCAGGCGGTAAATAATTTCAGACGGGCTAGTAAATAATTTTAAAATAATATAAAATAGAGGAAATGAAAATGAACAAAATAAACAACAACAAAACTAACAACATAAATTTTGAAGGCGTAAAACCTGCCAAAGTTGAGGTGAAGAATATGGAACAGGATTTCAGAAAGATGCTTAATCAGATTTTGGCACGTGCAGAGCGTGAAGTGCCGGAATATGGTGACTTTGCACCTGTATATGAGGAAGTCAAAAATATTGACAGAAGTCTTTGCCCGACGGATTTTATGATTAAGATATACAAACTTCCAAAAAGAGTGGAAAATGATGAAACCGCAAGAATGGTTGAACTCATTGCGTTTAAATTCCCCGCTCCTTATCAGGCATCAAGAGGGCTTGCTTACGGGACAAAAGAAGAAATTTTACGGCAGTTAAAATCCGGAGAAATGATTGCAAAAATGGAAGAAACCGCAAAAAAACTGTCCGAAGATCTTATTGATATATAGTTTGCCTGTCTTATTTTCTTGTAAACATGTTCACGAATGTTATTAAACTCTTGTAACATTTACGCCTGTTTATGCTACAATTTTAGTGTACTTTTTACAAGAAAGAGAAAGGATGGGCTCATGGCTAATTTAGACAAAATCATGAAACCGAAATCTATTGCCGTTGTTGGTGCTTCAACAAAAGAGCATACTATCGGTTCCGATATTATGAAAAGATTACAGGAATACAAATTCAAGGGTAATATTTACCCGATTAACCCTAAGGGTGGAATTATCGAAGGTCTTCAGGCTTACACTTCCGTTCTTGAAGTTCCGGGTGAAATTGATTTGGCAATCATCGTTGTTAATGCTAAATTCGTTCTCGATACGATTGACCAGTGCCACCAAAAAGGTATAAAAGGTCTTTGCGTTATTACCGCAGGATTTAAAGAAACAGGTGCAGAAGGTGCTGAACTTGAAAAAGCATTACTTTCCAAAGTTCAAGAATATGGCATGAGATGTGTCGGCCCGAACTGCCTTGGTGTTGTTAACACATTACCTGAAATTTCTATGGACGGCTGCTTTGCAGAATCACTTCCTGAAAGAGGACACATCGGTTTCGTTTCTCAGTCAGGTGCTTTAGGCGGCGGTATTTTGAATATTCTTAAAGACCTTAACTTAGGTTT
>DBYM01000076.1:24631-28992 GCA_002309875.1 Cyanobacteria bacterium UBA1186
CTGACGTAGAACAGATTTTGTTATATATGGAATCAATTCAGAATCCTGCAAACTTCCGTAAATTGGCTTCAAGAATTTCCAAGAAGAAACCGATTTTGGCTCTTAAGGCAGGCCGTTCTGCTGCAGGTGCAAGTGCTGCATCTTCTCACACAGGCTCTCTTGCAGGTGCTGACAAGGCTGCAAATGCTTTGCTCGGTCAATCAGGCGTAATCAGAGAATATTCTTTGAAGAACTTGTTTGCTACTGCTAAAGTTTTTGCTAACTGCCCGATTCCGAAGGGTGACAGAGTTGCTATTATCACAAACTCAGGCGGCCCCGGTATTATGGCAACAGATGCAGTTTGCGAATACGGTATGCAAATGGCTAAGATTTCAGATGCTACAAAAGATAAACTCAGAAGTTTCTTACCTTCTGCAGCATCGGTTAAAAACCCGATTGATATGATTGCTTCAGCTCCTATCGAGCACTACAAGCAAACACTTGAAACGGTTATTGCTGATGAAAATGTTGATATGATTATGGTTATTTACTTGCCGTTCTTAGGATTGAAGGATATTGATGTTGCCAAAGCCGTTATGGAAATCAAGGCTCAATACCCGCAAAAACCTGTTATCGGTGTATTTATGACTAAATCCGAATTCTTCACAGCATTATCAGATATGGACGTTAATATGCCGTTCTTTATGTATGCTGAAGAAGCAGCAGACGGATTTAACAGATTGAATCAACAGAGAAAATGGATTGAAAGACCTGAAGGAACAATCATGAAATATGATGTTGATTACAAACGTGCTCAGGAAATTATTGCAAAATCAATTAACGAAGGCAGAGAACAGTTAACTACAAGAGAGTCAATTGATGTTCTTGATGCTTACGGAATCAGAGTTTGTAAATCAGGTTTTGCAAAATCTGAAGATGAAGCAGTTTCAATTGCTGATTCTATCGGATATCCTGTTGTTATGAAGATGACTTCAAAAACAACTTCTCACAAAACTGATGTAGGCGGTGTAAGAGTAAACATTCAGTCTGCCGAACAGTTAAGAGCAGAATATCAGGATTTGATTGCTAAACTTACCGAAAAAGGACTTCTTGAAGGTCTTGAAGGTGTAATCATTCAGGAAATGGTAAAAGGCTCAAGAGAAATGGTTTGCGGTATTGCAACAGATCCTCAGTACGGCCCGATGATGATGTTCGGCTTAGGCGGTGTATTTATTGAAGTTATGAAAGACGTAACATTCAGAATTGCACCTTTGACCGATATGGACGCTAAAGATATGATTAAATCGGTTAAGGCATACAAACTCCTTCAGGGGGCAAGAGGAACGACACCTGCTCAGATGGAACAGATTGAAGAAACTCTGTTGAGATTATCTCAGTTGGTTTCTGATTTCAAATTCATCGACGAATTGGATATCAACCCGTTGTTGATTTCAGAAAAAACAGGTGAAGGAATTGCGGTTGACGGACGTATCAAAGTGAGAATGAAAGAGGCTCAGGAAGCACTCGGTTATCACTGCGAAAACGGCGTTTGTGCCTGCAGTTTCTAATCCGTAAATAAATAATTTGAAAGGCGGACAAAATAACTTTTGTCCGCCTTTTCTTAACTGAGTTTTGAATGAATATTCCGTAAAAAATATTGTTTAATATAATGTTACAAAACAAACAGGATATTGGTTTATTTTTGAAATGTTTATTGTACAATATTCTTGAGGTGAATTAATGTTTAACGAGATAAAGACACACGAAATTACGGTTGACATCGTTATCCTGACCATAAAGAACAATGCACTTAATGTTCTTTTGGTAAAGAGAAATAACGAGCCTTTTAAAGATAAATGGGCAATTCCCGGCGGTTATGTCAGAATGTCCGAAAATCTTGATGAGGCGGCAATCAGAGTTTTGAAGGAAAGAACTGCTGTCGGCAATATTTATCTCGAACAGTTATACACCTTCGGTGATCCTTTGAGACACCCTGTTTCGAGGGTAATTACGGTTGCATATTTTGCTCTTGTAAGAGCAGAAGATGTTGATGTTGTTACAACTCCTGATTTGGCTTGGCATAAGGTTTCAGACTTGCCGCCTTTGGCATTTGACCACAAAGAAATTATTCAGTATTCGCTCAAGCGTACACGTGAAAGATTGGAAATGTGCCCTGTTGCATATCAATTGCTGAATGAGAAATTTACGCTTACGGAAATGCAGAAGGCTTATGAAATGATTATGGAAAAGAAACTTGATAAGCGTAATTTCAGGAAAAAAGTTATTACAACAGAGGGTTTAAGAGAATTAAACGAATTTTCAAAATCCACCTCAAAACGCCCTGCAAGGCTTTATACGTTTGAAACTATTAAACTCAATTCAAAAAGGGCTCACTTTATTAAAAAAGGAGATTAATTTTGCTTACACTGGTTTGGTTGGTACAGGTACTATCCGCACTATTACTTATCGTTTTAATACTTATGCACTCACCTAAGGGCGACGGAATCGCCGGGATAGGAAGTGCCGCTCATATGTTCACTTCGCAGAAGAGTGCAGAAAAAGGGTTAAACAAACTCACGGGAATTGTTGCTCTTATATTTATTGTCTGCGTATTTCTTTTGGGCTTTGGGCTTGTAAAATAATTATCCCGACAGTTTTGCTTTAAGCAGCCTCCCTGCGGAAAGCAGGATATCTTCGCTTGTCGAAAAAGGCGGTGCGTATGTGAAATCGACATCAAGCAATTCCTCAACCGTCATATTCTGAACGAGGGCCATTGAGATATTATTAACTTTTTTGTCTGCATCTCCGCAGCCGATACCCTGTGCGCCCATAATTCTGTGAGTGCGCCTGCCTGCGGTGAGTTTAAGTGTTATATTCTCAACTTCAGGCATGTAACCTGCTTTGTCTTTTTTGGTAATAACAACCGAAACGGCATCAAATCCGAATTTCTTTGCCCGTTTTTCCGTAAAACCCGTTATTGAAATATTTAAATCAAGATATCTTGTAACAGCGGAGCCTAAAATTCCTTCAAAATCTTCCGTTCCTCCGCAGAGGTTTATGGCGGCAACACGGCCTTCTTTGTTGGCGGTTGAGCCTAAGGGAACCCAAAGAGGAGTGTTGGACAGAATATCTATTTTTTCGGCACAGTCTCCGCAGGCATAAATATCGGGGAAATTTGTCCGCATTCTGCTGTTTACCTTAATTGCACCCGTTGGGCCAAGTTCTATTCCTGCTTTTTGAGCAATATCCACAACAGGTTTAACTCCTGTTGCAAGGATAACCATATCGGTTTCGAACTCCAAACCCTTTGAAGTAGTTACTTTTCTTACGTATTCATCTCCATGGAACCGGCTTACTGAATCTTCCGTATGAAGTTCGACCAATCCGTTCGAATTTTCCGTTATGTATTTTTCAATGATGGTTGAAATATCGTCGTCAAATGCCGTCAGAATATGCGGAGATTTTTCCATTAAATCAACATGTTTTCCGTTTTTGACAAAGGCTTCGGAAAGTTCAATACTTATATACCCTCCGCCCACTATTGTTATATTGTCCGATTCACGCATTTTGTTTCGGATTTTAACCGCATCTTCAAGTGTTTTCAGGGTATAAACATTTTTAAAATTAAGATTTTGAAAATGTTGTAAATTTGGAGTTGAGCCTGTTGAGATAACCAATTTATCATAGTTTACGGAATAAGTTTCATTGGTTTCCAAATTATTTACGACAATTTTCTTTTCTTCGGGAAGAATTTCTGTTACACGATTCAGGATATGAATATGTATTCCGCTTTTTTCAAATTCTTCAATCGGCCGTACAATGAGTTTTTGCCAATCCTCGAAATTACCTTCGATATAATAAGGCATTCCGCATGCGGAATAAGAAACATATTTTTCCTGAGTGTATATATCAATCTGGGCGTCGGGAAGAAGTCTTCTGCATTTGGCTGCAGCCTTTGCTCCTGCCGCTACACCGCCTATTATTACAATTTTCATAATATTGATTTTTTAAGAAAAATTTCTTTAATTCAATTACTCATATAGACACTGTTAATAAAAAACAAAAATCGGCTCAAATACCATGGTGGCATGGTATTTGGCATGTTAAGTTTTGTAAACTTGCTTCTTAATAAAAGGCAATTTATAGAAGTAAATAAACTTTATATATTTAAGAGAATAATTACGAGGATAAAAAAATGCCATTTTCATTTTCATCAATGTCACTAAATTCAGGATATTTGAACAGATTAGCAGGCTGGATACCATCGCTTATTAATTGGGATATGTGCAGCGGCAATCTTTGGAATGCGGTAAATATTGATATGAACAGAATCTTTGCGGATTTTCAGGCAAGACAGATGTTATATTCTTTCCCGACACATA
>DBYM01000076.1:29191-30374 GCA_002309875.1 Cyanobacteria bacterium UBA1186
TTGACTGCCGAACAGAGTATTGCTCAGGGCAAATACAACAAATTGTTGGCTATGTTTGACGTTATGGAGAAAAATAACTTCTTCGGAGATAAAAATAGCGAACTTTACAGAAAAATTGACACTGCAAGAAAAGCAGCAAAGAAAGAAAAAGATCCGACAAAACAATATGAAATTTTGAAAAACGCTTATGAAGAAAATATTGATAAAGATAAACTAAAACAAGAAATGATAAAAGCCTCTCTTGCTACAAGTAATAGTGACGAACACAAAAAAATTGTTAATCTTCTTAGAAGCGCAGGATATGAAAACGCCTTGACAAGAGATGATCATATCAGAGATGCTGCATCACCTTTAGTTGACTATATCAACGAGGTAACTGTTGCCTCAGGTGCACCGGAATCATTAACGTATTTTGGTAATATTACCGGAAATGCAAGTGATTTGAAAAATATTCAGGTTCTTGATTTCTTGAGTTATTGGAATACAACATATAAAGAGAATGACAAACACAGCATTGTTAAATTTTTAGGTAAAAAATATGTTGAATTAGATAAAGCAGATAAGAACAACAAGACCAACAGAGATAAAATCTATGACTTAATATCAAAAAATTTAGTAAAAGAATTATGTAAAAAAGCAGACAGCGTTGTCTATAGCGGAAAAGATATATTAGATAACGAAGCGATTGAGAAAATCAAAACATTGAGTAAAGATTTAGATACTCTCATTGGAACAGAGCCTAAAAAGAGAAACGATTCTTTCTTCAGCAAACTCAGTGATAAATTTGAATCATTATATGTAGCACTCAGAATAGCAGATACAAAGATTGTAGAGGAAAAAGTTAAAGAATATTATGGTTTCCTTGATGAAGAAACTGACAAAAAAGTATTCGAAGATTTGTTTATGAGCAATACATTAGAAGACCTTGAAAAAGAAGGTTTGAAGAAGAAAGCAGATGAAGCAGCCGAAGGTATTGTAACATATTCGGCACCTGCTCAGCCCACAGACGAAACTCCTTCAGCAGATGAAGCAACCGACACCGAAACCGAAGAAGTTGAAACAGAAGATCCCGAAATAGATGCCGGATCTGCAGCAGACGATGTTGCAGCAAAACAAAAAGCAGAAAGCAAAGATATCGGAAACAGATTGTATAAACTTATTCAGGGCAGAACAGACAAGAATG
>DBYM01000040.1:0-4463 GCA_002309875.1 Cyanobacteria bacterium UBA1186
CGAGAGATAAATATTTTGAAAAAATTATCAAAAACGAGCCTGTTGATTTGGTTAATGATTTAATCAAACCAAACATAGAAAAAATCAAAGAATTGGCCGAAAATTACAACAACATTTTAAAAGAATATCTAAAGCAGCCCTAAACTCATATCACAAAATATTTTCCCTGATATGTGCAGTTAATTTTTCCGCAATCAATATGTGCGAATTTTCATCATAATGCAATCCGTCCAAGTCGGAGGGTGATGTAAACTCGTTTATGTCAAAGAAGGAACAATGGTTATTCTCTGCAGCCTGTTTAAATATTTTTCCGGCTTCTTTTGATTTAGCAACACTTGTTTCATCAAACTGATAACTGAAATACCCTGCCAAAACCTTTTCGGTCAGAATTACGGGCGGAATAACGATTATATTTTTTGCCTTTGTTTTCGCCTGCTTAATCAAATTCTCCAAACCCGATTCAATAACTTCCCCGCTTATATCATACTGAAACTGCAAATCATTTGTCCCAATCCAAAGTATCAGCAGGTCAAAGTTTTCAACCCTTTCAATAAACTCAGGAAAATGTTCGGGAGCAGAAAACAGACCTCCCTTCGGATTGTTTACAAATCCCGTTCTGTCACAGGCGCCCTCATTGATAACCTCGTATCCCGCTCCTAAAATTTTCTGCAAAACTCCTGTCCAACGAGTGTTTTCATCAAATCTGATACCGTCTTTCGGACTGTAGCCGAACGTATTTGAATCTCCGTAACATATTATCTTTTTCATTTTCACCGGTTTCTTAATCGAAATAAATTAATACAGTAAATATATTTTAAAATCAAAAGAGTTGCAATATTTATAAAGTTTTTATTATAAAATAGTTAGCAGGGGAAGTTTATGGAACATAAAACGGCATTAATACTTGAAGGCGGAGCAATGAGAGGTCTGTACAGCGCAGGCGTACTCGATGTTTTTATGCAGAATAATATTAATGCTGATGTTGTGTATGGAGTATCCGCAGGCGCACTGTTCGGACTGAATTTTAAATCCCGCCAAATCGGACGGGCACTGAGATACAATTTAAAATACGCAAACGAAAAGAATTATATGGGTTTATATTCGTTCATTACGACAGGTAATGTGATGAATGAGGATTTTTGTTTTAAAAAACTTGTTTACGAATTGGACAAACTCGATTTTGAAACATACAAAAACAACCCTGTGGATTTTTATGCCGTCGTAACCAATATGCAGACAGGTAAACCCGAATACATAAAAATTGACGATGCAAAAAAAGATATGGAATATTTCAGAGCCTCCGGCTCGATGCCTTTTATATCAAAACCCGTCGGAATAAACGGAAATTTGTACTTAGACGGTGCAATAAGCGATGCCGTACCTTTCCAAAAGGCTCTCGAAGGGAATTATGAAAAAATTATCGTCATATTAACAAGGCCTTTGGGGTACAGAAGCAGAAAAACACGGCTTCCATACAAACTTTTTTACGGGAATTATCCGAATTTGGTTGAAACTGCAGGCAATTATTACAAAAAATATAACGAAACAATGGATTTGATAGAAAAATACGAGGCCGAAAACAAAATTGTTGTCCTGCGTCCGTCAAAATTGGTTAAAGTAAAAAGAATAGAAAAAGACACCGCTAAATTGCAGAATATATATGACCTTGGGGTTTCCGACTGCCTCAGTAAACTTGATAAAATAAAAGAATACATCGGAAATTAAAACAAAAAGTAAACATATACAATGTCCTTTTTGAGATGTTTTGGCAAAACTTGATTTTGAAGTTTGATTTGATATACTTGAGGTTGCCGAAATATGGCGTCTGTCGTCAAGCGGTTAAGACCTCGGATTGTGGTTCCGATATGCGTGGGTTCGAATCCCACCAGACGCCCCATAAAAAAGACTCCAACAAATGTTGAAGTCTTTTTTAATATAAACCAATTAAACTAATTTATTCTTTGGAACATATATCCGATTCCTCTTGCGGTCAGGATAAGTTCCGGATTTGTCGGGTCAGCCTCAAGTTTTGAACGCAATCTTGAAATATGTACGTCAACTACCCTTGTATCAATTCTGTGGTCTGCAGGGTATGACCATACATGCTGCAATATCTCGTTTCTTGAATATGCCTGACCTGAATTATTAACAAGCAATTCCAACAGGCTGAATTCCATACCCGTAAGTCTGATTCTTTCATTCTTTCTGTAAACCTGTCTTCTTGCCGTATCAATCTTGATAGCACCGGTTGTAATAACATTCTTGGAGCCCTTACCGCCTGCAGCAGGTGCAGCAGCAGAACTGCCCGGAATAATTACGTCTTTGGAAATCGTTCTTCTCAATACTGCTTTAACACGAGCCTCAAGTTCCTTCGGGCTGAAAGGCTTGATAACATAGTCATCTGCACCTAATTCCAATCCCGTAATTCTCTCTGATACATCGCCCAGAGCAGTTAATATAATAATCGGAACGTCTGAAGTTCTTCTGATTTCTCTTGTTACACCGTAACCGTCCATCTTCGGCATCATTACGTCAAGCACTACCAAATCAGGATTTGTCTTGTTGAATACTTCAACAGCCTCCTCGCCGTCTTCTGCTACAACAACGTCGTAGCCTACCATTTTAAGACGTGTTTCCAAAATTCTTCTGATACTTGCTTCATCGTCAGCAACCAAAATCTTTTGACGTGTTTCACCTTCAGGAGTTTCTTCTTCCGTCAATTCCTGTAAATCTTCATTTTCAGCCATGAATACCACCTTTATATTTTAACAATTCTTTTTATTTCTTAATAATAATATATATATCTTAATAGAAGTTAACGAAATTTGCAATAGGGTAAGGTAAATATATTTTGCACAAGTTTTTACCTGAGCCTTCCCGCTATAACCCGCTCTATGTCTGACAAATCCCTGATTATATATATATCCGTGAAATCTTTTTCCATGAATTCCTTAACGCTTTGTGCCTCATTTATGCCAAGTTCAAGCATGACATATCCGCCTTTTTTCAGGTATTTCGGGGCTTTTTCAATAATCCTTTTGTAAACCGAAAGACCATTGTCCTCCGCAAACAAGGCTATTTCAGGCTCATGCCGAACCTCAGCATCAAGTTCCGTTCCAATCGGTATATATGGCGGATTAGAAATAATCAAATCAAACTTTTCGTCCTCCCTGACCTTGTCATACAAATCCGATTTCCTGAAAACCGCTCTGTTGTTAATCCCAAGTTTCGTCACATTATCCAAAGCCACTCTGAGTGCGTCAGATGAAATATCAACTCCCAAAGCAACCGCATTCGTCTGCTTTGCAACCGTACACGCAATACAGCCCGACCCTGTTCCTATATCCAAAACTTCTTTAAAATTGTTCTCTTTTATAACACGTGTTGCTTCTCTCACAAGGATTTCCGTCTCATCTCTCGGAATAAGGACATCAGGCGTAACCTTAAAATATTCGCCCATAAACCAGGCTTCACCAATAATATACTGAATCGGAATCCTATCAGATGCTCTTAACTCCGCTTTCTCTGCAATTAAAGAAATTTGCTCACTGCTGAGTTCTTTACCCCGGATTTTATCAATCTCGGTATAACCGCAGAAATGCTCAAGAAGCATTGAAACTTCCCTCTTTGCTTCCGTTTCCTCAATTCCCGCATCAGTCAGTATCTTCGTAATCGCCTGTATGTTCATTTAAAATCCTGTCTATTTCGTTTCTCAAATCAAGTTTTGAAAGACTTTCAACATCTTTCTTTTCTATGGAATAACGCTTGCAGAGTCTGTCATAATAGTATAATTGCTTTTTTGTAGGAGCCTCCTTGGACATCTTAACCTCCTGCAAAAACTTCCGTTTCTTCTTCTCAAACTCTTTCTGCGCCTCAATTAAAGGTCTTTGTTTTTCTTTGTATTCGTAATATTTTCTGCACTCTGAAATATAGGCTGACGTGTCTTTCAAAAACGATTCGTCGTCAATAAAATCCCTCAGGAAAGGAAACCTCGAGGCATTAAGTTCCAAATAATACCTTTCGTCCTCAAGAAATTTGTTCAAGATTTCATCACAAGACATCTCAGTATTCTGCTTAACCAAAGCCCGTATATAATTGCATATCCCGCTCTTTTGCGTCTTGTCAAAATCAAGGTATATTTTGCTTTTAATCTGATACATATAAATATATTAACATACAAAAAGACGCTTATTAAAAGCGTCTTTTTACTACCATTTTAATAAATCTTCGACCGTAAATCGTTTCTTCTTCTGCTCTTCCTTAAATTTTAGCAGTTTCTCATACATAGGATTCGTATGATAACCAAAATCGGGCGGCGGAGTTGCGGATTTCTCCCGCTCATTCTCTTTGGCTCGCACCTCGGCTTCTGTATTTGTAATTACGGTAAATCTACGCTCTTTATCTGTCGTCATGATAACCTCATTTTTAATTATATGTATCTCTTATGTATATATAAAGTATTT
>DBYM01000040.1:4660-5608 GCA_002309875.1 Cyanobacteria bacterium UBA1186
TTTGATGTCCTCCGGCTTGGAAAAGGTAGCAGGCGGAAGGTTGGAAGGTCTGCTGAAAAAAATGACTTCTAATCCTGTGAAAAGTTTCACTTTAGGCGCTGTTATTACTGCTATTATTCAATCTTCTTCTGCAGTTACAGTTATGCTTATAGGTCTAGTAAATTCAGGAATTATGAGTTTATCTCAGACTGTAACTGTTATAATAGGTGCAAACTTGGGAACCACCATTACCGCCTGGATGTTAAGTTTGACCGCTATTCAAGAAACCGCAGGTATATTTTTTAAATTGTTAAGGCCGGAAACTTTTGCGCCGATCCTTGCTTTTGTCGGGATTATTATGTTCATGACGGCAAAAAACAATAGACGTAAGAGTGTAGGTTCAATTTTTATTGGTTTTGCAATTCTAATGTTTGGTATGGAAACAATGGCAGGCGCTATGGCTCCGTTAGCAGACATGCCAAGTTTCAGAAATACTATGATAGCCTTTACTAACCCTATATTGGCTTTTATTGTCGGTATGATTATCACAATGATAATTCAAAGTTCCTCTGCTTCTATCGGGATATTACAGGCACTCACTCTTGTTGCCGGAGTATCTTGGGAAGTAGCAATACCTATAATATTAGGTCAAAATCTGGGAACTTGTATTTCAGCGATAGTAGCCAGTATCGGTGTTAATACTAATGCGAAGAGAGTTGCCGGCATACACGTTATTTACAATATACTAAGTGTGGGAATCTGTTTCCCTGCATTTATTATAATAAATTCACTAATTTATATACCGCTCATGAAAACGAATATAAATCCTTTCCAAATTGCTATCTTCCATACTGTGTACAATATATTCACCGCTTTTATGCTTTTACCTTTTGTTAAAGTTATTGAAAACCTTGCAATTAAATTCATTCCAGATAAAACAGAAAAAGAGGGCGATAAGGGTGTTCTTCT
>DBYM01000038.1:0-2817 GCA_002309875.1 Cyanobacteria bacterium UBA1186
AGTCAACTGCGCCACGCACCCATATTATTTAATTTTCATAATCGCTTCGTTGACTTCGTCAACTGCTACCTCTCACAAAATGATACTTAATCATTTTGTTCGGCACAGTCAACTGCGCCACGCACCCATAAAAGTGCAAGTCGAGTTTAGCATGAACATCTTTTACAGTCAACTTTCTTGTGCTATTATATGAAATCTAAGGAGTTTATACCCGACATAGCATATTTATTTTTTACGGGTTTTTATAAAAGTATGAAAGTATCAGAAATACAATCTTATAACAATTACAAAGGGTTGCACGAAACTCATCAGAAGCGTGAGTTTATCGACAAATTCTCGGATTCAATAAGAAACCCCCGTGATATAAACGACTGTGTAGCCGTACCGAGAGGGATATTTAAAGCCTATCTCCTCATAATGTCAGGCTCTGCCCTCCTTGCTTTGGCAAATCTTATCCCTGCTAAAAACAAAGCCGGACAGGTATTTAAGACAACAACGATAACCGCAGGTTGGGTTTTAAATACTTTAAGCGCATTATACTTCGCAAAAGGTTTCGCCTTCAAAGGTCTTAGTCCGACCGTAAACAGAGACGAGTACAATTTTAAAGTTAACGGAAGATTTTAAGCGACTTCACTTTCTGCAGAAACCGCAATTCCTTCCATAATGTTATAAAAATCTTCTTTGGGTAATGTTGCCATTGTTTTCATCGCAAAGGACAAAAGGCTGACTTTATCGTACCAGCGGCGCGAATTTGATATTTTATAAAGACCCAAAACTCTGTCAATACCAAGACTTACATCTTGTTCTTCATCTTCTTCTTCGGCATGCATGTCCTTAATCTGCTTAACAACCGTAGTCAAATCACGGGATAATGCTCTCCTCTGATTTTCGTCCATGTCTTTAAGTATTTCCAAGGCTCTTTGGGTATTTTCGTTTGAGTCATACCAACGTCTGTCGTACATTTTGATAAAATCTCCCCGAGATAAAATAATTAATCCTCTACTCTAGGATTATATAAAATATGACGGACACAGGCATCATACATTTGGTTGAAGTTATACCACACCAAGTCTCTTACACGCCTCATAAGCGCCGTTCTGCTGTGCTTCTTTTTTGGTTTTACCTTTCCCGACTGCCAAAACTTCATCATGCCAGACAATTTCTATCTCAAAAACCGGTGCGTGCGCAGGACCAAGAACACCCGTCGTTCTGTATTCCGGCAGAGTTTTATCAACCCCTTGTGTATATTGCTGCAATATGTCTTTGGCATTATATTTTTCAAAATGCTCATCAATATCTTTGATATAAGGTTTAAGATATTTATCCAAAAACCCTTCTATACATTTACCCCTATTGCTCAGATAATAAGCACCCAAAACCGCTTCAAGAGAACAGGCCAAATTAGATTCCCTTTTTCTCCCGCCCTGTTTTTCTTCGGCAGGCCCGAGAATTATTAACCTGTCTAAACCTATTTCAAATGCAATTTTCGAAAGAATATAATCGGAAACGAGTATTGAACGAATCTTGGATAATTTGCCCTCGGGATAATCCGGATAACTTTCGTACAGCATTTTTGAGGTAAAAAGTTTCAGAACGGAATCGCCGAAAAATTCCAGACGTTCGTAATTTCCCAAATCGTCAAGATTGTTTTCTTTTGTATAAGACGGGTGAGTAAGTGCCACCTTTAGCAATTTTTTGCCGGCATCTTTTCCAAACGCATTTTCAAGCATCAGAATAATCCTATGACATACAAAACATAATAATACACAGCCGGAATAGTGAGAATATAACTGTCAAGCCTGTCTAAAAATCCGCCGTGACCGGGAAGAATATTGCTCGAATCTTTAACTCCCGCATCACGCTTAATCATTGATTCGCATAAATCGCCCAACTGAGAGAAAATTGCCATTAAGATACCCAAAATAAGAGAATGATACCAGGTTATCTGAAGCAATGTTCCGATAACAACAGAGATAATAAGACAGGCAACCGTTCCTCCTATTGAGCCTTCGATTGTTTTATTCGGGCTTATAACAGGTGCTAACTTGTGTTTGCCGAATTTGCAGCCTATAAAGTAACAGAAGGAATCCGTAAACAGGACGGCAAATATTATCAGAACACAAAATCTTGCACCGTCCAGATGCGGAATATTTATCATATAAAGATTACTGTAATTGTCCCCAAAACTTCTCAACAAAACCAAATGGAGCGGGAACCACCCGCAATATAAAAATCCGAAAACCGTAGTAGCAACATTTGCAATATAAGGCTGCTTACCTTTGAACAAAACCGTCAAAAGCGCCATAAAAGCAGATGCAGTGAATACCAAAGGAGTGTATTCCATCTTGCCCGTATATGCAATAACCGCAAACATCGCACTTGATACAACTATTATCTTAAAACTCGGTAAAAAACCTTTGTGTTTCAAAATTTCGGTATATTCTTTTGCAAGATAAACAACCGCCATAAATACCAATGCCGCAAGCCAAATTCCGCCTGCAAACATTGCCATATATGAAGTAAATCCTACTACAAAACCTGTTAAGATTCTTTTCAGGTCCATTATACCGTCATAACCTCTTTTTCTTTTTCCGTAACCAAAGAATCAACAATTCCGACATATTTATCAGTCATTTTCTGAATTTTGTCCTGATTATCTTTAACCATATCTTCCGGAAGATTTTCGTCTTTTTCAATCTTCTTCAGATCATCTACCATTTCTCTTCGGACATTACGCAAAACCACTTTTGCATCTTCACCGAATTTTTTAACTTCTTTTGCTGTTTCTCTTCTTCTTTCTTCGGTAAGAGGAGGGAA
>DBYM01000038.1:2890-4269 GCA_002309875.1 Cyanobacteria bacterium UBA1186
ATACTTTTATCAAACGGAGTAATTACAAGAGTCGTTCCTTCAGACACGCTGACCTGTGCCATCTGTCTGATCGGAGTAGGTGCTCCGTAATATTCAACTATAACTTTGTCCAATATTCCGGGATTTGCTCTCCCCGTACGCACTGAAGCAAATTCTTTCTTCATCTGCGTAACCGCTTTTTCCATTTTTTCTTCTCCGAACAAATACATTTCTTCAAGAGCTTCTGACATAGTTTTCTCCTTTATAACAAACTTAACTTATATACGTTCCTACGGATTCACCGTTCATTATTTTAACAAGACTTCCCGTTGCTTTAAAATCAAATACGATTATTGGTATTTCATTTTGTTTGCATAATGCACATGCCGATGTATCCATAACCTTCAAATCTTTTTTAATAATATCCGCATAAGAAATTTTGCTTAGCAGTTTCGCATTCGGATTGGTTTTCGGGTCATCGTCATACACTCCGTCAACGCCGTTTTTAGCCATGAGCATGACTTCCGCATTAATTTCTGATGCGCGAAGTGCAGATGCTGTATCCGTTGTAAAGAACGGGTTTCCTGTTCCTGCCGCAAATATTATAACTCTGCCCTTTTCAAGGTGTCTTATTGCTTTGTGTCTGTAATAAGGCTCAGCAATCTGATTCATCGCAATTGCCGTCATGACACGGCATTCAACCTCTATCTTTTTCAGGGCGCACTGAAGGCAAACCGCATTCATAACGGTTGCAAGCATTCCGACATAGTCGCCTGAAGCCTGATCCATTCCTAATCTTGCACTGTTTTTCATGCCTCTGAAAATATTGCCGCCGCCGACAACAACCGCAATCTCTACTCCACGTTCATATATTGAACGGATTTCATCTGCAATCATTTCAACAGGTTTCGGGTCAATACCGAATTGCTGATCTCCCAAAAGAGCCTCTCCGCTTATTTTCAGCAGAACTCGTTTATACTTATTATCTGTCATTTATTATACCCCTAGATGTACTCTCTTTTGATATTATCGTATAAAAAAAAGACCGCATTGTAAAGTGGAAAAATAGAAAAAAATTGCTATAATTAACATATGGACGGATTTAATATAGGCAAAATTCTTCTCGGACTCAGAAATCCGGAATTATTTCTTAAAAAACTTCAGCCCGGCGAACAACCGCGCACCAATTCTTTTGTTCCTGATATGAGTACGTTTTTGAATAACTCTAACCCTAAGCCTGCCCAAACTAATGCGGCACAAACTCTGCAAAATCTTGCGGATATTACGCAGGCCCTGCAAATGAATACTTTTGCCAATACCGACCGTTCGGTATTCGTAAGAAACATTATGGGATTACCGCAGGATTTGGGACAGTTGCTTTTAAATCTGCAAAATCCAAA
>DBYM01000038.1:4312-4968 GCA_002309875.1 Cyanobacteria bacterium UBA1186
AACCAAAAAGCCCTTGCGCAGGTTTTTGAAGAGATGGCACCTCTTGACCCGAAAAATATTGAAGCGCTTGCAGCGGCAAATCTTCAGCAGGCTGCCCAACAGGCGAAACCCGATGCTGTCGCACTTCTTTTCAGCGGAATGGTAAGTCTGCCCGACATTTCGCAAATGATTTTAAATAACGGAAAACATGCCGTTGCAAATCTTATTATCGCAATGGCTTCAACCTCAAAACACGGTATCAGCAGCGAGCAGTTACAAAGCACGCTGAGTGTTATAAATTCCTGCATAGCGATGGCTGAATCGGAAAACCCTGCGCAAAACCTGAAAAGTCTTATGATGCTCTATATCCCATGGCTTCCGCTTAATGAAGGAGTAGGTTTTGACCTTGAAATTACACCGCAGGACGGTGAAAATGACTCAAATAATTCAAAACTCACCGTTCTTATACAGACAAAAAACTTCGGAAACATAAAGGGAGTATTTACCCTGACCACTTCAAACTCGGTTGATATTTTAATAATCTGCTCCGAAAGTTTTCCGAAGGGCGTTCTTCAGAGAAGTTTAACGGAAGAAAGCACCTCGCATGCGATGAATACAAATATTGATATTGAAGAAGTTCAGCCCAAAGTTGACGAAAAAAATGATGTCCGTGAAAC
>DBYM01000038.1:5046-12910 GCA_002309875.1 Cyanobacteria bacterium UBA1186
GCCTAACTCAAAACAGGGATTTTTTTGGATAACTGAGAGGTTAGAATAAGGGCTTTTTCCGCAAAAATAAGCGGAAGGTGGTCCAAATCTCCCTGAGGTGAAACAACCGCAGAATTATAAACAAACGTACTCGGCACTCCTGCCATTACAAGTCCGTCAAGCGTAGTAAACAAACGTTTTTTCAGATATTCAATATTCAGCGATTTAACAATTGCCTCAGTCATAGTAGGCACAATTCCCCAATTAATTTTACCGCCTCTTGAAATAAAATCGGCAACCGTATCCGGTATAATATTAAGATTGTTCGGATTATTGTAAGCATCAAAGGTTATTAAATCAACTCCCGCATTTATGGGAATCTGCCAGTTACATTTATCCAAACACTGTATTCCGACATCAGCACCCGCAGTTTTTATCTTTTCAATAGTTCTTGAAAACAATCTCGTCACAACTTCTACGGTAATACTTTCGTCCTGTCTTTTAATTTCTCCGAATCGCCCGAGTATAGGCTCTTCGAGCATTATAATGGGAACTGTTTCGGGGCTGTATTCCTTTATTTTTTCAATTATCCAGAATGCTTTAACACATACGGCATCAATAAACAGTTTTAAGTAACTTTTATCCGTCAGCAAAGGAAGCGGATAATCCGTTACAATCATCTGCGAAATAGAGAAAGGACCGATTAAATTCACGCATGCCTGCGGAGATTTGAATTTTTTAAGCATTTGCAGGAATTTTTCAAGAAATACCGCATCAAAACCGAATTCGTCAAGCGTCTCTTTTGAAGGCTTGCTAAATGCCCTTTCAAGTCTTGCAAATTTTCCCTCAAAATCACGGTCTTTTTTTATTATTAAATGTCCCTTGTCATCAATACAAAAACCGGGAATGTTTGATACAGTTCTTTTCAGTATCGTATCTTCGGCAGAGACCTTAGGCAAAACCGGAATATAAGGCATATTTTCAAATAACTTTGCCATCATTCTTGTGGCAGCACCCACATTCTCATACGGCAGTTTCCCGGTTGGCAGACATCTTGATGCAAATTTCATAAATTTTCTTTCTTTTTTAGAATAAAAGCCGTACCAAAACTATTTTTCGGCACGGCTTTTAAATTTTGTTCCAATAACTACGCCTCAGTTGTTTCTTCGGCAACAGTTTCTTCTTCCTCTATTGATTCCTTAACAACTTCGGAAGCCGTTACGATAACCTTAAGTTCGGTTTTAACCTTTGAAGTTAATTTAATCAGCATTGTAAATTCGCCGATTTTATTGATAGGAGCATTGAGCGAAACAGTCTTTCTGTCAATTTCAATATTTGCTCTTTCTTTAAGTTCTTCACAAAGTTTCTTGGTAGTAATTGTACCAAACAATTTACCGCTTTCACCTGCTTTTGCAGAAAGTTCAATCTGACCGAGTTTTTCGATTTCAGCAGCCTTTGCCAATGCTTCCTGATGCAATTTTTCCTGTTTGGCTTTGATTCTTGCAAGATTTTGTTCTCTGTTCTTCAAAGCACCTTCAGTTGCAATTTCGGCAAAATTCTTGGGGATAAGGAAATTTCTTGCATAACCGTCTTTAACGTTTACGAGTTCCCCTGCTTCACCGATATTTTGAACATCTTTTTTTAGTATTACCTGCATTTTTAGTTCTCCTTTTACTATTTTTGCTAGTGTGTAGTCTAATAATAAACAAAAAAATATTAATTGTCGAGTATCAAAGGAAAATGAGGTTAATAAATGTAAACATAATCAGAAAGTTTTAGCCCGAATCCTGCCGAAAAGTTTAATGTTACACTGAAAAATTAAGTTTAATATGATATAGAATCCTCATCGCTCAAATACTTCCTCCCGTTTTGGGAGGATTTTTTTGGGGTAAAAGGATAAATATATCGGGCCGGTTGAACAAACTAACACGTCATTCAGAGGAAGCGTAGCGACCGAAGAATCCCTATAAAATAAAGTTTAAGAGATTCTCCACCCTAAATAAAGTCGTGTTCAGAATGACAGGATTATAATATGCTTTCATACAAATCTGTCCATTCGGAATTAAAGTTATTAATTAGTTCTTCTTTATATTTACGACTTTTTCCTTTTAAATATTTTTCTCTTTTAATAGCAGATTTAATAGAATCTGCTGCTTCATAATACACGAGTTTATGCAATTTATATTTTTTAGAAAAACCTTCTACAACTTCATTTTTATGTTCCCAAATTCGTTTGGATAAACATGAAGTTACACCAACATATAAAACAGAGTTGACTTTATTGGTTAGTATGTACACGTAGCCTTGTTTGTCTTGCATAAATATATGATAACATTAAAATGTTATAGAGATTCTTCGGGCTTCGCCCTCTGAATGACAATACATTTACCCCTACCCCTGTTTGCCACTAACCCTGACAGATTTTTACACCTGAACTTGTGCCCAAACGGGTTGCACCTGCCTGAATCATTGCAAGAGCGGCCTCTTTATCTCTGATTCCGCCTGATGCCTTTACCTGAAGTCCTGCAGAATGCACCGTTTCGTACATCAGTTTCACATCGTCGGCTTTTGCTCCCACTCCGTTTTTAACAAATCCCGTCGAAGTCTTAACCAAATCTGCTCCGCCTTTTATGCAGAGTTCGCACGCAGTTTTGATTTCATCTTTTGAAAGCAAATCAGTTTCCAGAATAACTTTTAAAATTTTTCCCTGACAAGCGGTTTTTATATCATAAATCTCATCAACAATATAATCATAATCGCCGTCCTTCAACTTACCCGCATTCAGTACCATATCGATTTCGTCCGCACCGTTTTTTACCGCATCTATCGTTTCAAGCACTTTTGCTTCTTTAGTGGTCTGTCCTAAAGGAAAACCGATAACTGTAACCACTTTTATGTTGGTATCTTTTAGATACTGATGTGCGAACTTAACGTTTACGGGGTTTACACATACACCCAAAAACCCGTATTCACGTGCCTCATCAAGCAATTTAATGATCTCTGCCTTGGTCGCGTCCTGCTTTAACAAAGTGTGTTCAATATATTTGTTTAATTCCATAAACTTAAGCCCTTTCTGTTATTCATAATAAGTTGCACAAGAAGTCGGGGTTTCCCATACGGAAACTTTGCTTATTAAACTGATTCTTTTCTTCATTTCGCCGTAGATAAACTTGGATATCATCTCACTGCTCGGACTTACACCTGCAAAATACGGAAGTTCGTTGATATCCTTGTGGTCAAGCAAATTTAAAACCTCTTTTAATTCACGTTTTAAGACTTTATAATCTATTAAAATATTGCTTTTATCAAGTTTTGAGCCGCAAACATACGCTTCAACAAGCCAATTATGTCCATGCTGATTTTCACACTCCCCGTCATAATTCAACAAATGGTGCGCGGCTGCAAAGTACATCTGCGCTTTTAATTCAAACATTTTCAGTCTCCCTACACATTATTACAAATTTCCGACAGTTTCTTAAGAATTCTGTCCGTAATAACTTTAATATACTCTTTATCAACCATTCCGTTAATAATACAATCGGCTATCTGATAGGTCGGACGAATGTACTGTTGCGCGGTTTCGTTTACGTTCCTGAACTGCAAATCCGCTGCCTCACCGGTTTTTCCTCTTGAAACAGCACGTTTGTACCAGCGCTCTTTTATAACATCAATCGGAGTAAATACATAGACTTTTATGTCCATAATATCGCGCATGCATTCGTTTAATACATAAAGACCTTCGGTCAGAATAACTTTTGCCGGTTTTTTAACCTCACCGTTCGGGTCAGAAACACAGGTTACAAAATCATAATTCGGAGAAACAACCGTCTGTGAATTTTTTAGTGCAATAAGATGCTCTTTCATAAGTTTCAAATCAATCGCATCAGGAGTATCAAAACTGAAACCTGTTTTAAACAGTGCATCATAACTCCCCGCTTCAATAAGTTCTTTCGATGTGTCTTTGTAATAATCATCACATCGTACAACCGTGTAAATACCTTCCCTCTTCTCTCTCATAACCGCTTCAATCGTATTATCAACAAAAACAGTTTTCCCCGAAGCACTCTCTCCCGTAATCCCTATCAAAAAGGTTTTCTTCTTTTCCTGAACAACTTTGCGGGCAACGTTCATTATAAAATCATCGGCAACCTTCAAAAACAAAGGCTGCTCCTGCTTCTTATCCTCTTCAAGTATTTCCTTCAAGGCATCGACAATAGTCGTAATAAGTTCCATATCGAGCCTGCTCGAATAGAAGTTATAATTTGTCAGTTCAAAAGTATCCATCATACTAAACCCTTCACCCAACAAAAAACATTTTAACCTAAAACATGCAAAATTGCTCATGCGCATGAGTTTTTTGTAAAAAAATTTTACATGGGGGGGGGGTAAATGGGAGGGTGCAAATTTTAGGGGGTAGATTTTAGAGGGGGGTATTGTTAGTGAATATGAGCAGGTGAATTTACATATTGGCAATATTGGCGTTATAGAAGGTTATTTTCGATATCCCTTTTACAAGCAAACCCAACCCGCAGAGCATTGCAACAAGCCAGAAAGACGTTGCGGGAATACCGATTACAATCAAAAGTCCGATTAACATAAGTATTATTGCGCTAAAAAATTTGCAGCCCCAAAAACCGTACATATTCCTGATTTGAGAAACAAATGCCGTGGTTTCAATGCTTTCGAGTATAAAATATACCCCCGTAAGAGCAATAAGCCACAACAAACTGACTTTTGGGACGAGCAAGAGCAGAATTCCTATCGTGAGCAAAAAAGCACCCAAAGCAGATGTCAGCAAAAAGCGTTTGGAGTAGTTTCTGTTCATAACCGAATGAATAACTTTATAAATTCCGTAAGAAATGAATGCCGCGCTAAGCATTACCCCAAAAGACAATTCCGTAATTTTGGGAAGAATAAGAACACACAAACCCAAAACCATAAGTATAATTCCTTCAATCAGAATACAGGTTAAAAATCTTTTCTCGGACATATTTTTCTCCTTTTCTTAATCCGATAATAAGCAATAAGAACATTTTTTTAACTCCACAACGGTACAATAACGTGGTATAGAGATAAAATTCTTGCAAAAAATAAAAAAATATTGTAAACTTATGTTAAGTTGTGTGAATTATTAAGTACTTACCAATGTTTCCGAATTTATCCCAAAAAACAAAAAGAGAAAATATTAAACTTTTGAGTGCCGTACAAATCAGCGGTGTAACTTTCTTCGTGTATAAAAACGAAGACGGGAAAATTTGTCTGAAATCGGGAGAGGAAGAAAAACTTCAGAAGGCTGCGGTTAAAAAGATGATAAGCCTTAACCCGAGAATATCAAAACTCCTCGAGCGGTACAGAATAAAGCCTTCAATCGACACAAAGACACTTAAAGAACTTGCCGGCGGGCACATGAACGAAACCTGCAAGGTCGCAATGGGAATCTTATCCATGCTTGCAGAAAATATAAAGATCGGAATTAATTCGGGCACAATTAAAGAGGCATCTATGCTTCACGACCTCGGCAAGGTCTTAATTCCGTCCAAAATCCTTAATAAACCTGCAAAACTTAATAAAAAAGAACGCAAAATTATGAATATTCACTCAACTTTGGGGTATGAACTTTTAAAAACACAGAATATAAAAGAAGAAACACTTGATTTGGTGAAATACCACCACCAAAATCTTAAACACGACGGGTATCCGATACTTACAGACAGACAGCACCCTTCAGACATAGGCGTTCAGATAATTTCAACCGCAGACAAATACAGCGCACTAAGGGAGACAAGGGTTTACAGACGCAAACTTTCAAGAATAGAATCGCTTTTAATTCTCTACAAAGAAGTGCTTGA
This sequence comes from Cyanobacteria bacterium UBA1186, assembly GCA_002309875.1. Classification (GTDB taxonomy): domain Bacteria; phylum Cyanobacteriota; class Vampirovibrionia; order Gastranaerophilales; family Gastranaerophilaceae; genus CAG-196. The sequence goes on from DBYM01000038.1 coordinate 10,875, forward strand.
AGGTAAAATCCACAAAGAGGTTTATAACGCCCTTTTGGGCTATGCGGCTCAATTTGATAAATAAGGGTAAATAAATTTAATTTTTATTGTATAATTGTCCTCAAAGAGAGGTATGGATTATGCAAGTTTCATTAAAATGGTTAAATGAATTGGTTGAATTAAGCGGAATTGAGGCTGAACAGATTGCTCACGAACTTACAATGAGCGGTCTTGAAGTTGAAGAAATTGAAGAAGTTAAGCCTCAGTTTACAAATATAATTACCGCAAGGATTGAAAAAATTGATGCACACCCTAATTCCGACAGACTGCATCTTGTTACAATCAATAACGGTTTGACAACAAAAACCGTTGTCTGCGGAGCACAGAATATTAAAGAAGGACAGATTATTCCTTATGCTTCAGTCGGAAGTAAAGTCCTTGACAGAAAAACGGGCGAACAGTTTGAACTTACCGCAGCAGTAATAAGAGGGGTGGAATCTCAGGGTATGCTCTGCTCCGATGATGAACTCGGTGTAGCAGACAGAAACTATCAGGAAGAAGATGGAATCCTTATCCTCAACAGGATTTTCCCGAATGTCGGACTCGGCGAAGATGTTGAAAAAGTTTTGGGTTTTGAAAAAGATTATATTCTGCATACCGCTCCCACCGCCAACAGAGGCGACCAAATGTCTGTAGTCGGTATTGCAAGAGAATTGTCGGCACTTTTCAACCGACCGATGAAATTTGAATATGCAAAAAAAGATAATGTTCCGAAAGCCGATTTTGATGTGGAAATTAAAGACTCTGATGTCTGCAAATACTATTCAATAGGTGTTTTAAAAGGAATAACAATTAAACCTTCGCCTGATTGGATGCAAAAAAGGCTTATCTCATCAGGAATAAGAGCAATAAATAACGTTGTAGATATTTCAAACTATGTACTTTTGGAATACGGAACGCCTTTGCATACATTTGATTATGACAAACTTAACAAATATCTTTGCGTAAGACGTGCAAACGATGGCGAAACACTTGTGACGCTTGACGGAACGGAAAGAACTCTGACTCACGATTCCGTTCTCATCGCAACAAAAGAAAACCCTGTCTGCCTTGGCGGAGTTTTTGGCGGTGCAAATTCTGAAATCGACGAAAATTCAAAGAATGTTGCACTTGAAGCGGCTTATTTCTACCCTGCAACAACAAGAAGAAGCGGAAGAAGCGTAGGTTATCGTTCCGATGCTGCCGCAAGATTTGAAAGAGGAATTGACATTGAAGCAGTCAAACCGGGACTTTTCAGAGCCGTTGAACTTTTGGAAAAATACGCAGGTGCCAAGTTTGAAGGAATGGTTGAAACCGGGGTAAATAAACTTGAGCCAATCGACATAACCTTAAGATTTGCACAAATAAAGAGATTATTAGGCTGTGAAATTGAAACGGAAAAATGCCTGAATATCTTAGAAAAACTCGGATTTGAAATTCTCGGTAAAAACGAAGCAGCCTGCAAAGTCCGTGTTCCGTCCTTCCGCGCCGAAGATGTTACGAGAGAATGTGATTTAATAGAAGAAATTTCGAGAATTAACGGGTATGATAAAATCACGCCGACACTTCCGAACAGCACAACTCCTGCCGAAATTTCACATGCGGAAAGAGTTATCGAAAAAATCCATAACATAATGCTCGGCTGCGGTCTGAACGAAATGCAGACCTCGTCATTAATCGGCGAGCCTTTGTTAAAGCAATTCAATATGACTTTTGACAAAGCAAATGCAATCTATGTTGAAAATCCCGCATCTGAAGATTTTGCAATGCTCAGACAAACAATGATTGCAAGCCTTTTGAACTGTATGAAATACAATTTTGACAACGGACAAAAGGATTTTTGGGGATACGAAATCGGAAGAACATATCTGAAAGTTGCCGAAGCGGACGAAAAAAATACCGGCGTTAAGGAAACTCAGGTGCTTGCAGGTGTTATAACCGGAAATATCCAAAACTCATTGTGGCAATGCACCGGAAAAGTCGATTTCTATACCGTAAAGGGCATTGTTGACAAGGTT
>DBYM01000038.1:13013-16206 GCA_002309875.1 Cyanobacteria bacterium UBA1186
CAGCCTGAAATTATAGGGTATTACGGCGAAATTCACCCTGAATTAAGGGGTAAATTAAAACTGAATCAGGACGCATATTTGTTTAAACTTGATTTAGACCTGCTTATCGACGCAGTCAGCGAATCAACACCAAGATACAAAAAACTTCCGCAATTCCCTGAAGTTCAGAGAGATTTGGCAATATTCGTGCCTAAAACAACAACTTGGGACGAACTTGAAAAAGTTATTAAAAAAGGTGTTGATAACAAAGTATTTAACGGCTGCGAAGTCTTTGACGTATATGAAGGCGAGCACGTGCAGGAAGGGTTTAAATCCGTTGCCTTCAGAGTAAAATTGCAGGATTCTGAAACCACTCTGACCGACGAGGCCATTGAAATTCAGATGGCAAATTTACGCTCGGCTCTGAAAAAGAACATCAATGAAGTCTCCTTCAGAGAAGGTTAATTTACACTCTGCAAATCAGTTCAAAAATGCCTTCCGAATAAGTCGGGTGAGCAAAGCAGACCTTTTTCAAATCGTCTGCCGTAACTTTGTTCTGCATGGCAATAAGAACTTCGTGAATAAGAGCAGAAGCCTCTTTTGATACTATATGTGCGCCCGCAATAAGGTTATCTTTGACAATAAGTTTAATAAAACCGTCAGTAGAATCATCACACCAAGATTTCCCGAGCGCAGTTACGGGAAGGGTGATTTTTTTGCAATCCTCTCCGCAATCCTGTTCCCTGAGACCAACCCATGCAATTTCAGGCTCACCGTATATCACCGAAGGGATAAGGTTTTTGTCGTAATCAATCCCGAGTGCAAATTTCTTTGCCTGATGAATTGCGTAATGTGCAAGTTGAATCTCTCCGCAGGCATCGCCAAGTATTGTTTCGCACGAAACATCAGGTTTGACAGGTGTTCTTCCTACCGCACAAAGTATAATTTCGGGCTCAATCACATTCCCCGAACGCAGAGTAACGACTTTATTTTCGATCTTTTCAACAGAATCACTCAGATAGTATCTGATTTTGTTTTGTTTAAAAATCCGCTCAATACGTTTTGAAACCTCAATATCGGCAAGCGGAATCAGGTGTTCGGCAAGTTCAACAACCGAAACTTCCACCCCAAAATTGGAATAAATTCTTGCCCATTCAATACCTATTGCACCTGAACCTATTATTAATACCGATTTTGGAAGATAATTAAGTCTTAATACGTCATCAGAACTGAGTATAAACTTCCCGTCAAACTCCAAACCTTTCAACTCTCTCGGCTCAGAGCCCGTTGCAATTATTATTTCTCCGACCGAATATTCTTTATCTTCCGCTTTTATCGTATTTTTATTTACAACGTTTGCCTGAGCGTAAACCACGTTTGCACCCGAAATTTTAACCGCAAGTTCAAGTGATTTTCTGATTTTTTCAACGGTTAAATCACGTTTTTCGGCAACTTTGGAAAAATCAAAATTTTTAATTTCAATATCCAAACCCATATTTGGAGTTTCGAGAGTTTGTTTGTAAACCTCGGACAAATGCAGCAGAGTTTTGGTCGGAATACAACCTTTATTAAGACATGTTCCTCCGAGCCTGTCCTTTTCAAAAAGTATTACACTATGCCCGTGGCTTGCAAGCATCATGGCAGACGTATAACCCGCAGGCCCGCCTCCTATTATTCCGTACTCAAAATCCATACTCCGCTCCCTCTTGTTTATTTTATATTAACGCAATTAATCTGTCTAATCAATTATATGCGAAGCACGCCCGAATACCCTTTGAAAACAGGCTGAGAATTCTGAACTTCGGGTTTTTCAACTTTGTTTTGGGCAATATAATTTTTCTGAACTCCTGATGCCATAACATTACGGGTTAAAGGAGTAACAATATTCGTTGCAAGAACACTTGCACCTACGGTTGCTAAAGTTGTACCAAAGTTTTTGGTAGTATTATATTTTGCCAAAAGTTCGGGATTATCTTTCAAAACTTCATCAACACTGAAATCTATGTGTCCGACTTTTTTATCAAATGTGTCTTTGTTCTTTTCCAAAAATGCTTTTACGGATTTTGTACCGATTTTGCCTGTTTTGAACATTTTACCGACTAATTTTGATACAGATTTTGTAATTAACAAAAATGCACCAATGTTAACAATTGCATCTGCCGCTTCCTGCGGAACAAGGAAACTCTTTTGTTCGTTGGATATTTTCGGATTGAATAAAATAGCACCGATTTGTGCAGCAGAAGAAATCGCCCACCCTATTGCTCCCGTAAATATGAGCATTTTATCAGGGTGTTTGCTGAATGAGTCGGAAACCCATGTTAATATTCGCTGGAAAGGATTATGCATAAACAGCCTCCTTTCCTTCTTTCAGTTTTTCTTTCTCTGCCGTTTTGGCATTAAACTTGTTCGTTAATAACCTTGTCAGCGGAGCATCAAGCAGGAAGTTGGTAAACAACATTACAAAAATTGCAATAATGGTAGAAAGTGCATTTCTGTAACTCTTAATATTTTTGACTCCGGAAATATAATCTTTCAGATATGCCTTGGGAACAAGTGCGTTGCTGTACTTGCCTTTACCTTCAAGGTTAGTCATTCTTTGTACAACTTCGTAGCATAAATCTCTGACTATAACCCCAACTCCGGTTCCGGCAATTATTTTTGCCATAGTTCTGTTTTTTGAAGTTTTTCTCGTCTTTTCATCAACTCTCGGGTTATGAGCGTCGATTACAGGCTGTGTCACAATTGCCGTAGCACCCATAATAACCCTGTTAACTGCAGGGTGCGCAATTAAACTCTCTATGGATTTTTTCTTTTCTAATCCTTTATCACTCTCTTTTAAGGTAGCATCAGGCAGCGTGTCGTATAACTTTTCTGCGACACGCTTAAATAAGTTCTTTGAAGAACTCTGTTTCGGCGGCTTTGCGCCCATAGAAACATTATTTGATGTTATTGGCTGTATATACATGACACTTCTACCTTTATACATGAAAACTTTTTGTTTTCAAAAATTGACTTATAACGGCGAAATATGAAGAAAATTTTACATTTGTAAAACCCCTCCGCCGAGATTATTAAGTTTTGTAAACAAAATCATAAGAATGTATGATTTTATTTAAAACGCATACTGCTAATATATACCTATACTCCTTAAAAACGACGATACACATATCCCTAATCAACAGCTATGCACGACATTCGTACATAGCTTTTTTTT
>DBYM01000030.1:0-1155 GCA_002309875.1 Cyanobacteria bacterium UBA1186
CCTACACCATGGTCATATCGAGTTCATTGAGCATTTTTTTGTCTTCTTCGCTTTTTGATCCGCATGTTGTGAGGTAATTCCCGACGAGAACGGAATTTATACCTGCCAAAATACCTTTCTTTTGGTTTTCGGGAGAAAGTCTTGTTGTTCTTCCGCCCGCATAACGCAGAAGTGCATTTGGAAGAATTATTCTGAAAATACAAATGGTTTTTAAGATTTCTTCTTCGTCAATTTTATCTTCATATCCTTCAAGCGGGGTGCCTTTTATGGGGTTTAAGAAGTTTATCGGAACGGTTTTCGGGTTGAGTTCTCTAAGAGAAAGCGCCATATCAACTCTGTCCTCTCTTGATTCGCCCATTCCTATTATTACACCGCAGCAAGCCTCAATGCCGTGTTTTTGGATAGTTTTAACAGTTCTGACTCTGTCTTGGAATGTATGTGTTGTACAGATTTCCTTATGATAATTTTCGGAAGTATTGATATTGTGATTAAACCTTTCAACTCCGGCTTCTTTAATCTGCTTAATCTGATCTTCGGTCAGAAGTCCGAGAGAAGCGCAGCAATGAAGCCCGTCAATTGATGCAACCGCTCTTATCATTTCGAGAACTGTTTCAAAATCCTTGCCCTGAGGTGCTCTGCCTGATGTAACTATACAAAACCTTGATGCACCGTTTTCTTTTGCGCTCAGGGCCGCTTTTTTGACTGTTTCCACATCTAAAAGCGGGTGGCATTCGATTTCGGCATGATTATGTTTGCTCTGCGCGCAGTATTTGCAGTTTTCCGAACATGCACCTGTTTTTGCACTTATAATACTGCATGCTTCGACTTCATTATCAAACATTTCCGAAGTGATTTTCCTTGAAATTTCAATCAATTCGTCAAGCGGCTTGTCATAGAGTTTTATATAATCTTCTTTTGTATAATTACTGAAATCCATAATACCTTCTCCCTTTTATACCAATATTTTAACACAAAGGGGGGTAAATGGGTAAAGGGGTAAAGTGGTAAATGTGGGGGGTGGTAAATGAATAAAATTTATTTAATGCTTTGCAAAAGTTCACCTGTAATATCCTGCCCGCCATACAAAACCACGCTTTTTGCAAAAACATATTCATATTCGTCTTTCTGCGCTTTTTTGGTAATTTCTGCTTTTAT
>DBYM01000030.1:1243-9127 GCA_002309875.1 Cyanobacteria bacterium UBA1186
TTTTGCGGGGTCGGATTCGTTTGAGATTTCTCCTCTTGCGTTTACGATAATCTTATCAAGTTCGGCCATTTTTTTGGAATGCTCCTGTTTTAACTGTTTAACCTGTGAAGAATTATCAACAATCTGCTGCAGATCAACGACTGCAATTTCCTGAGCATAAACATTTCCGAAGGCCGTCATAAAAGCCAAAACCAATAAACTTTTTTTCATAATTTTCTCTCCTTTTTTATTTTTTATATTAAAAATTTAAATTCCAAACCATTGGACAATTCACCTAATTCCTACGGCAATCGTATGATTGAAATAGAGTTTCATTTAAATTAAAATGTGGGTATGTTAAGAATAGTTATTTCAGCATTAATAATATTTTTGAGTACAATTCCCTGTTATTGTGAAACGAATGATAACAAGGATATTAAGCCTGCAAATGAAATAAAAGAAACATACAAAATCAATGCACATGTTGAATATGACGACAACGAGGTTGAAACGATATATCTTGACGATACTATTGAAAAACCGCGTATAAATATTCCCAAAAGGTCTTTAACTCTGCCTGTCGGAGTTTTGAACATAACCTCAAATGCAAATACCGCAAGAAGTGCGCTTGCCCGTGCAATGATAAACAGAGGGCAACTCACCGATATTTTGCCTCTTTGCGGGAACGTAACCGAAACATACTACGGATTTTCGTACGGACAAATTTGGGAGCAGGATTTGTCTTATTCGCAGATTGAAGACACAACCGCTTTTTTCTTAAGATATGACACTCCCCGCTGGCTTTCCATTACTGCATCAATCAGACAATCCACAAATCAGGATATCGGAACTCAGTACAATACCCTCAGAATTACACCGGAGTGGCATATTACGGACAGACTGACTATTAAAGATTCTTTCAGTACATATATGAATCTGCCTAAAAACAAAAACGAAATTACGCTTGTTTATACACCGGCGCTTCAGAAATACGCAGATGCTTTAAAGTTTGAACTTGGATTTGCGGAATCATTTTACAGAAGCGGTAAGCGCAGTTCGGCAATAAGTTTTTCAACAGGCTTCAGGTTGTAATTAACGGAAAAATTTTATATAATCGGATTATGGTCAAAAGTACACAAAATAAGCGAGTTCCCAAAAAGGTAGTGAATAAAGAAGCGAAAAAAGGTGAAGAAAAAACTTCATCATCAAAAAGCACTTCTTCATCTTCAACGGGAATTTACTATTCCTTTTTGACTATAATACTTCTGCTTTGCCTGCTTCAGATAACCGTAAGTGCGGTATTAAATGTGTCCAAGGTTGTTTCATATAAGGCAAAAATCGTTCAGATAACAAAAACGAGAGATAATGCGCTTGCACTGAATAAACAGTTAAAAGACAATATTAATAATTTTTCAGATGTTGCGGGACTTGAAGCAATTGCAAGAAATAACCTCAAAATGTCTTCGGAAGACGAGGTGCTCGTAATAATAAATACTCCCAAAGAGGACGAAACAAAGGTTAAAAAACGCAGTTTTTGGGATAATTTTAAGAGTTAGTTAAAAAACTCCGTTTGTCTGAACAGATTGTAAAAATATTCCAATCTTGTCTTGTCGTGCAGATACCAATAGCCGATAAGCACTTCAAAAGCGGTTGCAGACCTGTAATCCGTCTGAATATTCCGTCTGCCGACAGGAATAGGAAGATTTCTTCCCCGTTTTGCGAGTTCGGTTTCTTCCTCCGTTAATTCAGGCATAATCATCTCAAGCATCTGATGCTGAAACGGGGCATTTACCCTGTCAGTTGTCATCTTATGCAGCAACTTTGAGTTTGAAGTTTTAAAAATTGTGTAATTTCTTACAAACAATTCCCAGACGCAGTCACCTAAGTGGGCATAATTTCTTAATACGATTTTTTCTTTAAGCATGGAATCAGTATAACAGTAAAGGGCGGACAAAATCAAGATTTCGTCCGCCCTTCAAACTTTAATTATTTTATGCAAAATAGCGTGCTAATAAACCGTCAAAACCTCTGCCGTGGCGGGCTTCGTCTTTAGCCATTTCATGAACCGTATCATGAACCGCATCAAGTCCCAATTCTTTGGCACGTTTTGCCAATTGCATTTTGCCGTCGCATGCACCAAATTCTGCTTCTGCTCTGAGTTCAAGATTTCTCTTGGTTGAAGTTGTAAGAACTTCGCCTAAAAGTTCTGCAAATCTTGCAGCGTGGTCAGCCTCTTCAAATGCGTATCTTTTGTATGCTTCAGCGATTTCCGGATAACCTTCTCTGTCTGCCTGTCTTGACATTGCAAGATACATACCGACTTCAGTACATTCACCCGCAAAATTAGCCTTTAAACCTTCAAGAATTATCGGGTCAACATCTTTTGCAACACCAACAACGTGTTCTGTCGTATATTTCTTTTCACCGTCTTCCATTTTTGTAAATACTTCTTTTACTGCACCGCAAATAGGGCATTTTTCCGGAGCCTCACCTTCAACAGTGTATCCGCAAACTGAACATACATACTTTGCCATAATAAAATCCTTTCATATAAACTTTAACTGAAAATATAACCTCGTATAAGTGTGATTATATCATGAGAAAACCCGCTCTTCAAGTGTCAACGGGATACCCTAAACCCTGAAAATTGTTTGTTCTCTGTCGGGGCCGACAGAGAGTATTCCAATCCTTGCGCCGACTAATTCTTCAACACGTTTAATGTATTTTTTTGTATTTTCGGGCAAATCTTCATACCTGCGGATTCCTGTTATATCCTGTTTCCAGCCTTCCATTGTTTCGTAAACAGGCTCTAAATATTTGTGAATAAATACATCTGTCGGATAAGATTTATAAACTTTGCCGTCTCTTGTATCTTTGTATGCAACGCAGACATTAATTTTGTCGAACGTATCAAAAACGTCAATTTTTGTGAGAGCAATGTTGGTAATTCCTCCGACTAAAACGGCATACCGCATAATAACGGCATCAAACCAGCCGCATCTTCTCGGGCGTCCTGTTGTAACTCCGAATTCATGCCCGATTTTTTGAATCTTTTCACCGATTTCATCTTTGAGTTCGGTAACAAAAGGTCCTTCTCCCACTCTTGTAACATAGGCTTTGGTAACCCCGATAACTTCCTGAATCATGGTCGGGCCGTAACCGCTTCCCGTAGCAGCACCGCCTCCAATCGGGTTTGAACTTGTTACAAAAGGATATGTGCCGTAATCAATGTCAAGCATTACACCCTGAGCGCCTTCAAAAAGGATTGTTTTATTTTTATAAGCATTTAGAATTTCCTGCCAGTCAAAAGCGACATAAGGCTTGAATAATTCGGCATATTTTTCGCAGAGTGCAGTAATACAGTCTTTGGAATAAGGCTCTATCCCGTAAACTTTTTCAAGAGTTTTATTTTTTACGGGTAAAATCATATCAAGTTTTTCACTCAGGGCTTCGGGTGAGAATAAGTCCTGTATTTTTAAGGCAATACGTGCCATTTTGTCCGTGTAGGTCGGGCCTATACCCCTTTTGGTCGTTCCGATTTTGCCTTTGCCGGAATTAGATTCACTCCAGCCGTCAACTTCAATATGGTAGGGCAGCGTAATGGTTGCAAGCGGGGAAATTTTGAGATTTTCAAAATTTACTCCCTGAGATTTTAATTCGTTAAACTCTTTTTCAAAAGACTCGGGGTGAATAACCGTTCCCGCGCCGATAAAACAGGTTGTGTTGTCATAAAGTATTCCCGACGGGATAAGATGGAATTTGTACGTCTGACCTCCGGTGACAACAGTATGGCCCGCATTACAGCCGCCCTGATATCTTATAACCAAATCTGCTTTTTCCGCAAGCAGGTCGGTAATTTTTGCTTTCCCTTCGTCACCCCACTGAGCACCTATAACAACGGTATTTTTCATTTAAACGGACTCCCTTTTATAAAACTAATAGAGGTCGGCTTAAACCGACCTCTCAAACTTATTATTGATTTTGTTGTGCTTGCCTTGCCTTTGCCTGTTTAGCCTGAACATCAAGCATTGAATTATGCGCCATCATATAGACGGAACATATTTTATAATTCTTGAGATACCATGCGCAATTTTCCTGCATACATACAATCTCCACCTGCGAGCCTACGCTCATTAACGGACACAAAGGTATTGCTTTTTCATCTGACGCCATGCGCTTATCTCCTGTATTATTCTGCGAGTTTTAACAAGTTACATTCCTCGCAGCGTTTTTCTTCCTCTTTATATATTTTACTACGATTAATTATTTCGTCAAAGTTTATTTTATGAGCATCAAAATCAGGCCCGTCAACGCAGGCAAATCTTGTTTCTCCGTCAACCGTCAGCCGGCATGCTCCGCACATACCCGTACCATCTACCATAATCGGGTTCATGCTTGCCTCTGTATAAATACCCTTATCTCTTGTCATATTCGCAACGGCTCTCATCATGGGCAAAGGTCCTACTGCAATGGCATAATCGACTTTTTCCTTTGCCATAATTCTCTCTAAAACCTGAGTTACAAACCCTTTTTCTCCCAAAGTTCCGTTGTCCGTTGTAATAAACAATTCGGTGCATGCGTTTCTCATTTTATCTTCCCAGAAAATAAGACTTTTATCTCTTGCACCCATTATCATATAAACTTTGTTTCCCGCATCTTTAAAAGCCTTGCTGATAAGATAACATGGCGCAGCGCCGTAACCGCCCGCAAGACAGACCACCGTTCCGTATTTTTTTATGTGGGTTGGCTGTCCGAGAGGGCCCACTATATCAATTAATTCGTCTCCCTCTTTTAATTCGGCAAGTTTTTTCGTGCTGTAACCGACGGCCATAAATACTATTGTTAAAGCCCCCGTTTCTTTGTCAACGTCGGCTATTGTAAGCGGAACTCTTTCTCCGTTCTCTTCAACTCTGAATATAATAAACTGTCCTGCTTTTGCGTTCCTTACGATATAAGGTGCTTCAACAACCATTTCATATTGGTTTGGACAGAGTTCTTTTTTCGATAATATTTTGTAGCCCATAATTCTTCCTTACCGAATAATGATACCATAGAAAGACAAAAAATACCTAATGTTTAGAAAATTTACAACCGCAATAATTTTGCCTGTATAACTTCAGTTCTTTTGAAAGGTTATTGGTCTTTAAAAATCCGTCTTTTTTCTTAAAATCAACCGCTAAATATTCAATTCCCAATTCTTCTCCGATTTTTAAACCGATTTCGCTTATTTTGCCAAAATCCTTATGCGGACTTACGGGGAGGGAAGTGGTAAAAGTGCCTATATTAAGTTCTGAGGCTTTTTCCCCCGCTTTTTTCAGACGGAGTTCAATACATTTATCACAACGTTTACCTCTTTCGGGCTCGTTTTCAAACCCTTTGATATAGTTTAAATACTCGTCAGGATTGTATTCTTCGACAATTAATTCAACATTATGATAACTGCACACAGTCTTCTGAGCCTCAAGCCTTCTCATAAACTCGGCTTCCGTATCAAGATTCGGGTTGCAAAAATAGACAACAGGCTCATATCCTGATTCTTTAAGCAGAGAAATCGGATACCCCGAGCAAATTCCGCAGCAGGCATGGATTAAAATTTTATTTTTTTCTTGCGCCATGTTGTATAAGTTTTTCTTTTATTTCGTAATAAGGCTTTGTTCCGACTATCTTTTCCCCGTTAATTAACATTGTCGGAGTTGCATGTACATCAAGTTCCGCAGCACGTTCAATATCTCTGTTCAGATGTGCTTTGGTATCGTCGGAATAAAAGTCTTTTATGAATTTATCCGTATCAAAGCCCAATTGCTCTGCATACTTAAGCATTTCGTCCATATTCTGCGGGTGATTTTCGTATAATAACGAACTCATACCCCAATAATTTCCCTGTCTTCCGGCAGCGATTGCGCCTCTTGACATAAAGCATGCTTTCGGGTGCATGCTGCTTGCCATATAACGGTTGCATTCACTATCAAACGGCATATTCCTGTGTATGATATAAACATTCTTAAATTCTGCCGCAGCCTGATGCATCATAATATTATTTATGTAGCAGTGCGGGCATACATAATCGGAATAAACTTCGACGACAACGTTGCCTTCAGGATTTCCCAAAACATTACCGCTGACTCTGAAAGGATTATATTTGATTTTTCTGTATTTCATTATAGATTTTATCTTTTTATAATTTGGGACAAAGTTTAATGTAGTTTCGCTGTATGCAAGAAAACTTCCGCATAACAGAACAAGTGCAATAAAGATTGCCGTATATTTTTTTGCTCCTGCCACAAAGTCGGAAAAAGTGGTTTTGAAGGCTTCGGCAAGATTTTTTAAATTTCCCTTGCACGCAACAAGAGCAATGAATAAATCTATAAAGTATGTTGCAAGGCAGAGGATACAGAGTTTGTGTATAACATTCAGACTTATTCCTGCGAGAATCATTGAAATACAGAAAGAAATTGTTCCCAAAAAGGTTATATAAGCCTTAGGCTCTTTAAAAACCTCAAGTATATTGAGGAATTTTATCTTTTTAAGTGTATCAACAAAGGTTAAAAACAGAATTGTTAAATACAAAAATATACCCCAATATGCAAGCGGAATACCTAAAAATATTGCATAAGGAGTTTTTGCGACACCGTCACAGTCAATAAATTCATTTATGGTGCAAAAACTTGAGAGTGCATATTTGTTGTAATTTGCATCGTAATAAATCATGGCGAGTTTAACGGACAAAATCAGCCCGAGAATAGCCAATAACTGAATGAACAGGTTTCTCTTATCTTTAAACATAAAAACTTCCTTATTAATCTACTTACTAATATTAATATACAAATATAGATGTTTCAATAATAAAAATGCCAAGCGGGGGTAAATATATAGGGGTAAATCAAAGGGGTAAACAGAAGGGGTAAATAAACCGTATTAGTAAAAAAGGTTCAGTTTAAAATAGAATAGGTTGGGTTTTAATATAATTTATCCATTGTTCGGCAGAAGCCTTATCCAAAAACATATTTGGCTCATAGTCTAATGTTTTTCCGCCTTTTTTGTAATAATCATTCAGAAAATTTTCTAATGTTCCCGAGTAATCAATAAGTTTTTCACCGTTTTGATAACAAAATCGTATAAATTTTTTGTTGTAAGACTTATTTTTTCCGTTTATATCAGATAATGTGCCAATAACTTTTTTCATGTCTTCTGCCGCTACAAAATTCGGACTTAAACGAAATCCCATATTGTAATGAAAAGGAAATGAATTCCCTTCGGCAACAATCATAATATTATCCATTTTTTCCTGAAGCATTCTTTCAATTCTTAATTGATGAAGTCTTATACCTATTCCTTCGTAATCGTTATTCCCGTATGATCTCATGTAGGATTGGACTCTTTCATACAGTTCGCCGTCAATATTAATAAGTTCAAACTTAGGGCTGATTATATTGTTTTCTCTGTCAAGATAGAAGTATATATCTCCGACTTTTTTAAAAGCATTATCATTAATTTTTATCTCTCCGGCTTTATCTTTTACCATGATTACGTATTTTTCTTCTCCCGCTTCTTCTGTTTCGACCCCGGCAACAAAAGCCTCTACCGGTTTTTTCGTCTTTTTGTCAATAATTGTTGTAATTCTGCATTTGTTTTCATCAACGTTTTTTACAGGTCTGAATTCTTCCGAAAAGAGTTTTTTAATAGTTTTTGATTTTATACCGGAGGTTGAATGTTGTTTTTCAAAAACATCGGTTACAGGTTGTTTTTCAAGTGCAGAGCCTCTCCTCCCCAAAATTTTTTTAATTTCCGGAATAAATTTTTGAAAAATATTTGGTCTGATTTCATTTATCTGCATAACTAATCCCTAAAAACATAAAACTCCTGAAAAAAAATTGTGCTATCTTGCCCGTGCCACTGCTCGGTGCG
>DBYM01000012.1:0-288 GCA_002309875.1 Cyanobacteria bacterium UBA1186
CTCCGCTCCGTTTCGTTCATCGGCAATAACACTCTTAAACCGTTCATAAACGGGCGCGAAACTCTCTTTGTAATAGTCTTCAAAATGTGTGTATTCTTTGTTTAACACAGGCGCTCCTTAACAACATTATACCATTAATAAAGAGCAGGTAAAAAGTAATTAATCCGTTTTGCGTTTTTCCGGACTAATTGCGAAAAAGTTATGCTTAATGTATTCTATAATCATAGAGGGAGAGCAAATTATGGCAGTTATAGAAAAAATCAGTGCAATAAACGATGTTGTAAAAGA
>DBYM01000012.1:426-12591 GCA_002309875.1 Cyanobacteria bacterium UBA1186
GAAAAGAAGAACAAAGACATAATCAAAAGTCTTTTAAATGCACAAAATTCAATTTTTGAAATAAAAAAGATTCTGAAAAACGGATTTGAACTCTATAATCTTATCAACGAAAAAACATATACCGTGCTTTCTCTCACAAAGATGACGAGTTTCAGAGGAATATATGCGGGACAGTTTATTGTTGCGAGAATTTTTGAGTTTGAGGGTGAATTTTATGTAATAGAGATTTCAAGTGTTCTTTCTCATTCACAAAAAGACGAGGCAATGAGATATGCGGTTATGAAACTTGTTCAGGACCCGAAACTTCTTTATCTTCATAACCCTGAAAAGCAGGCGGAGATTAAAAAAGTTGTCGCCGAGATGTACGAAAAATTCATCAAAACGTTTAATTGCGACATCATTTTAACTACCAACAAACACGCAGATGCAATCATTGGTGCGTTTAACGACGGGGAAGAAATCGATATTTCGGCAATGGGCTCAAACCTTGAAACACCGAAGTTTTTCCACGTAAAAGAGTTGGAAAATAATTATTCAAACTTTCTTGAAAACTCGCTCGGCGGCTTTGGCTCCCACGTTGAAAACTATGACGTTGCCGTACTTTTTGATAAAGAAAAAGGACTTTACGCAATACCTTTTTACGAAACGTTTACCGCAATATTAGAGGGTAAAGAGGTTGAAGGTGCGGACGAATGTATAAAATATTTTCTGACCAATGACTCGATTCCTGACAGTGTTCTGAAAAGGATTGCGGCAAAATATCCGAAATTTATGGAGGTTGTTAATAAGTCACTCGGAAAAGAATACACGTTTGATGAACTTATTGAGGAATACAAATCCGAATACTTAAAAAATGACGTTTATTCATCGGCAACCGTTCTTTATTGCTCAGGTGCGTTTTCGGATATGTTTGATGTTATTTCCAAACCGAAAGAAACTCCAAAGGTTTCGCCTGATGCGAAGGTCGGAAGAAATGAGACCTGCCCGTGCGGAAGCGGAAAGAAGTATAAAAACTGCTGCGGCAAGGCATAATTGTTCGCTCTGCGAAATTGATATTCGAAAATACTTACCCCAAATATCCTCCGTTTGATTGATGCCCGTTCAGGTAATATATAATACACTGTAACTGTAGATTAATATGCTGAGGTGAATTATCTTCGGCACGACTTGGGTAAGTAAATAAAAACGAGGAGAGCGAAAGGTGCAGCTTTCGAGCTTAGACATCACTTTACAACGTATAAATATGATTGAAAGCAGATTTCAGTCATTAATGTCCTATGCTCAAAAACCTGACGCTGATTTTCAGAAAATACTCGATACCAAAGTCGAACACAAAAAGAATCCGACTAAAGTTTCAAGAACGGAAATAGACGATTTAATAGCGAAGTATTCGGACAAAACAGGCTTAGATGAAGATTTTGTAAAAGCCGTAATCAATCAGGAATCAGGGTTTAACCCGAATGCGACTTCAAAATGCGGAGCGATGGGGCTTATGCAGTTAATGCCTTCCACTGCACAGGGTTTAGGTGTTACAAATGCGTATGATGCCGAGCAGAACATTGAAGGCGGAACGAAGTACCTGAAAGGACTTATGGACAGGTTTAACAACGACAAATCTTTGGCGCTTGCCGCTTATAACGCAGGTCCGAATGCGGTTAAGAAATACGGCGGAATCCCGCCTTATGCCGAGACACAGAACTATGTAAAAAGTGTTTTGAGCAGATATGACAAAATGAAAGGAGAGGGCTTATGATTACAAGGAGTTTAGAATCCGCGGCAAAAGGCATGCTCGCTCTTATGGATATGAATGACAACACCGCTAACAATATAGCCAATGTAAACACAATAGGCTACAAACGCGGTGCATTAAGGTTTAAGGATATTATGGAATCTGCCGTACATTCTCAGCAGGGCTCCATTTTGAGAAATAATTCAAGCAGATATCTCGGTGATTTGAGTGTCGGCTCACAGTCTTTGCAATACACCCACGATTTTTCGCAGGGCGCACTGACAAAAACGGGCAACAAATTTGACGTTGCAATCGAGGGTGACGGCTTCTTCAAAATTCGTGATATTGACGGCAAAGAGTCATATACAAGAAACGGCTCATTCTACGTAAACAGTGATGATTATCTGATTACGAAACAGGGAGAATACGTTCTCGATGTTAACAACAGGAGAATCAGAATGATTCCCGAGGATTTTGATCCTGAAATTATGAGAGACAGAGCGGAAATCATTATCGGTGAGCAGGGAAACATAGAAATGAACTCTTATGACCAGAAAATTCCCATGCAGACAATCGGTATTTTTGATTTTTCGGATAAAGAGGATTTGTTTGAGATTGGCGATGCCAAATTTATTCCGAGAGATGTGGAAAACAATCCCGAACTGAAGGCCGAAAAATTCAGCGTTCAGCAGGGAATGCTCGAACTTTCAAATTCAAACGTAATCAGAGAAATGATTAACACAATAAACACGACAAGAAACTACGAATCACTGACGAAGGTGGTTTCATCAAATAACGAACTGCTTCAGAGAGCAGTGTCAGTCGGAAGACTGAGATCATCATAGAGAAATAATATTACCGGACTTTAGGAGAGAATAAAATGTTAAGAGCTTTAACAACAGCAGCAACAGGTATGTTAGCACAGCAAAACTACCTTGATGTAATTGCAAACAACGTGGCAAACGTTAACACGACAGGTTTCAAAAAGAACAGAATTGAGTTTCAGGACCTGCTTTCTCAGGCACAGAGAACTCCGGGTGCTTTGATGAATCAGGGAACTTATCAGCCTGTCGGTATTGAAATCGGCTTAGGTGTAAAAACCGCGGCAACAACCCGTATATTCACTCAGGGTGTTGCAATTTCAACAGGAAGACAACTTGATATCGAAATCGAAGGCGAAGGATTCCTGCAGGTAATGAAGGAGGACGGCTCACTTGCTTATACACGTGACGGTTGTCTGCAGGTGGACTCATTAGGTCAACTTTGTACTAATGACGGACTTTTGGTACAGCCATCAGTATCTATTCCACGTGATGCTACCGAAATCACCATTACACAAGACGGTAACATTTCGGTAACCTTACCGGGACAGACTCAGCAATCAACGGTTGGCTCTTTGCAATTGGTTAAATTCCAAAACCCTTCAGGTTTGTTATCAATAGGACATAACCTTTACAAAGAAACTCAGGCATCAGGAAACCCTGTTCAGGATACTCCGGGACAAAACGGTTTGGGTTTAATTCAGCAGGGTATGCTTGAAGGCTCAAATATTCAGATTGTTGACGAGTTGGTCGGTTTGATTAAGGCAGAGAGAGCATTTGAATCAAATTCAAGACTCGTAAATGCGTCAAACAACATACTTCAGCAGACAAATAATATGGTTTAGGGGCAGGTAAAGGAGTAACGGGTTGAAGAGATTTATAACGACAGCATTAATAATGATAGTAAGCGTTTTGGGCGTTAATGCCCAAACGGTTACTTCTGTTGAAGTTAAAAATCAGATATCAAACCAACTTGCGGCAGCATACAAAAAGATGACCGACGGCGAGGTGCAGGTAAAGATTTGCGCAACTCCTTTTGCGGAATTGCAGTTACCTGACGGCAAAATTACATACAAAATCGTTCAGGGCGGAGACAGGATTACTGCCCGTGATATAAAGCGTGTTGATGTCTATGTTGACGGCTCATTTGTCAGAACACTGAACCTTCCTGCTCAGACTGCCGTTTATAAAGATGTATTGGTTGCTTCTTCGGGTATTAACAGAGATCAGGCAATAACGGGAGAAACGACTGAGGTTAAGCGTCTTGATGTTTCGTACAAAATGGATTATGTCCTGACAAATGACGTTATCGGAAAAGAAATTTTTGCCAAGAAAGCATTTCAGAAGGGCGAAGTTATAGACAAAAGGTTTGTAAGAATGCGTCCCGATGTTGAAAGAAACGGCGATGTAAGAATTTTCTTTGTTGCCAACGGTGCGGTAATGATTTCCATTGACGGAACTGCAATGGCTGACGGAATGACAGGTGATTATATAAACGTTGAAAACAGAAATTATAAGAAAGTTTATAAGGGTAAGGTAATCGGAGAACACAGAGTGCTGGTTAATATCTAGCGTTCAGAGGGTTAATTTGCCCGGGGGGATAAAATGAAAAAGTTATTTGCAACAGTATTAATGATAATAAGCATGGCGGTATGGACCATTCCTGCAAATGCAATAAGTGCGAAGGTCAGGATTATGGACATTACGCATATTAAAGGCGTTCGTGAGAACCAACTTGTAGGTTACGGTATTGTTGTAGGTCTTCCCGGAACAGGTGACAACTCCCGTTCAACTCAGATTACGAACAAAATGATGTTAAGAAACTTAGGTACCGTAATCGAACAGGAAAACTACATTCAAAAAGGTGCTGCAGCAGCGGTAATTGTTACGGCAACAGTTCCTCCGTTTTCAAAGAACGGTGACAAGATTGACGTAACGGTTTCAGCGATTGCCGACGCAAAGAGCCTTGAAGGCGGTGTATTGGTGCAGACGATTTTGAAGGCTCCGAACGGAGAAGCGGTTGCGGTAGCACAAGGACCTTTAACCGTAGGCGGTATTAACAAGATTGCGGGCGGATCTTCTGCAAGAACTGCGATTACAACTTCAGGCAGAATCCCGGGCGGTGCAATAATCGAACGTGATATCTATACGGAGATAGGTGACGAAGATTCAATAACCCTGAGCATTGATAAATCAGATTATACGTTAGTTTCAAGAATTGCTCAGACAATTTCGCAACTTGCGCCTGCTCAGGCTATTGACGGAAGTTCAGTAAGAGTAAAAATTCCGCAAAGATTTATGAATGACAGAGTTACGTTTGTTTCACTTCTCGAAAACCTTGAAGTCTCACCGACTTTGGAAAAAGCAAAAGTCGTTGTAAACGAGAGAACGGGAACTGTCGTAATCGGTGCGGACGTAAAGCTTCTTCCTGCGGCGGTTGCTCACGGAAACATAACCGTAACGGTTTCAACTACGAATGATGTTTCTCAGCCTAACAGTTTCGCAAACGGTGCAACGGTAGGGTTTGAAAACTCTGATATTCAGATAAACAAGGCTCCCGGAAGTTTGGTACAGATGCCTGCCAACAGTAATCTGAACGATTTGGTTGCTGCTCTTAATGCAATCGGAGTTGCGCCTATCGACCTTATTTCAATCCTTCAGGCACTTAAGAAATCAGGAAGTCTGCAGGCAGAACTGATAGTTATATAGAGGTAAAAATGGAATTCTCAACACCGACAATAGATTTAATAAAACACGATTTAAACAGGGCTCAGGTTGTGAACTCTGACCAGATTTTGTACAACAGAATCAAGGAATCCGGAGATTCCAAAGTTCAGTTGCAAAAAGCAGCGGAAGAATTTGAATCTGTGTTTATTACAAAATTGCTGCAGGAAATGGATAAAACTGTTGATAAAACGGGAAGTATATTCGGAGAAAAAAGCCCATATGTAGATGCTTTTAAAGGGATAGTTTATCAGCAGATTGCACACGATATGGCAAGCAACCCGAGAACATCAATCGGTCTTGCAAGTCAAATCTATAAACAGATGGAACAATACGTAGAATAATATTCAGGTTTTAAGAAGGTATAAAAATGAGAGTAGAACAAAACAATTCAGGTGTAAATTCGGTACAGCAGTTCAGCGCACTAAATGCGTTTAAGACAAACAAAGTTTCAAAACCCGAAAAGGAACTCGGCGAGAATGCCATAGAAACTCCGAGCGGAACAAAGGCTGCTCCAAAAGGCCTGTTGTCGAGCGTTGACTTGCAGGATATCCGCAAGTGTGCAGAATATGTAGGCGAATTTGACATAACGGACGAGGATATAAAATACGGTTTAATGTACGGCAGAAGCGTTATTGCGGAATGGCTGTGCTAGTGAAGTGATTAAATGACCAATCGGTCGGGTGACCATGGGAGGAAAATATGAAAAAAGTATTAGCGACAATAATAACAGCATTGGTATTGACGACAATCGGAGTGAATGCCGAATCCCTGTTTACGCTTGGTGCAACACAGCATTATCAGGGTGTCCCGCACTCATTATTCGGCGGTGTTCAGGCTCGTCAAATCGGTGATTTGGTTTCGATAATAATGAGCGAGAATATTTCGTTGAACGATAACCTTGCGTATTCTTCAGCGAAGGAATCCAATACTGTTGATAACTTCACTTCATTTATTAAGAATTGGCTTCACATTTCGGCCCTGAAAGATGCCGGCGGATACGGCGGATCAAATGAAGTAACAAATTCTGCAACAGGGTCGCGCGCAATGACTTTAGGTGATAAAATAGCAGTACAGGTAGTACAACAACTGCCGAACGGAAATTTATCCGTACAGGGTAAAAAGACTATCGTAAACGGTAATGAGCGTATGGACTTTATTGTAACCGGTGTGGTTGACCCGAGATGGCTCAATGCGGAAGGTGAGATATATTCATACAATGTATCCAATCTGCAATTTGCACTCTCAGGCAGAGGTTCAATCTCCAGAAGCCAGAACGAAGGTATCTTCAACAGATTTATCAAATACTTATTCTAGGGTATAAAGGGATATCGGCTCTTTTATCAGGAAAACAGTATAAGCATGGATAAACAGAACGAATTACAAAATAAAATGAATAGGGTAAAATATGTACAAAGAAAAATTTAGAAAGTTAATAGCCGCTCTGGACAAGGAGCAGGAGGCTTACGAAGCGCTGAAAGAGTTGTTCAAAGAGAAAAAAGAACTTTTAATCAAGGCAAAGTCAGATGACTTGGGGGTTATAGACAATAAAATACTTGCCGTAAATGACTCAATTGTTAAGTTGAACAAAGTGCGTCAGCAGGCCTCGATTGACCTCATAGGTAAAGACGGCTGTATGTCAGATATAATCCGTTTTGCAGAGGCAAATCAACCCGAGTTTAAAGAGCCTCTAATGTTAAGAAAAGTAAAGATTTGTAACAATTTTGATGAGTTACTGTTATTAAATAATCAAAATGTGGAATTAATAAATCATGGTATCGTTATGACCGACAAGATGTTGGAAACGATAGTCGATGCGTTCGCTCCACAAGGAAGTATATATAATGAAGCGGGCAAAACGGATACACATGATTTGGACATGTGGACTGTAAACGAAGAAATATAGGGTTTCCTATATGTAAAGGACTACAAAGCATAGAGGTAAAACATGGTAAGCTTATTTTCATCATTAAACATTGCATCAGGTGCGCTGAAGGTAAATGAATCCGCAATCAGTGTAGTTTCTCACAACGTTGCAAATATGAATACCGAAGGATACTCAAAGCAGAGAGTTAACCTTGCAACGAGAAATATCGCAGGTGCAATCGGAAATAACGTTGAAGCGCAGATACGTTCAAACGGCGGTGTAATGATTGCCAACGTAATGCGTTACAACAATGATTACCTGAATAATTACTACAGAACTCAGTTATCCGATTTGGGCAAATATGAAGCACAACTCGGAAACTTAGAAGATTTGGCTGATATATTTAATGACCTTGAAGGCGAAGGTGTCAGCGGCGCTTTGAGTTCTTTCTTTGAAGCAATTAACAATCTTCAGGAATATCCTGCAAGTGCTGCTGCAAGAACTAATTTCCTTGAAAGCGCAAAGACACTTGCTTCCGTTTTAAAAACGAAGAGCGCTCAACTTGACGAATTAAACGGAAAAGCACTGGGTGACGGAAGTAATGAAGAAGCACTCGTAAATTCAAAGATTTACGTTCAGTATAAGGCTTATAACGACAAACTTGAAGAACTCGCTGCGGTTAACAAGGCATTACAGACAACTCAGACGGGAACTCTTGAAGCAAACAACCTTCTTGATAAACGTGATTTGATTTTGAATGACCTTGCAGAATTTACCGATGTTACAATTTTCGAAAAGCCGAACGGATCCGTAGATTTGTACATTGACAACAATCCTATGGTTAAGGGTGCTGTCGTAACGGGTAAATTGGATATCTGTACCGCAGAAAAATATTGTAATGATCACGGTTTGATTTATCCTGACGATTGGGTTGATGCGGAAGGAAATCCGAAACCTGCTGCAGTTATCAGTATCAAAGGCGAAGAAGTTAATATTGATTATGCAAATGATATAATTACGGGCGGTTCTTTGGGCGGACTTCTTCACTCTGCGGATATCGGTACAGACGGAATGAATGCCGGTGTTGCAAAGGCAAGTCTTGACAAGATTGCGGCTGCCGTTGCGGACATCTTCAACAATCTGAATAAACGTGACGGTGCTTATTATATTAATCCTGATGACACAACCGTACTTAGCAATACGGATATGAAGGACATCTTCACAATTGCAACGGATAAAGACGGCAACCCTGTTTCAGCAACGCTTGATGCTTCAAATATGGTTGTAAACCCTGAATTGTTGACTGATAAGGGTATTTGGTATATTGCTTGTGCATATTTTGATGATCCTGCTCACAATTTTGATGAACATGCGGTAGGTAATGCTCAGAATGCTGCACAGATGCTTGATATAAGACATACAAACCTTAACGGACAGGAACTTTACCCCGGCTACAACCTTCCCGATTTGGACGGTATGAGCCTGGAAGATTACTATACAAGTATGATTGGTAAAATTGCTGCAGGCGGAACGAATGCACAAAACCTTGTGGATACACAACAAGATGTTGTTGATTCCGTTTACAACCAAATCAAGGCAAACAACAGCGTTAATTTGAACGAAGAATTGGTTGATTTGGTTAAATATCAGACTGCATACGCAGCAGCAGCACAGGTTTTCAATGTAGTTAATAACTGTTTGGATACATTAATGACACTAGGAAGGTAGAATTATGAACGCTAACAGAATTTCAACAGCAACAAGATATGCTCAATTAGTCGAAGATATGAAAAGAAATGAGTTTAATTTTAATAAACTCACCGCTCAGTTGTCTTCAGGCAAAAAGATTACGACCATAACGGACGACCCCATTAATTCCGTAAATATTATTAATGCGAACAGACAGTTAGGCAAGATAGATACATATGCGCAGAATGTCGGAATGGCAACTTCAGAACTGAGTGCGCTTGACGACTTTATGGAACTTGCGGGAAGTTATTTGCAAAAGGCTTGGGATAAAGCAGTTCAGGCAAACAACCAGACTTATAACGGCAGTTCTTTGGCAGCATTAAAGACTGAGATTGACGAAATCACCAAGACCATGGTTGACCTCGGAAACTCAGAATATAACGACAACTACATTTTCGCAGGTGCGAATACAAAATTAATACCTTTTGAAATTAAAGAAAACGGCGATATTTTCTATTATGGAACACCTCAGGACAACCCTGATTATATCAGAAGAACTGAGGTTGCAGACGGCGTTTTTGAAGTAATTAATACAACCGGAGACAGAGTATTCGGTTATTATAAAGAAGCAGGATTTGTTGATGCAAACGGCGACAGAGTTATTAAAGATGTAGATGATGACGGAAACACTATTTATAAATATCAGGAAACCGGTGCATTGTTTACGGGTGATCCTGCTACGGAACTTACAGCGACTGATGAAGAGGCAGAAGGCGTAATGGGTGCTCTCAGAAAATTGAGCAACTCTATTCAAAGGGTACTTGATGGTGATACGGCGGGCGGTTATGATGAGATGTTCTCAACACTTGATATGTTTTCGGACGCTTATACGGGAATTTTGAATCAGCAGACAAAATTCGGCGGTGTTTATAACAGAATGGAAATGTCAACTTCCACTTTGGAAACCACTTCAGACAGTCTGAATTCATTATTGACGGAAATCAGTTCCGTTGATTATGCATCTGCAATAACGGAGTGGATGAACGCACAATATGCTTATCAGGCAAGCATGCAGATAACTGCGGCATCAATGAATCTGAGCCTGTTAAACTATATGTCATAGATTTTATCGGGCTCATCAAGGAAGACGGGCCCGAAATAACCAAGTTTAAATCTACAATTTTTATATACTTACCATTTAGGGACGCGTATGTCGTCCTTTTTTTTGTGGTAAAGGGGTAAAGTGGTAATGAATATAAACAAATAGGTGTGCCAAACGGCACACCTATTCATTCGGATAAATAAACCAGTTACACCTACTACTCTCCGGTGCAGCCGAAAGCGATGGTAATATGTTCTTTCGGATTAACTGCCGAGATTTTGTAACCTTTGGCATCAACAAGGTAAGCGGCTTCGTCGCCTGTTGTCTGTAAAAGCCCCATTGTGCCTGAAAGTGCTGTTCTTGTAAAGTCAACAGGTGCTTTAACAGTGTCCTTTACGACGTCCATTGCACTTCTGCCCGCTGCGGGTAATTGACCCTGAAGTACTTCGCCGAGAGCGATACCCGTACCTGAAGAAACGTCTTCAACTGCGTTACCCAAAGAAGTCAACATACCGCCTGTTGTACGGCCTACGATACCGACGAGTGAGCCTGCCCATGTGAACGGTGCTGTTACCATTCTTGAAATGATGTTCGGGGTGTTTGACTTGTCGATTTGTGCGGTTAAGATTTGTTTAGGCAAGGTTGCCTTGTTCCCGCAGTTTTCGATTTCCGTAAAGGCAAGTTTCAAAGCGCCTTTCTGACAGCCGGAAGGACGGATAACTTCTACGACTTTACCGTGAACGTTTGACCCGCACGGGTACAGATGACCGTTAATTGTCACGTCTTCAAGCGTTTTTGCCGCAAATCTCTGACCTACGTGGGAAGATTTTGCCGTAACCTGATCTTTGAACTCAAGTTGTAATGTCGGGATTTGAACGATTTCTTCTTCCTGAACGAAGGCTTTTTTGTCAACAGGACAGATTGGGCAATCGTTGTTTGCGGTTACGGGGTTTTTGTCTATCCCTGCATTTACACGGATATTTTGAAGCATTGAGGCTATGTCTGCTCTCGTAGCATCTTTGAACGGTGCTATGGTTTTGGGCGCGGGAGAATCGTTTAATGCGCCTTTATCCAAGGCTGTCGCTACAAGGATTTGAGCCCATTCGGGAACGGAATTTCCGTCCGTGTATTGGGATAAAATTTCCTGAGCCCTGCACTTGTCAACCTCGGGACATTTTATTCCTTTAGCCATAGCGCATAGTGCTTCTGCTCTTGTTACGTTATGGTTAGGCATAAATGTTCCGTTCGGATAACCTTTTAGCATATTTTGGTGAACTGCTGCGGTGATTGCCGAGTTTGCCCAATGGTTTGCGGGAACGTCGGAGAACAGTTTTTCGGGCGGGCATGAGTACATGTCGTGGTTAAACCCTTTCACCAACATTGTCGCAAATTCCGCACGGGAGATGTTTTTGGAAGGCTTAAACATTCTGTCGGGATAGCCTACGACTACGTCATTAGTAGCGAGTTTATCTATCGGACAGGAAGCCCAATAGCCGTTTGGTACATCAGGGAACATCTGCAGATTAGCCGCTGCGCCTGTTGTCATTTCGCTGAAGGGTGTTAAGTCGAAGGGAACTAATGTTTTTTTGACTGCACGGATTGAGTTGGCAGTTCCCATTGAGATTGGGCAGCCGTTTCCGTCTGTTTTTGCTTCATCTCGGATTACGGAAACACCTTCGGGTGTTGTCAGTTCATTAAGGCAGGGAATGTTTGCGGCAGCACCCGTAATTGAGCCGTCTGTTGCAACGGTTGTTCCCATTGTCTCTGCGCTTAATTTGCTGTTATCTCTGTTAATCATGAAACCTTCAGATGAATAAACGGAGTCTGCTCTTGTTCCGACATAATTGTTATAGCCGTAAATCCCGTTCGGGTAAGCATAGACCTGTTTCATCGTCGAACGGTTGAGTTCTGCGGAACTTGGGCATAGTGCGCATGAAGGAATCGGGTCAGGCTCGCATTTCGGAGCAGTGTTGCAGCCGCAAGGCTCGGGTTTTGGCTGTTCACAGGGACAGGCCGCACCTGTCACAACAGGTAATTCTTCAATCGGACAAGCTGCCTCTGCCGCAGAGAAGGAACACGTTGCTATACCAACGGCAATTGCAGCTGCCACAGTAAGTTTTCTAATCGTCATTTTAACCTCCTTTAACGATATAGCTGGGGTAATACCGGATTTACCCCATAGTTAAGTTTTTACTTTGCCGGAGGGGATATTTATCAGGGATTTATACATTTA
>DBYM01000012.1:12722-15343 GCA_002309875.1 Cyanobacteria bacterium UBA1186
ACGCATTGGAGGAGGAACAGGTCTTCGCCGTCAGAATTTTGCAGACGGTGGATTGTTGTTTTTTCGTCTTTAAACTCAACCTGAGAGATTAATTTTTCGCCAAAACGTGCTTCTTTTTTGAATAACATATCAACGGTTTTCATTGTATGTGTGTTTTTGAATTCAAAACTCAGAGGCTCAAATGCCCAGACTATATAATTTCCGTTGTTGGCGTGTCCGTTTACGTCAAGGTCGTTGTAACGGACTTCAAACTCTTTTTCGATTGAAGGATTTGTGATTGGCTGAATTTTTTCAAACTTCAAATCGTCCTCACGTTTTTCGTGAAGTGTCATATGCGGATTTTCGCCTATTGCGTCATAAACCGGCACCATTGTACGGTTTGCCATATCAATAACCGACCATTGGCTGAACATTCTTGCCATTCGCTTTTCGCCTTTTTTGAGTTCAAATTCACGATATGCAAACAGTTTGTTATATCCTCTCGGCTCCGTAATCAGGGTTAATTCCTGAACATCTTTGGGGTATTCGTCAAACTCCATTCTGTATTTAATCAGAAACCAACCGTAGTTTTTCGGGTGAAGGCAGGGGTAGCCGAAACCCCATTCGTCGGCGTTATTGCTTGCAATGTCCTGCAGAAAGTTCAGCAGCGCATAAGGCTTCATTGCAAGGTTTTGGTCGGTTTCCGAGTATCTTACGATTATATTTTTTGTGTATCCGTTCTTAATCATATTTCGAGTGTAGCATAAACAACTTTGGGAACAAATTTTGAGAAATTTCGTCTTATTTTTAAGAAGGGATTAAGGAGGAGAAGCTGAAATATGAAAGAGATGATGGGAGTATGCGAAGAGGGTTATTCGGATATAAGAGAAAATGAAGCACCGCAGACTTTTAGCACCGTCGTGAATAATGATGACATTTTGCAGATGTATTTAAAAGAAATCGGGCGGAAGAAAATGCTTAACAAGTCTGAAGAAATGGAACTCGGAAGACTTATCAGGGAAGGGACTTCGGCTGAGCGTGAGGAGGCGAAGAAAAAACTTGTTCAGGCAAATTTAAGGCTTGTGGTAAGTATTGCCAAAAAGTATATCGGGCAGGGAGTTCTGTTTATGGATTTGGTGCAGGAAGGCTCGCTCGGTTTGATTAAGGCTGCCGAGAAATATGATTACAGGAAGAATTTCAAGTTTTCGACCTATGCGACGTGGTGGATTAAGCAGACCATAGTTAGAGCAATATCAAACCATGCCCGAACGATAAGGATTCCCGTTCACATGCTTGAAAAAATCCGCCGTTACAAAAAGGCTTGCAGCGACATCTGCAACAGTGCGAATCTTAACCCCGATGATGAAACGGTTTCAAGGCTGTCGGGTTTGGATTTGAAAAAAATTGAGGAGGTTAAAAATGCAATCAAGACCGAGCCTCTGAGTCTTGATACACTTGTTACCGAGGATTTGTGTATTCAGGATTACGTTGAGGACACTACGTATATTTCCCCCGAAAACAGTGCGCAGAACGTTTTGCAGGAAGAAGACGTTACCAAACTTATAAATCTTCTTGATAAACGTGAGCAGGAAATTATCAAAAGGCGGTTTGGAATTAATGATGAGGAGCCGGAAACACTTGAGCAGATAGGAAATGTGATGGGATTTTCCAAAGAGAGGATAAGACAGATTGAAAACCTTGCAATCCAAAAACTCAGACGAGTTGATAATGTCGAAAGCCTGAGATCCTATCTTGATGCGGGTTAGTCGAATCGGATATCGGGATAACATGGCAGGATTTTTAAGTCCTGTTTTTTTTTGCTTAAAAATTTATGTACTTTTGTTAAAAAAAATTGCATTATGTTTATCTTTCATATAGCATGATTGCATGGGAAATTTATGTCCCTTGTGTGAAAAAGAAGTAATCGGATATATACAAAAGGAGGACAACTTAATGTTCAAGAAAATGTTGAAAGGTCTGTTAACATTGGCGATATTGGCTATGTTCAACTCTCCTGCACAAGCTTTTTATACTGATATGGACCAAAACCACTGGGCTTATCAGTCAATCAAATTTTTGACGGAAATCGGCGTTGTAGTCGGTTATCCTGACGGCACTTACAAACCCGACATTCCTGTAACAAGAGCAGAATTTGCATCTATGGTTATCAAGGCATTGGGTCAGGAAAATGCATCTGTAACTCAGGATATACACTTCAACGATATTACACCTGAATTTTGGGCATATAACATAATTCAAAAGGCTGTATATTTCGATTTGATTCCTGATTCAAAAGGCGAAAGTTTCAGGCCTTTTGACCCTGTAACAAGAGCAGAGGCTATTAATATAGCAGTAAATGCTCTTACAACAAATCAAATCAGCCAACAAAGAGCAAATGACGTAGTTTCAAAGGCTTATGACGACTATACACAAATGCCGGCATGGTTCTTGATGGCTGCAGCAAAATCACATCTCCTTGATCTCGACGTAGTTATGCCGGGACACGAAGGAAAGATGGAAGCAACAAGACCTATGAACAGGGCAGAAGTTGCAGAACTTCTTTACAAGATGATGCAGGAAGCAAAAATGAATCCTAATGCTAAGTTGGCAGAAGTTATGCAGAAGAGAACCGCAGACGGATT
>DBYM01000012.1:15380-15658 GCA_002309875.1 Cyanobacteria bacterium UBA1186
ATCTTCCCGATTAAACTTGACACTGTTGTAGGTTCACAGATTTCAAATGTTGCAGATATCTACACGGGTAAAACTCCTAACAACTATGTAACCAAAGACAAATACCTTCTTATTTCAGAAAACAGTGATTTGAAGGGACAGGTTAAATACGTTCAGAGAGGTAAATTATTCAAGCAGCAGGGTCAGGTAATTATCAAGAACGAACTTCTTGTAACTCCGAATGATCAGGCAGTTATGCTTTACGGTGTTGCAACTCTTGATCCTGACAAAATCGGTTT
>DBYM01000012.1:15733-17559 GCA_002309875.1 Cyanobacteria bacterium UBA1186
GACCTTACTAACGGTTATATATACGAATAATATAATCAATATAAAAATAAAAAGCGGTACTCGGCTCGTCGGGCACCGCTTTTTGCAGGCTTTTAAACGTTAAGATTAATTTAATGTATATTCCAAAAAACAGTATATATGATTATATATCGGTGTGCTATAACCCAATAATAACGTACTTTTTACACTTAAAAAATCATACTTTAGTATTACTCAAAACCACTTTACAGACCAAAACTTTTGCGTTAAAATGTGAGCGTATAAAAAGAAAGTGTGTGCGAATGATTCAACCTATTGGTGCCTTAAGCCCTCGGGCGGTATTTAGAGGGTCAAACGGAGCATACGGAAAGAAATCATCGGGTATTTCAAATTCAAACATTGCCTTAATTAACGCCGGTGGTGTGGCACTTGCGGCCGGTGGTCTTACGACTGCAATAGCAAGAAGTTATACGCCAAATTGGGGTTATGCGGGCGTGCTTGGTTTGTTTGGCGCATTTTTATCGCTATTCTTTATGACTCCACAACTTATCGAAACTACTAACAAGGCTCACAAGCAAGGTTCAGATGCTCTTGTTAAGAGTGAAACAACAAAAACTGCGGAGGCAATGCGGGGGAAACTGAGACCGGCAGTAAAAATGGTCCAGTTCAGGCAGACTACTTCATAGGATTAGTTTTGCCGAGCCCGAATCCTTCTTTCACAAACGTCAGCAATACGCCGGCGGCTACGCCGATGGCTCCGGCTTTGGCAACCCAGTTCTTGCAGAGTAATGCGAGGGCTGAACATGCTATGCCGGGAAGTGTACAGCCGAGACCGTAGAGGAAACCGCCTATTCCTCCTTTAATTTTGCCGTAAATTGCGTAAAGCGGGTTTTTGCTCCTCAGTTCAAATCCTTTTTCTCTGAGCATATTTGCGTTGTAATTTACGTCACTTAGTGTTCTTGAAGAATAATACACGTTTTCAAGATGCTCAGCCTGAATATCTTCCTCCATTGTTTTGGAGAAATATTTGCCTGTCTGGAAGGCATTGGCAAGGGACATTCCCATTCCTGCCGTACCAATTGTTCTGCAAATTATTTTTGCCGGTGTACTTATCATTCTTCTGCCTGCTGTTCGTAATTTTCTGTTCTGATATATCTTATTTCGGTTTTAGCCGAACGGTTAAGCATAATCTGAGCCGCTTCTAAAACGTCCTGCTGGTCTGATTTGGGGTCTTGTTGTATTTGGTTAAGCAACTGCACTGTATAATCGTTTCCGCTTGCGAGGTCAGCGGAGAGTGCACTGAGGGCAGCAATTCTGACTAACTTTGACGGATCCTGAAGCATTTTGTTCAGGAGTGCATTCAGGGCGGCATCGTCGTATCTGTCTCTGTCTTCATCGAGCCTTGTAAGGATATCTTTTGCTGCCATCAGTCTTATATCCGTATTCGGGTTATTCAGATAATTTTCAAGAGACATTATATATTCATTTGTGAGGGCAACGACTTTAATCTTCTTTCCGTTTTCTTTAAGTTCTTTTTCTTTCGCATTTTCAGAATCAACCATCTCTATAATTTGCTGAGAAGTTGTCAGGTCATTTTCTTCGCTATTTTGTCTTGCCTCATTATATTGTTTTTCGTTTTGTTGTTTTGGAGTGTTTTCTGCAGTTCTGGCCTGCTCTTCCTGCGGATTATTTGTTATGCCTGCCTGCTGATTTTGGGCAGGCTCGTTTGCTGTATTTGTACTTTGAACGGGTGTCTGCACTCTGTCGTTGTTTTGAGCAGCGGGGGTATCCGTGTTATTTTTGCCATTTGCTCCATTATTTATCTCATTATTCGTTCTGTTATTTAC
>DBYM01000012.1:17582-29866 GCA_002309875.1 Cyanobacteria bacterium UBA1186
TCATTTACCCCTTCATTTACACCTGCGGTTTTGTTTTCTGTCTGTTTTGTTCTGTCTTCGGTGTAAGTCTGAGCGGAGGTATTCTGTTGGGTTTCGTTTTGTTTTTCGTTGGCATAATCCCGTGCGGAATCGTTCTGACGGGTTTCATTCTGCCTGCTTGTTTCTTCACGTGTTTGAGTCTGAGAAGCCTGCTGTTCCTTTGATGTATCGTTGTTTTGGATTAAGGTTTCTTTAACTGTTTCTTTTTCTTTTATGGTGTTGGTTTGCAGGTTTTGTTTGTCGGAAGTTCTGTCACTTTTGTTTTGATCGTGTTCCGACTTTGTTTCTTCGGAGCCTGAATAGCCATATCTTTTATCCTGTTCGTGTTCCGCTTTTACTTCCTTTGAATCGGAAGTTTCTTTTTTACGGCTTTGTTCTATTTCCGCGCGGGAATAGTATCCGTTCGGAGAAATTTCATTTTCGGGGCGGGTGGCATATTTTGTTTTGCCGGCGTTCTCTTTTTGGGCTTCATTTTGCGGAATGACGTTAATTCCGACCGCATTAAGGTTTGCACCTTGTCCGCAGCCGTCCAAAGTTCCGGCATTCAGTGTCGGATTCATGATGTTTATTGTTATACCGGAATATGCAGGTATAGGCTGTGGTTGGCATTTTATTTGTTCAGACATAGCACACCCTTGTTCACACTTATATATTAGTATAAAGCACCTAAAGCATGAAAATTGCCTAATTCCCGCCTAAGTATTAAGTTTTGTTAAATATTTCATTCATGTGTATGATGGGCGTCATGCTTTCATGGGTTAAAGTGGGTATGGTACTATTGTATGCTTGTATCTTACAGGCAGGAGAGAGGTATAAAAATTGAAGAAGTTCAGGTTCAGACTACAGGTCGTGCTTGAAATGCGAGAGAACGAACTTGAACAACGCCAGATGGAAATGGCAAAAATACTTGCGTTTCTGAACAAGCAGGAGGAAGACCTAAAGAACATTAAGTTAGCACAACAAAGAAATTCTGAGGAAACGGAAGAACTTTACAACATGGAATCCTTGGATATTCAGCAACTCGAGTCCCACAGAGCGTACGGTATTAAACTTACGGTTGACGAGAATAATCAGATAATAGCGATAGCGAATACCAAGGCAATATTGGATAAGAAGAAGATTGAGGTCAGAGAGGCTCACAAAAAGGTAGAGGTACTGAAAAAACTTAAGGAAAAGCAGGAACAGGAATATTACAAAGCATTTTTAGATGCGGAAGTAAAAGAAATAGATGATATTACATCAGCAAGGTTTAACATAGAATGACACAGGCAGCAGCAGTAAACAATTACAATATTTTAAACAAAGCGTTAATACCGGATACGGCGGTTGACAGAGTTGATGCCGCAGAATTTAATATGATTTTGGACGGTAAAATTACGGATAACAGCACTCAGGCTGACGCAAGCACAGACAATACAGTGGCTGCCGAAAAGGTTATGACCCTGGGTGATATAAAGAATGCGATTAAGGAAGGGAATTTGTCTGACAAACTTGCCGATTTTAGGGAGATACTTATTAAGGCAACAAATGAGGCAAACGTGGAAAATTCTTTAAATTTAACATTAGCGAGAGATGTAAATGAGATAATAGACCAGATTAAAGGTGCTGTCGAAGAGGCTTCCGAATTGACCGAAGCGCCGGCTACTGCGGAAGTGCAGGCTTCCGGGGAATCTGATGAGGAAACAACGACTGAAATTCCATTGGTATTTCAGCAGGTTTTAACTTTGTTTGACAAGTTAGCCGAGAATGCGCCTTTGATTATTCAGGCGGTAAATAATCCTGTTGAAACTGTTTCAAGTCTTATAGAGAGCGGAGTTGTCGAGCAGGAAGTCATGGAAAGTATTTCGAAGGTTGTTGAGGATAATACGGAGAGTGCTGAAAGTGACTTAAGCACAGATATAGAACTTGACAGAGATATGCTCAAGGAATTAAATGTAGAGTCAATATCCGCAGAAACGGATACGGAAAGCGAAGGATCTTTTACGCAGCAGCAATCACCCGAAGAATACGGTGTTAAGGTTATGTTAAACCAAAACATGGCAAAAGTTGATTTCAGCAATATCCAATCTCAGACGGCTCAGGCAAAGCCTGTTGAAATTACGCCCGACAAACTCATTGAGCAGATAACAAAGCATATGGAAAATCTGCATAACGGTTCAAAGGTTAATATCGTACTGAATCCGCAGGCATTGGGCAAGGTGGATATTCAACTTATAAATACAAAAGAAGGTCTGTCCGCACAATTTACCGTGACTACAAATGAGGCGAGAGAACTTATTATGAAAGGCCTTGACGGTCTGAAGGATACACTGCTTGCACACGGAGTTAATGTTGATAACATTTCGGTAAAGGTAAGCGAGGCGGAAAGGGAAAGTTATAATCCCGATTGGACAGAGCAGGAAGGCTCGAGAGGCGGAAATAAAGAAAACGGCCACCCGAACAGGGAAGAGAAGGAGAAAGGGCTTTTTGAAAAGACGATAGCAAAAAATTTAGAAGAAAAGAAGAATGGTAATGTATAAAAAATAAAGGATTGGAGAGAGGTTTATGTCAGTAACAAGTGAAATAACAAATATGCAAAATCAATCTGCTGTTTATCAGATGAAGCAGGAAAAAACAAGAACAAGTAATGCCATGGATTCGGCAAATGACAGTAATATGTTTTTAAAACTGATGCTTCAGCAACTTCAAAATCAGGATCCGACAGAGCCGACAAGCAATACGGAATGGTTGTCACAGTTGGCTCAGTATTCATCATTAGAGCAGATGACTCAGATGAATGACGGCCTGAGCAAGTGCATGAACTACATGTCATCAATGTACAACGATATGGGCGTAAATTCCGAAATCACGCAGACACTTTCACTTATAGGCAAAGAGATTACGCTTAAAGATCCTGACGATCCGGCAGGGACTAAGAGGATTACGGGAACTGTTTCGGAAGCAAGTTTTGAAGACGGAACGGGCAGAGTTAAAGTAGGCGATAAGTTCTATTCAATCGCAAATATTTTAACCGTAAGAGATACAACAAAAGAGATTTAATCAGACTTAAATATTACCCTAAGGGGCAGGAGGAAAAATGTCACAAGCATTACACACATCAAGTACCGGTATAAATGCCGGACAATCACAAATCAACGTTATCGCACATAACGTTGCAAACATTAATACGACTGCTTTCAAAGCAGCGAATATGGTTTTTGAAGATTTATATTCGCACAATCTTTCATACGGAAGTGCCGCAACCAAAAACGGCGGAGGAACGAACCCGAAGCAGATAGGTTTAGGTGTTAAAATTGGCGGTATCACCAGAAACTTCACTCCGGGAACTTTCATATCAACGGGACGTGATTTGGATTGTATGATTTCTGGAACAGGATTTTTCGTAGTTCACGATGCTGACGGCGGGTCATATTTTACCCGTGACGGTGTATTTTCAATGGATTCAGCAGGTAACATCGTTACTCAGCAGGGTATGAAGGTTATGGGTGCAAAATCCGTATATTCAAACTCAGGCTCGGATAAAAACGTAAAAGTTCCTAAGAATATGCTTCCTGTTGTTTCCGGCGACCCTGATTTAGGCAGCAAAACGCTTTCTCAGTTGAATAACGCAAGTATTACGGGCGGCGATATAAAGACAAAAATAAACGGTGTCGATGTTACATTGACTATTGCGCAGCCTGACCCTGACAAAACCGTCGGTGACTTGACTGTTCAGGAAGTTGTTAATGCGTTTAATACTCAGGCAGGCTCGGCCGTATTCAGCATAGAAAACGGTGCAATTAAATATACGGGCGACGTTCAGTTTATATCAGCAGGTACAACAAGTAACTTTGTTGCACAGACAGGCTTGTCTTTACAAAACCCGTCTTTTGAACTGAATAAGGTTGTTGATTTGCAGGACGTTGTTAACTATAACGACAAAAACGTAATTTCAATTAACAATGTTTCTGTTGACGAAAACGGTATATTGATTGCGACATACAGCGACGGCTCGGTTCTTACGCAATATGTAGATGATGCTGAAACAATTCAGTGGAAATATACAACACCTGAAGGCATTGTTATCACGGGAAGTGATGTAACACCAACAGGCTCTTCAATTGCGGATTCAAATTTTGCACTTGAACTTGCTACGATGGTAAACCAGGAAGGTTTGGTTTCTGTCGGTAACAATATGTGGCAATGGGGCCCTGACGTAGGCGATATATACTACGGTATGGCCGGTGAGATGGCATTCGGGCCTATTGAATCAGGCGGTTACGAAGGTTCAAACGTTGATATCGCATCTGAACTTACAAACATGATTACCGCACAGAGAATGATACAGATGAATTCCAGAGTATTCTCTGCGGCAAGCGAAGTAATGCAGGTGCTGTCATATTTGGGACAATAACCTGATTGAGTAAAGGGCATGACATAGGCATGCTAAGAGCATGAAAAATCATGTCAAGTTCTTAACAAAACTCAAAAACTTTACAAAACTTAACATTTGTCACATGGTCGAAATCCATGTAAATCATGGGTTTCGGCATGATGACATGATACGGAAAAATCGTTACATTTCGCGATTTGTACAGGGCATGAAATGTATTATATAATACAAGAGAGGTCGAGAGAAAATGTCGCATTTTGGCGAACAGGCTGACAATCACAATTCGACGGGGGCGTTAATTCCGTCAAACCGTTGGGGGACAGATGTTTCCATAGATGCAAAACTCGTAAAGAGAAACCTCTCGGACATCAAAGACAAAATTGCACCTTGTAAACCAAGAATAATAGGAGTCACTAAGTATTACGGGTTGAGTTCCGTAGTAAGCGGTTATGAAGCAGGACTCAGGGATTTTGGCGAATCCAGGGCGGTTGAGGCCGTAAAGAAGATTGAGGCTTTGCCGAACGAGATTCGGAAGAATTCCACGTTCCACTTCATAGGACACTTGCAGACCAATAAAGCAGAAAAGGTTGTTAAATATTTTGACATAATCCATTCTGTTGATTCTCTGAAAGTGGCGGCTGCAATTTCCGATGTTTCCTGCCGTTTGAATAAGAGAGAGAAAATTTTACTGCAGGTCAACAATGCGGGTGAGGAACAAAAATTCGGTTACGGTATGGAGGGGTTGGTCAATGATTTTCCTGAAATACTTAAACTTAAGGGGGTTGAAGTTATCGGACTGATGAATATGGCGGCTTTCGGTGCTTCACGTGAGGTTTTGGAAAAGACTTTCAGAGAATTGCGTGAGTTTAGAGATGGGCTTGAACATAAGTTCGGGGCAAAACTTCCGGAGTTATCGATGGGAATGAGTGATGACTATGAGGTTGCGGTAAAAGAAGGCGCAACGATGATCAGAATCGGCAGAAAGTTATTTACATAAAAAAATATATTGGAGGAGAAATGGCATTATCAGAAGGATTGAAAGGGTTTGTTGACTTTTTTACAAAAAGTTTTAGCGACAGGAATGACGACGGAGCATTCAGAGATTTAGAAGGAAACGGTATTGAGGATATCTATGGAGATACCGACGGAACGTTAGCA
Source organism: Cyanobacteria bacterium UBA1186 (assembly GCA_002309875.1). Lineage (GTDB taxonomy): Bacteria > Cyanobacteriota > Vampirovibrionia > Gastranaerophilales > Gastranaerophilaceae > CAG-196. The sequence goes on from DBYM01000012.1 coordinate 23,152, forward strand.
TTTGATACTGATTACAGAACAAATGTAAAACCTGAAAGAACATACGAAAGAGATTCTAAAGTGGTAAGCCATCCGAATACATATAAATCAGGCGAAGTAACTGTTATTGAGCCTCGTTCATTCAGCGAATCCGTACAGATTGTTAAGAAACTTCTTGACAGAAAGACTGTTGTATTACATCTTGATTTGCTTGACAAAGAACAATCTCAGAGAACAATCGATTTCGTTTGCGGTGCTGCTCACGCATTGAACGGTACGGCACAAAAAATCAGTGATATGGTATTCATTTTCACTCCGAGCACAGTTGCACTTTCCGTTGAAACCGGTGCAGCACAGAGCAAATTCGCAGAATCCGTATGGAGCAAACCTCTGTAAGGGATTCCAAAACTTAAAGTGATAATAATGGGAGGGGTGCATACCCCGAAGAGAGAGAGATTTTATAATATATTGATTTGTGATAGTTGGATTTTCAGGGTGCTTCAGCACCCTTTTTATTTGGGTATGACTAAAAAGGCTGATTTACTGTAAATCAACTTTTTGATAATATGTATTCAGGAGATATTATGTTTCGAAATGCTATGAAAATTATGGAATGTTCGAGGGTATTTTCACTGCCTATGAGTATTTTTTCGTGGCTTGTGGTTTTTGTTTTTGCGCTTATTGCCTCGGGGAATGCTTTTTACGGAATATTGGCGCTGATTGGAATATGTTTTACACATTTGGGAACAAATGTGCTTGACGATTATTTTGATTACAAATCGCTTATTAAGCAGGTGGATTTTAATAAGGAAGAATATCTGAAAAATTCGCAAAAGACGAAGTGCCGTTATCTTATAAACGGAATGATGAATGAAACCGATATAATCAAACTTGGGATCCTGTATTTTGGGATTGCACTTTTAATAGGTGTTTTGCTGTTTGCAAAATGCGGAATGGGAGTTTTGTATTTTGCCTTGGCGGGCGGAATTATCGGCATAGTTTATCCTTTTGTATCTAAATACTGTCTTTCCGAAGTTGCGGTGGCGCTGAGTTACGGGCCTGTTTTATTCGGAGGAGTTTATTACGTAATGACGGGAACATATTCTAAGGAAGCGATGCTTCTTTGTGTTCCTACTATGTTCGTTGCCGTAATACTTTTATACATTCATTCCGTTATGGATTACGAGTACGACTTGAATGAAGGGCATCTGACTGTTGCAAACAGGTTTGATTCTCAACTCGATGCGCTTATTGTTTTAAAACTTCTCCTGATATTTACTTATATTTCCGTGTTAATACTTTGTATCTTTGATATCGTTGACTGGCAGATATTTTTAACCTATTTAACTATTCCGCTTGCGGTGGATTTGTATAAGTCTATGAAGGAATTTGCCTGCAATCCTGAGGACGAGCCCGAACATAAGTGGTACCATTTCCCGATGGAGAAACTCGAAATCTTCAGACTGCGGAATGAGGCTTCGTTTATGGTCAGAATGTTTCAGTCAAGAAACCTTATGATTTATTTCTCACTGTTTATGGTTATCGGAATAATTTTGTCATTGGCGATTTAAAAATGAACAGTGTTTATTGTAATTTCGTTGTATAAAATGTAGAATAATAGAGTTAAGAGGAAGTTATAATGAAAAAGTTTTTAATAATGCTGGCTATATTTATCGCATTACCTGTTTTTGCCGATACGATGCCTTTTTATGTGGAATCTGTTCCAAAGGAAGCAATAGGTGTGTATCAGGCAGGTAAGGAGATTGTTTTATATTCTGAGCCTGAGTTGAAATCAAATGTTATAAAAAGATTTGAACTTACTTATAAGGCAGACAGTATGCCGGGTAATGTTTTTGCGGTGCTTTTAAACGACAAAGAACTCGGTTTGATGTATGTTACGGATATCGGCGATGACGGTTGGGTAGAGGTTATTTACGACAAACAAACAGGTGCAAGAGGCTGGGTGCTGACTGAAGACAGAATGCAGTTCCTCCCATGGATAAATTTCTACAATTTGTACGGCAGAAAATACGGTATGAGAGTTATGAAAGATACTCCCAAAAATATGCTTGTTTTGCGTGCAAAGAGTGAAGATTTGTCTCAGCCCGTTTCAAAATTAAATCATATTAAGAAAATAAAATTGACTAAAGTCCAGGGTAATTGGGCTTTGGTTACAGTTCAGGATTTGGACGAAATGCCCAAAACCGGATTTTTGCAGTGGCGTGACGGTGAAGGCAGAGTCTATGCGTTTCCCGATATAAAATAAATAATTCCTCCAATAAGCCCAAATAACTTGTAAACCACTTGAAACTTTGCCTTATTTTGGGTAAAATAGACGTATCTTTACTAGTAAGAAGAGGAAATTTATAAATGTTCGAACGTTTTACGGAAAAGGCAATTAAGGTTATTATGCTTGCACAGGAAGAGGCTCGCCGTCTCGGACACAACTTTGTCGGGACAGAGCAGATTCTTTTGGGGCTTATAGGCGAAGGTACCGGTATTGCCGCAAAGACACTCAAATCAATGGGTGTAAACCTTAAAGATGCGAGAGTTGAAGTTGAGAAGATTATTGGCAGAGGCTCAGGGTTTGTAGCGGTAGAAATTCCGTTTACACCTAGGGCAAAGCGTGTTTTGGAACTTTCCTGGGACGAAGCAAGACAACTCGGTCATAATTATATCGGCACGGAACACCTGCTTTTGGGTTTAATCAGAGAAGGTGAAGGTGTTGCGGCTCGTGTACTTGAAAACCTTGGCGTTGATTTGAATAAAATCAGAAGCAACGTTGTTAAGATGCTCGGTGATTCAAAACCGACTGCAGGTGCTGCAGCGGGCGGAAGTTCAAGTTCTTCCTCAAGTTCATCGTCTTCTGCAAGCAAGGTTAAGACTCCGAGTCTTGATGAGTTTGGTACTGATTTGACACTTGCGGCTTCGGAGCAAAGACTTGACCCTGTTGTAGGCCGTGAAAAAGAGATTGAACGTGTAATACAGATTTTGGCAAGAAGAACCAAGAACAACCCTGTTTTACTCGGTGAGCCGGGCGTAGGTAAGACTGCGGTCGCCGAAGGTTTGGCTTTAAGAATTGTTAATAACGAAGTCCCTGATATTTTGGGCGATAAGAAGATAATTCAACTTGATATGGGCTTGCTGATTGCAGGTACCAAGTACAGAGGCGAATTTGAAGAACGTCTTAAAAAGATTATGGACGAAATACGTCAGGCAGGAAACGTAATTCTTGTAATTGATGAAATGCATACATTGATTGGTGCAGGTGCGGCAGAAGGTGCAATCGATGCGGCCAATATTTTGAAGCCCGCTTTATCAAGAGGCGAACTTCAGGTAATCGGTGCAACAACTTCAGATGAATACCGCAAATATGTTGAAAAAGATTCGGCACTTGAAAGAAGATTTCAGCCCGTAATCATTGAAGAGCCTTCTATCGAGGAGACCATAGAGATTATCAAAGGCCTGAAACCCAAATACGAAGAGCACCACAATTTAATCATTTCCGATGAAGCAATTGTGGCTGCTACAAAACTTTCAAGCAAATATGTTAATGACAGATTTTTGCCGGATAAAGCCATTGACGTAATAGACGAGGCAAGTTCAAAGGTAAGACTCAAATTCTGTACACTTTCTCCCGAGGGCAAAGAACTTGATAAGGAATTGAAAGAAATTATCAAGGAGAAAGAAGAAGCAATCAGAAATCAGGAATTTGAACGTGCTTCAGCACTTCGTGATGACGAAGCGAATATGAAGGACAAAATCCGTGAGGTTTCCGAGGAATGGAGACGTCAGAATGATGCAAACAGACCTACCGTAACGGAAGAAGACGTTGCAGAGGTTATCGCAATAATGACAGGTGTTCCTGTTACCAAGTTAACGGAAGGTGAATCCGAAAGACTTATGAGACTTGAGGATACACTGCACGCAAGAGTAATCGGTCAGAGTGATGCGGTTACGGCTATTTCGAAGGCTATAAGACGTGCAAGAGTCGGCTTAAAATCACCGAACAGACCGATAGGAAGTTTTATTTTCTCAGGTCCTACCGGTGTAGGTAAAACCGAGTTGGCAAAGGCTTTGGCTGAGGCTGTATTCGGAAGCGAAGATAATATGATTCGTGTTGATATGTCAGAATTTATGGAAAAACATTCAACCGCAAAACTTATCGGCTCACCTCCGGGATATGTCGGTTATGATGACGGCGGACACATGTCCGAATTAGTCCGTAAGAAACCGTATTCGGTTATCCTTTTTGACGAAATTGAAAAGGCTCACCCTGATGTATTCAACATCTTGCTTCAGATACTTGATGACGGACGTTTGACTGATGCCAAAGGCAAACACATAAACTTCAAAAATACGATTATCATTATGACATCAAATGTCGGTGCAAGTATGATTACGACACAGGGCAAACTCGGTTTCTCTACGGCAGAGAACGAAAAGAAAGATAAATATGATAAACTTAAAGATACGGTAAATGAAGAACTCAAGAAAGCATTCAGACCTGAATTTCTTAACCGTATCGATGACATAATCGTATTCTCACACCTGAGCAAGGAAGAAATCAGACAGATTGTTGACCTGATGATGAAAGATTTGTTCAAGAGATTATCTGAAAGAGAACTTTCAATCGAGGTTACGGACGAAGTTAAGGATTACCTTGCAAAAGACGGATACAGTGAGGCTTACGGTGCAAGACCGCTCAGAAGACTTATTCAGAGAAAGATTGAAGACCAACTTGCTGAAGAAATTCTGGGTAATGCATATCAGCCCGGTGACACAATAGTTCTGAAACTTGATACGTCCGAAGGCGAGGGTAAGGAAAAACTTGTATTTGAACGTAAGGCAGGCGGAAAAGAGAAAAAGGAAAAGGTTGAGGAAACAGTTTAACTGTTAAATGTATAAAGGGCGGAATTTTTAAATTCCGCCCTTTATGTTATAATGTTTTCAAAGCAGCATTTACTTAAGGAGAAAAAGATGACAACACTTCGCAACGAAAGAGTCAGAAAAGAATTAATGCGTGATGTTTCGGATATTTTGCGTAAGGAAATCCGCGGACTTGAAGGTGTTGTTTCTGTTATTGACGTTGAGGTTTCACACGATAATTCTTTTGCAAAGGTTATTTACAGTGTGCTTGGTACTCCCGAACAGGTCGAAAAAGACAAAGGGATTATTGAGAAGAATACGGGGAGAGTTCGTTTCGAAGTCGGAAAGAGAATCAGGCTCAGAGTCACTCCTGAAATTAAATTTGTTTACAGTGACGGCTTGGAACAAGGCTCAAGAGTCCTTGATTTGATTGATAAAATTTCCAAAGGCGAGATTAAATAGTGTTTGGGTTTTTGAATGTTTATAAGCCGAAGGGTAAGACGTCTCACGATATTGTGAGTATTTTAAGACGTGTTACGGGAGTGAAGCAGATTGGGCATACGGGAACACTTGACCCGTTTGCTGAGGGTGTTTTGCCTGTATGTATAGGCAAAGCGACAAGGCTGATTGAATATTTAAAGGACGATAAGGCATATGTCGGGACGGTACATTTGGGAAGTTCTACCACAACTTATGATGTTGAGGGTGAAACGGTAAAAACTTCGGACAAAGAGGTGATTTCTGATGAAATTGAAAAAGCCCTTGAGGATTTTCGTGGCGAGATTGAGCAGTTACCTCCCGTTTATTCGGCAATAAAGGTCGGCGGCAAAAAGTTATATGAATATGCCCGTAAGGGTGAAGAAGTTAAGGTAGAGCCACGCCGGGTTAATATATATGAGAATAAGATTTTGAAATATGAGCCGGAAACCAAACAACTCGAACTTTATATTTCCTGTTCAAAAGGTACATATATTCGCTCGATAGCAAATGATTTGGGCGAAAAACTCGGAACGTACGGACACCTTATTAAACTTGTCAGAGTTAAAGCGGGAGATTTTGAGGTAAAGAACTCTGTCGGTTTGGAAGATTTGGATACAAAGGAAAAAGTTGAAAAGCATCTTATTTACCCGCTTGAGTATCTTGATTATCCGAGGTATGAACTGAATGAGAAAGAAAAAAGTTTAGTTTTAAACGGCATGCCGATAAACACAAATATTGAGAACGGATTACTTCTTCTAACATACGAAAATAAACTTGTATCTGTCGCAGAGGCTTGCGGTACAACACTGAAATGCCGTAAGGTGTTCGGCTGAAACCTTGTTCTTAGCCATGATTGACCGACTTTGCCAAATATGTTATAATTTACGCGAGTTTGTTAGGAATATATAGGAGTATGTTTAATGGTTGAAAAGTGTTCGGACAGCGACTTTGAAGCTCTCTTGACAAAATACGATTATAACTTTAAGAGAGGTGATATTGTCAAAGGAGTTGTGTGTGCGTATGAGTCTGACGGAGCAATTGTAGATATCGGGTCAAAGAGTACGGCTTTTGTCCCGAGTTATGAAGTTTCTTCGGATAAAAAAGCAAAGGTGGAAGAGGTACTTGAAAAAGGTACAGAGTATGAGTTTTTAATAACACATGACTGTGATGAGAACGGCAAGTTTAATCTTTCCTACAAAAAAGTTCATTTGGCTCATACATGGGAAGAGTTGATTAAGGTCAAAGAGGCTGATGAAACTATTTCGGTAACGATTACGCAGGTTGTTAAAGGCGGTCTGATTGTTGATGTTTCAGGTGTTCAGGGCTTTATCCCTCAGGGACAACTGAGTGCAAGAGAAACCTCATGTGCTGCGGGAGATAAGATTGA
>DBYM01000012.1:30022-35480 GCA_002309875.1 Cyanobacteria bacterium UBA1186
CTGCTTCCGCTTTCGCAAATTTCATGGAAATGGGTTGAGCACCCGACGGATTTGTTGAAAATCGGTCAGGAAATCAATGTTGAGATTATTGATGTTGATCACGAAAAACAAAGAATCAGTCTGAGTTTGAAGAATACCGAGCCTGATCCTTGGATTAAAGCGGAAGAGGAATTAAAAGAGGGTGACATAAAAGAAGGTGTCGTAACAAGGATTAAAGGTTTTGGTGCTTTTGTCGAAGTGCTGCCGGGAGTTGAAGCATTGCTTCCTCAGTCTGCTTTGGTTGAATATCAGAACAGTAAAAATATTATTGTTAAAGCCGGAGATAAGATTGATACCAAAATTATCAAGTTCAATCCGAAAGACAAGAGAATTTCTCTCGGACTTCCGACCGACGATGCGGGCTAAACTTTGTATCCGAGTTGTTCAAGGACTTTTTTGACGGCTTCGGAGTCAAGACCTACAATATTTTCAAAACTTCCTTCAAATTTATCAATATAGTTTGGAGGAAGTTCTTGTATTCCGTAACTTCCGGCTTTATCAAGCGGGTTAAATGTGTTGATATAATAATGAATCATCTCATCAGTTAATTCATTAAATCTTACATAACTTGTTGTTGAGATGAGGGCAGCACGGTTTGTTTTTGTGTTAATCCCGCAGACAGATGTTACAACAGAGTGGGTTGCTCCTGAGAGTTCTTTTAGCATTTTGTATGCGTTTTCCCTGTTGTGCGGTTTACCGAGGATTTTGTTATGAAGTACAACGACCGTATCTGCGCCGATGACAATGAAACCTTTTTCTTTCTTCTCAGGAGCGAGCGGGCAATCTTTATCGGTTATTCTTCTTACGACATCGAGAGCCTTTTGGGTTGCTAAGTTTTCTATCAAATCATAAGAAAATTCATCTGTTTCAAGTTGTTCGTCATAGTTTGACGGAATTATTTCAAACTTAAGCCCTAAGTCTGTCATAATCTTTTTTCTTCTTGGTGAATTTGATGCGAGTATTATATCAATATCCATTTGAGATAAATTCCCTGTTTCTGAATTCTGCCCCGAGTTCGTTCGCTATCTTTCTGCAATTTTCAACGTTAATATTGTGTTCATTATCAAATCCCGTTACAACGCTTGCATAAGTCTTTATCCCTGCTTCGTTGCAGGCTTTTATGAATTTTTTGACTTCTTCATAAGCATTTTTTATATTAGGTTTGCAAATTTCGTCATATTCTTTCGGATTATCCGAGTTAAGGCTTACGGAGGCTTCATCTATAAGGTCTTTAAATTCCTCTGCGACGTTTGTTTCGTATATTGCGTTAGCGTGTCCATTGGTGTTAACTCTGATTTTTATTTCGGGATAGTTTTCTCTTATATATTGGGCGAATGCCTTCATCATATCTTTTTTCAGAAACGGCTCTCCGTAACCGCAAAATACAACCTGTTTCGGAGACGGTTTGTAGTTTTCAAACTGTTTCACAATATCTTCAAGAGTATAATTATCGTCGTGCCACATTTCAGAGCCGCAGACGTCATCTTTTTGCGAACGCAGACAGAAAATACAATTATTTGTGCAGGCATTCGTGAGGTTTATATAAACCGTTTCGGGTGACGATTCTTTATTTATGGAATAGACAAGAGTGTATTGCATAATATTTTACTCCTTGATTATATTGTACCCTAAAAAGAAGTGCAGATGCATGTGTTAAATCGGCAGCAAAGAAGGTTCTTTTCTTTTTGGTTACTTTTCCAAACCCCAAACGTTCAATCTTATGGTTTGTTTAATAAACAGAAATATATTTACCCCTAGCACATAATTATCCAGAAGATTTTTCTTGCAAATCTTCCGATGTAGATTGCGAGAATTGTAAAGAAAATATCGTAAATGATTTGTATCCCGCTTTGGGCGGCAATCCAGCCTGCGACCATTTCAAACGGTGTGTGTCTCAGGGTTGCAATAAAGAGCATATACAATATTCCAAGGATATGTATTGCTGCAACGCCGAGAATTGACATGAGAACAATTCGCAGGAAATCTGTTTTTATTTTGAGCAGAGTACCCGTGAAAAATACTGCGGGGATAAAAGCGAGAATGTATCCGAACCTGTATTCAAAGAGATATGTAATTCCTCCTCCGAGAGCAAATATCGGGAAAAACATTCCGAGCAGAATATATCCGCAGATGGCTAAGATTCCGAATTTTCTTCCGAGAAGTGCAATTATAAAAAATACCATAGGAATTTGCGGAATGTATCTGTAGATTCCGCTCACTGACATTTCCATACTGTCAGGGTCCTGCGGTATAAGTGAAGCGAAAGGATTATGAAGTGTTACCTGAGTGAAGGTTGCAACGATTAATAAAAGAATACAAAAACAAATCAGCACAAGGGTTCCGACCGTAACTCGTATCGGCTCTCCTTTGTATTTAAAACTGTTTAACTGCTCCTCTATTCTTCTTGGCATTTTCACCCTATATTATATTTATTAAACTTTTAAGTTTCTCTCTGTTTTCTTCAAACCTTGATTTAAATTTATCGTAAAAAATGTTTTCCGTCCACATTATTAAGGCATCTTCATTATTATCCTGATAATAACCTTTTCTTGTGCCGAGAGAATCAAATCCGTATTTCGTGTAAAGGCCTATTGCTGCTTGATTTGAGGCTCTGACTTCAAGTGTGAGGTATTTTATTTTTTCTTCGTAACAATCTTCTAAAATCTTAACAATTATTGCTTCGCCGATATGACGTCTTAAGTGAGATGATTTTACGGCAATTGTTGTGATATGCCCTTCGTCAAGAATATGCCACGTGCCTGCATATCCTACGATTTCTCCGTCGGGAGTCTTTGCGCAGTAGTATTTTGCAAGGTTGTTGTGCATTTCGTCGTAGAACGAGGACTTTGACCAATGGTGCTCACCATAGGCATCTTCTTCTATTTTAACAACCTCCTCGATATCATCGGAGTACATTTTTGTTATGCGAATTTGTGCAATATCTGTTACGGACATATACTTTCCCAGTCAATGTCATCTTCTGTTTCTTCACCCGGCTCTACAATGTGGTCGCCGTCTTCAAGCATAAGCATAAGAGAGAGCCGAAGTTGTTTTTTATAATTTTCCAGAGCCTTTTCTCTTGTTTTGGCGCAAAAGGCAAAACTCGGAATTTCTTTAATTTCAATATAATGATAAGGCTCTCCGTTGAAGTCCAGGTCTGTTCCTTCAATCAGAGTCCAGTCAAGATTCATATAGTAATCAAGGTCTTTGTTTACTTCATCACTCATCTAAAGACCTTTCATTTAACGGTTGTTTTATCATAACTCCTTCACCGCCGATTACGTTTGCCTGCCTGCCGTTGATGTACAGGTATGCGGGAGATGAAGTGTTTGCGTTAGCGGTTTTGATAATCTGTTTAACTCTTACATAAGTGCTTTCCGCCCCTCCGCCTGTTTCAAAGTCTGAGGATAAGTCAATAAGAACGTTCCCTGAGGATTCTCTTATGGATAACAGTTTTGTTCCGGCAGGGATTTCAGACATAAAACCTTTTGATTTTTCCCATTTTGAAGGGGCTTTTAAGAGTTCTTTGATTGCGTATTCAAAACAGGATTTCTGTTCTGCAGAATCGCAGGTCCTGTTTACGGAGCGAAGATTTCCGGATTTGTCTAAAATAAATATTTTAACCGTCTTAACTTCGTTTTCCTGTTTTGCTTCGGGAGTTTCCTCTGCATTATTTTCAAAAGGGTTGTATGCCGGACTGACTTCTGTATTGTTCCTTTTGAATTCGGGCAGTTTAAATTCTTTCCCGATGAATGAGAAATAAACATAAGCGACTGAAATAAGTATCAGTATAAATAATCCGAGTCTTTGTGAAAAGTTCATTTTAAATCCTCTTTTTTAATATATATTTTACCATCAATTTTAACAACGTCATCTTCTATTTTAGCACTGTCAAATCTTCCGTCGCACTTTTTGTTATCGACAAGAGAAAGTGTGAAAGAAAGCGGATCAACGAGGTTTACAAGATTGGTAACTTTTTCAATGGGAAGACTTCCGTAGGCATTATCAAATCCGATATTTGTGAGTTTTACTTTGCTGTTGGTGACGTTAAGACTGCTCGAGACCATAAAAGTGCGGTTCTTTTTTGCAGGCTTTATGGGGAAATTGTATTCCATAATAATGTGCATTTTATCATTTCTGAGTTTTACTCTGACGTCGCTTATCATGAATATCGGATAAGCACGTTTGTTAACTTTTTCAAGATTTTTCTTGTATTCCGTTGTCTGCAGAGCCTGATTTATACTGTTTTCGGACAGATGCATAATATAGTCAAAAGTCATATCAGATTTGAATACAACAGGGGTTTGGTTATAGTCAATCCAATTGTAGTCGGTTATTGTCATCAGTTTTACATAAGGGATTTCAATACCGTTGACTTCAAGATGTTTCCCTGTGATTTCGAGGTCCTTGAATATTCCTTTTTTCATACTTGAAAGGGTGTAACTGTTTAATTTAACTTTGTATTTACCCTTCGTTTCTTTTTTAAGGGCTTTTTTTATAACACTTTGGGCAATACGTTCCGAAACGGGATTCATTATTGCAAAATGCCTTTTGCCTTTCAGATAATCTTCGGAAGTTTTGTCAGCCGAAGCAAGAGCAGGCGATATTATCAGAAGTAATGAAATTATTGTTAACAGCAGTCTTTGCATGCTCTCAATTATCCCTCTTTAACGTTTTTAAAAAATTCATCTGCAATGAGTTGTGAATACTTTTTCTTTTCGCTGACGGAAATAACCACTTTATCCGAGCCGTCGGAAGTTTTAACGCACGATACAATTCCCGCTAAATCGGAAACCGGGAATTTATTTGATTTTGCTTCAAACTTGGCATAAGGAACGTTTTGTCCGTAAACATTCAGATACCCTCTTGAAACAATTTTGATTTCCTGAAAAGATATTGCGGGATATTTAAGACTTGAGGCGAGGTCCTGTAATTTCTTTTCAAGTCCTTCCCCTTGTATATCGGAAGCGGTTAAAAGTGTTTTCTTGCCGGAATCTATAATACACATTTTCTGTCCCGAAACTTTATGTTCTGCCAAAACTGCTTTGTATCCCAAAAGATTTACAGTATTATCAATCTGAAATTCTTCGTGAAGATTAGAGAAATCGCCTATTTTTCTTGCACTTTCCATAGTTCTTTGCTGGATAAAATTTGTTATTCCGCTTTTTGCCATTTCAACATATTTTTGTCCGCCTATTGCATTAAATCCTATGATTGCCAAAACAAGTAAAAAGGCATTAAACACAATTTTTATAAATCTAAACATAACTTGCACCCTTGGTTTCTCTTATGTACAATTATAACTATGACAAACTCTGAAATCAATCATATTAACAGTGCTGATGTTATTCTTGACGATACTACGGACGTAATGAAGCAGTATCTTAAAATCAAAAGAGAAAATCCCGGAGCGATACTT